>JAKSTQ010000024.1 GCA_024402475.1 Treponema sp. | reverse complement strand
TGCGTTCAAACTGCATGAAAACGTTGTTCCAGATTTCCATCCAGTTTGCGCTGTCTGTACCTTTGTTAGAGCCCTGAGGTGGAAGACCTTCGCCAACCCAGTAGAAAATTTCTGTATCTGGACCACAAGGACCTGTAGGACCTGCTGCCCACCAGTTATCGCTTGCAGGAAGGTATGCGATTTTATCTTCCGGCATACCAACTTCTTTCCAGTAACCTGCAGCTTCTTCATCGCGAGGTGCGTTTTCATCGCCGGCAAAAACTGTTACGGAAATCTTTCTAGGATCAAGGGCAAGCCACTGTGGGCTTGTAAGGAATTCATAAGAAAATGCGATTGATTCTTTTTTGAAATAATCACCGAGGGACCAGTTACCAAGCATTTCGAAACATGTAAGATGGCTTGGGTCACCTACTTCGTCAATATCACCAGTTCGGACACATTTCTGATAGTCTGTAAGGCGTGTTCCGGCAGGATGTTTTTCGCCAAGAAGATAAGGAACAAGCGGATGCATTCCGGCTGTTGTAAAAAGAACTGATGGATCATTTTCAGGAATCAGAGACTGACCTGAAATTTCTGCATGATTTTTTGATTTAAAAAACTCAATATATTTTGAGCGTAATTCGTTAGCTGTCATAGTCTTATAATAATAAAGAAGGATGCCTTTATTGTCAACAAAAACGGCTGCGCTTGCGCAAGGTCATCGTGGCAGAGATGTTAAGGTAAAGAAGTGATAGCACCACGATATTGTCAACAAAACAATATGCGCTTGCGCAAGGTCATCGTGGCAGAGATGTTAAGGTGAAGAAGTGATAGCACCACGATATTGTCAACAAAAACGGCTGCGCTTGCGCTGGGATAGCACCACGATTCTTCTCGCAAAATTCCAGTTTTAATGGTAGAATATCTGTTATGAGTAAAGTGAATTTTTTATCAAAGTTTATCAACAGGTTTTCAAAACAGAAATCAGCAAACAAAACAAAAACAACCTCTGCAGCTCGTATCATTCTTATTGTTCTGGCAGCACTTATTCTTGTATATGCAGGACTTATCGCAACGACAGTTTCTCTGGGACTTGATTCCGGACTGAATTCTTATTTTACAGCAGACACTTCTCAGAAATCTGAAATTCTCCTGCGGGAAATAAACGAAGATCTTGATACTGTAGACCGGATTGCAAAGCAGTCCCGTTCCGAATGTGAATACATTCTCAGGGATTCAGAACTTACAGTTTCAATTGCAAATAAAATCTGTGCAGATGCGGTTGAATATCTTGGTGCAGACAAAGTGATTATCTGTAACACAAACGGCGTTCAGATTTCAGATGAAAAATATGGAATTGTCCGCAACCCCGAAATTGTAAAAGATGCCCTTGCCGGCAAGCCTACACTTAACCTTGAAAAAATCGGTTCTAACCTTTATGGAACAGCACTTGTTCCTATAGAAAAAAACGGAAAGCCTGTCGGAGCCATTGCAGTAATTGAAGTTCTTACATCAAAAGAATTCATCAAAAAAGTTCAGAATTACACCGGCTGTGACATTACGATTTTTGACGGTGAAGTCCGTGTTTCAACTACCATTGAAGGAATGGAAGGAACAAAAATTGCTGACCCTGCACCAATCCGCATGGCAGAAAAAGGTGAATCATATTCTGCGATCACAACAATAAATCACATTCCGTACATCGCAAAATATTTCCCTATTAAAAACAAAAAAGGCGAATTCCTTACAACACTTTATTTAGGTAAACGCCTTGATGTTTCGCAGATTCTCAAGACAAATATTTTTACACCGCTCATCATTGAAATCATTATTCTTACAGTTGCCTTTATGGTTGCAATCGGAATAATTCTGTTCAGAAGATTCATAAAACCGTTGAGAAAAGTTCAGGGTGCAATGAAAAACCTTACAAGCGGAGAAGCAGACTTGACTTACCGTCTGCCGGTTACAGGTAATGATGAATTTGCAGAACTTTCAGCTGACACAAATACCTTTATCGAACTGCTTTACGACATTGTCCTTAAAATCGATGACAACGCCCAGCAGGTTCTTGCGGGAAGCAGACAGATCAAAACTTCAAGTCAGGCAATTTCTGCCGGAGCATCTGAACAGGCTGCAGAAACACAGGAAATGAGTTCAACTCTTGAACAGATTGCAGCAAACATCAAACACACAGCCGGCAATGCTGACACAACAAGTAACCTTGCAACACAGACTTCAAATGACAGTCAGGAAGCTGTAACTGTTGTAAATGAAGCCGTTGAAACTGTAAGGGAAATTACTCATAAGATTCAGGAGATTCAGGGAATTGCAAACCAGACAAATCTTCTTGCACTTAATGCTGCAATCGAAGCTGCCCGCGCAGGTGAAGCAGGAAAAGGTTTTGCTGTAGTTGCAAGTGAAGTAAGAAAGCTTGCCGAACGAAGCCAGAAGACTGCAAAAGATATTGTTGAACTTTCAGGAATCTCTCTTGAAAAATCCGAAACTGCAGGAACAAAGATTAATGGTGTTCTTCCAAAGATTGAACAGACCAGCGATCTTATTGATGAAATATCACTTGCCTGCAAAGAACAGGATACAGGTGCAAGCCAGGTAACAGATGCTGTAGTTCAGCTTGATTCAATTACACAGCAGAATGCAAGTGCCGCCGAAGAACTTGCGGCAATGGCAGAAGACCTCAGTTCAAACGCGAACAAACTTGTAGAGATCATTCATATTTTCAAAACAGAATAAATGGAATCAGGGAAAGATTAATTATTTCTTTTCTGAATTGAGAGTGATAACTTTTCCTGAGATTTCCTGAACGCTTGACGCCATCAATACGGCAGGACGAAGAACTATTGTTGATGTTTCATCATCGTAAACAGTTTTTGTTCTGCCGTTGCGGTATCTGATTACACGAGGAATCTGCTTGTAATCGATAATATAAACATCCCCCAGATAACGCTGCTGGTCTGCAGATGAAAACTGAATTACCTGTGTATTATCAACCTGATAGATACTCATTGAACCGTTCTCAGTAAAATTTTCTGTTGTTACAGTATAGACACCATTCTTGAATACAAATCCTGCACCGTCTGCTGTGTACCAGCCTGAATCGGAATTAAGGCTTTCCTGAAGTGCATCAAGTTTTTTGGTATTTGAAGCTGTTTTTGTAAAAGCGCTCAAATCTGTAAGGCGCTTGTAGTAACCATTCCAGAGGTTATCTGCACCAATATGCATGCGGACATCGTCGTAAGCCTGAATGCGGACACGGTCAATATCTGTAAGGGTTACTGCAAAACGGCGGTGAAGGTTTTCGATAGAACTGTTTGCAGACTGAATGTAAATTCCGTTGCGGTAAAGGCTGCTTGAAACCCAGTTGTAAACTTCCTGTCCGTCGTTTTCCAGGAAGATAACTTCGCGGTTGTCATAATCAATGTAAATATAACGGCGGCGGCGGTCTTCGTTTCCGTACTGAACCCAAAGTCCTTTAAGGTATGCAGCAAATGTTTCTACAGTACCGTCCTGAATTTTTGCAAGTTCCTTAACGGCAAGATTACGGCCTGTTACGAGAATCTGTTTTGTCTGTGTATAGCGGCCTGCTGAAGGGTTCCAGTCATACTGAGTCTGAAGCTGATTCAAACTTCCCGCCCCTGCTTTTGGATCTGAACTGTATACCCAGACCGGGAAACTTTTTCCTGAGGATTCATTAAGTTCATAAGTATCTGTGCGGGCATACTGTTCAATAAAGATTGTACCGTCAGATTTAAAGTCACCGATTCTGTTCAATGAGAGTGAATCACCTGAACGGTTGAAATCAAAAATCTGCAGAACTGAGTTTCCGTTTTCCAAAAATCCCTGGTAAACAAGCGCTACTTCGTGATCACCGGTAACATCCATTACGTTATATGAGAATGAACGGAACTGAGAAATTTCTGTCTTGATTTCTGCGGCACGGACATACATTTTCTGGGCCTGATTATAAAGTCCGATTACGATTACAAGATTCGGGCCTGACAGTTTTCTTACGATAAGGATTTCATCATCAAGCTTATCGCCGTCGATATCAATTCCCATTGAAGAAAGAAGTGTTTCATCATCTTTAAGCGGCATGAACGAAGTCGGCGTATTTTCTTCTACGATGGTTACGCTGTTTTCGTCTGAAGAAGATTTCTTTTCCTGTGAGTCAGCAGTTACAAGTGAAGGAGCATCGTCCTTAATTGAATTTGACAAAGTCCTGCGGCTGAAATAAACAACAGCAAGGGCTGCAGCAATGAGGACAAAAATGACAGGAATTATTTTCTTCATACCGTTATTCATATTCTATTATAATAACTTTTTAATTGAGACAAGTCAAATACATTGATATTGTAGAGAAATTCCCTTGCAATATTTCAACCTTTCTAATATACTTTAATAATACTGAAAAACTTTAAATAGTTTTCAGAACTAAAGTATTCATACAATAATTATTTCTATATAGGAGTAACAAAACAATGGGTGAAAATTATTTCAATTCAATTCCATGGCGTAAAGCACGCATGCAGCTTGGTCACTGCCGTTCAATGGCTAAAGAAGAATTCGCTGACGGTGTAAATGCACTTAAAGGCAAAAAAATCGTAATCGTAGGATGTGGTGCTCAGGGTCTTAACCAGGGTATGTGTCTTCGCGATTCAGGTCTCGATGTTTCTTACGCTCTTCGTCCAGAAGCAATTGCTGAAAAACGTCAGTCATGGAAAAATGCTACAGAAAACGGATTCAAAGTTGGTACATACGACGAAATGATTCCTGATGCTGATCTCGTTGGTAACCTTACTCCAGACAAGCAGCATACTCCTGTAATCACAGCAGTTATGGAAAAAATGAAGAAAGGTTCAGCTCTCTGGTATTCACATGGATTCAACATGATTGAAGAAGGAATGCAGATCCGTAAAGATATCACAGTTGTAATGTGTGCACCTAAAGGACCAGGAACAGAAGTTTGGCACGAATTCCAGCGCGGATTCGGTGTACCTGACCTTATCGCAGTTCACCCAGAAAACGACCCGGAAGGAAAAGGATGGGCTTATGCAAAAGCTCTTGCTGTAGGTATGGGTGGTTCAAAAGCTGGTGTTCTTGAATCTGACTTTGTTGCAGAAGTTAAATCTGACCTTATGGGCGAACAGACAATTCTTTGTGGTATGCTCCAGGCTGGTACAATCGTTTGTTACGACAAAATGGTTGAAGAAGGAATCTCTCCTGAATATGCAACAAAATTCCTTATGCACGGATGGAACGTTATTTCTGAAGCTCTCAAATGGGGCGGCGTAACAGGAATGATGGACCGTCTTTCTAACCCTGCAAAAATCAAGGCTAATGCTCTTTCTAAAGAAATCAAGGCTTTGCTTGCTCCTCTCTACCAGAAACACATGGATGACATCATTTCAGGCGAATTCTCAAGCACAATGATGAAAGACTGGGCAAACAAAGATGCTAACCTTCTTGCATGGCGCGAAGAAACAGGTAAACTTGCATTCGAAACAAATAAAGAATCTGACGAAACAATCAACGAACAGGAATACTTTGACAAAGGTATCCTCATGGTTGCAATGATCAAAGCTGGTTGTGAACTTGCATTCGAAACAATGGTTGATGCTGGTATTAAAGAAGAATCTGCATACTATGAATCACTCCATGAAGTTCCACTTATTGCAAACCTTATCGACCGCAAACGCCTCTACGAAATGAACAAAGTAATTTCTGATACAGCAGAATACGGTTGTTACCTCTTTGCTCGTGTTGCAGCTCCAATGATGGCAAAAGATCTTATGCCTAAACTTCACACAGACGTTATCGGAAAGGGTCTTGAACTCAAAGATAACTGTGTAAACAATGGTGAACTCGTTTCTGTAAATGCAGAAATCAGAAACCATCCGATCGAAGTTGTTGGTAGAAAGCTGAGAGCATATATGACAGCGATGAAGCCTGTACTTTAATAGTATTGGGTTCTAAGAGAGCATATATGACAGCGATACGCATTCGTCAAGGCACGTTCGCATTCTGCTCTCTTAAAGCCTTGACTAACGCGTTTGACGGGTATGCTTGTCAGCCTATACCCGTCATGAAGCCTGTACTTTAATAGTATTGGGTTCTAAGAGAGCTTATATGACAGCAATACGCATTCGTCAAGGCACGTTCGCATTCTGCTCTCTTAAAGCCTTGACTAACGCGTTTGACGGGTATGCTTATCAGCCTATACCCGTCATGAAACCAGTTCTCTAATAACATCTGGTTCTAAGAAAGTTTATATGACAGCAGGAAAGTCCGTTCCAAAATGGAGCGGGCTTTTTTGTTGTGTTTTCATGGTTGTGTGTTATACTTTTACTATGAATAAACTTATTTCTATCTGGATAAATACCAGTCTCGTTGTAAAAATCCTTATTGGACTTGTTATCGGTTTGCTGCTTGGAATCTTTCTTCCTCAAGCTCCATTTATTGCTGTATTAGGAGACATTTTTGTCGGAGCACTTAAAGCAATTGCACCGATTCTTGTTTTCTTACTTGTAATGTCTTCACTTGCCAATGCCACATCGATTGACAAATCAAAATTTGGCCGTGTAATTTTTCTTTACATGCTCACAACTTTGCTGGCAGCAATCATTGCAGTTTTTGCAGCAAAACTTTTTCCTTTGACAATTGTATTGACTTCGACTACTGAACAGATTTCGGCTCCTAAAGGAATCGGCGAAGTTCTCGGAAATCTTCTTAAAGGCATCATCACAAATCCTGTTAAAGCAATTTCAGAAGCAAATTATCTTTCAATTCTTTTCTGGGCTTCTCTTTTAGGAATTACACTGAAAAAACTTAAGGGAAGCGAAATCACTAAGGCACATGCAAAAATTCTTTCTGAAGCTGTTACAAAAATCGTAAGAATTGTAATCGGATTTGCGCCACTTGGTATTCTTGGAATTGTTTATGATACAGTAAGAACAAACGGTCTTTCTATTTTTACAAGTTACGGCAAACTGATTCTCCTTCTGGTTGGAGCAATGCTTTTTACTGCCCTTATAATAAATCCGCTTGTAGTTGGAATTGCGCTCAAGAAAAATCCTTATCCGCTTGTATTCCGCTGTCTTAAGGAAAGTGGCCTTACAGCATTCTTTACAAGAAGTTCTGCAGCTAACCTTCCTGTTAACATGAACCTCTGCGAAAAACTTGGGCTTAACAAAGAAACTTATTCAGTTTCACTTCCGCTGGGAGCAACAATCAATATGGATGGAGCAGCAAGCGTAATTACAATCATGTCTTTGACTGCTGCAAACACACTCGGAATTTCTGTAGATATTCCTACTGCGATCCTGCTTTGTTTTATTGCTACTCTCGGGGCCTGCGGTGCTTCTGGTGTTGCAGGCGGTTCTCTGCTTTTGATTCCAATGGCATGTTCACTTCTTGGAATTCCTGATGACATTTCAATGCAGATTGTTGCAGTCGGCTTTATCATCAGCGTAATCCAGGATTCTGTTGAAACAGCTCTTAACTCTTCAAGCGATGTACTGTTCACAGCAACAGCAGAATTCATAGACTGGCGAAAAGAAGGAAAGGAACTTCCATTCTAAGCTTTAAGTTTTAAAAACATAAACGGCTGGCCGAAAAGTGATTCACCTGACGGTCAGCCGTTTTTTTTGAACTGTATATATTTTCTGTTTAGAATTACATTTCTGACTTGGAATAATTACTGACAGTTTTGTTAATTATCACACGGTATCTCATATATGCCGTTATTGCTGCGATTGCCCATACAAAGGCTGCAGACCACCAGATAACCCAAACTCCAAAATCGAATAAAAGCGGCAGAAGAAAAGGAAATGAAATTCGGCCGATAACTTCTACAATTCCATTTATAAAAGAAAACAGCGAATCGCCTATTCCATATAAAATTCCGCGGATCATATAAATCATTCCCAGAAAATAATAAAACAGACTTGTGATCTTAAGAGCCTTACCGCCAAGGTTGATGACCTGTTCATCTGTAACAAAAAGGCTTGTAATAAAACCACCTGCAAACTGAATCACAGGAATTATAAAGGTTGCAAAAATCACCATCATCAGGACACTTTTATGATATCCCGTAATTACGCGGTCAAGTTTTTTAGCCCCGTAATTCTGTCCGCAGAAAGTTGAAAGAGCTGCACTCAAAGTCTGGAACGGAAGATGCACGAACTGTTCAATTTTTTCTGTAGCGGCAAAAGCAGCAACTGCTGCCGGACCAAAATCATTTACTACTGACTGCAAAGCCATGCACGAAATTGCAATCATCGAAAACTGCAGGGAAACAGGCATTCCGATTTTAACTGTATCACGGATAACAGGAAGATTCACAGTATAATCATTTTTTTCGAATCTGAAATATGAATTTGTCTTTACCGCAAACATCATGCACAGAACGCCTGACAAAAGCTGCGAAATTGCTGTTGCCACTCCAGCACCAAAAACGCCAAGCTTAAATACACTGATGAACAGAAAGTCCAGCCCGATATTCAGGAAAGTCGAAAAAATCAAAAAGTATAACGGTGTCTTAGAATCTCCCAGGGAACGAAGCATTGATGACACATAATTATAGAAAGAAACAAACAGCATTCCCACACAGTTAATTCTTAAATATGTTAATGCATCTGAAAAAATTTTATCAGGAGTTCTCAAAAGATGAAGCACAGGTTCTGCAAGGAAGAATGCAATTCCTCCCACAAAAACAGGAAGCACAATCATGATATAAGCATTATTGACCATGCAGTTCTTTACCTTTGCCGTATCACCACGACCGAAAAACTGGGATGTAATAATTCCACCGCCGGTTCCAATACCGATACTTAATGCAAAAAAGAAAAATCCTACAGAACCAGTTGCGCCGATTGCTGCAAGGGCATCAGGGCCGATAAGCTGGCCAACAATAATTGAATCTGCAAAACTATAAAGCTGTTGAAAAATATTTCCAATTAACATTGGTACTGAAAAAAGCAGAAGAAGTTTTGCCGGACTTCCTTCTGTCATATTCATCGTATTATCTTTCATAACGGGAGATTCTAACAGAATTGAATATTTAAAGATAGCGATATTTGATAAATATTTTTTGCAATTTTCAATTTTTAATGTTATAATTTAATTTTATGGAGCTTGAAACACTAGAACCTGTTGAGGATGAAGTCCTTGACCTTGATGCTGAATTATACATTCCTCAAAACCTCCTGTCGGCCGGGCAGATTCTGATTCTTGAACGCAGAGTCTTAAGAAACATCGACCCGCTTTTTATTGACATTGCCGAAAAAACAGCCTTCTGTGCAATGAAAATATTTGAATACGCAAAGCTTGATTCAACACTTGACCGCAATACTTTATTCATGCTTTCACTCTTCTTTTCCATTGCAGCATATAACAAGGACTTTAAGATTTTTGGAACTGAAGAACTGATTTCAGACAAGCTTTCAAAACCATTCCTTTACTCATACCTTTACCTTAAGCACATGAGTCCCCTTAATGATGCATCTCAGGCATATCTTTTTTTTGATATTGACTATAAAACTGCCGGGAAAACCGGTACAAAATATTACGATTACAGCGCCCTGATTTTTACCTGTGCCAGAATCTGTCTTTCACTTTCAAAATCACAGAACAAAAATCACAATGCGAAACTCGGTTCAACTATCGAATACTGCAGACAGCTTTACGGCAGTAAATATCCGGACCTTTTCCTTGAAGCAAATCTGGTTCTCAATTTTACACACAACATCACAGACGGAAGTTACATAACAAAACTTGATGATATGTGTATGGAAACTGAATACAGTTATGATGACACTTTTATGCTGCTTAAAATGCTTTTGTACACGATCGACTTCAGAAGCACATCAACTGTAACTCATATCATCAGTACTGCTTTTCTTGCAACTGATATTGCAGAAAACGAAAATCTTGACGAAGTTGAAATCGATGAACTGTTCACGGCAGCATTGATTCACGATCTTGGCAAAACAGGCATTCACCAGGCAATTCTTGAAATGCCGGGTAAATTGAATGATGTCCAGATGGAAGAAATGCGTTCCCATGTACTTCAGGGGGACAATATTTACCGTGGAATCGTTTCTGACAAGATTGCTGACATTGCTTCGCACCACCACGAATATCTTGACGGTCTTGGATATCCAAGAGGACTTACAGGAGAATACCTTGGCAAGCAGGAACGCATTCTTACCATTGCAGATGTTTTTTCTGCTCTTACCGATGCACGCAGTTACAAGCCTTCGTTCCCAAAAGAAAAAACCTGCGAAATTCTCCTGGACATGGCAAAAAAAGGAAAAACCGACATCAACATTACAGACCGTGTAATCAAAAACTACGATTACATAAAAGCGAACACAGACATTCACCGCGGACTTTTACAGTCAAACCTCGGTCAGGTTATCCTCAACTATATCCAGCTTCAGGATTATTCTGACATTCAGAGCCTTTTTGCAGAAATAAACAAAGAATAAGCTTACTGCTGCTTACCCTATTTCTCAATTGACCACGACTTGTTTTTACTATTATATTATAGTTATGAGTGAAATTTTAAAATTAGATCAGGCTAGACCTGAAGTTCAGCGCCGCTTTATGGTTGGCGTTTATGCAAGAATGGTTGTGGCTCTTGTACTTACTGCAGTTGCCGCTTTAGTTACAGTTACAGTTCCAGAAGTACTCAGATTTGTATTTGCTTCTAAATACACTTTTATGGGTCTTATCATTGCTGAACTTGCTATCGTAATGATTCTTTCTCTTCTTGTAAGAAAGCTTTCTCCATTTGTGGCTGGGTTGATGTTCGTTCTTTACTCAATCATTAACGGAATGACACTTTCTTCTATCTTCCTTGTATATCAGCTTGGTTCAATTGTAACAGTATTCTTTATTTCTGCAGGAATGTTCCTTGCAATGACAATTTACGGAATGTTTACAAAAACAAACCTGAATTCTGCAGGCCGCTACCTTATGATGGCACTTTTTGGTCTTATCATTGTTGGTATTGTAAACTTCTTCCTTAAGTCTTCAATGCTTGAATGGATTTACAGCGTTGTAGGCGTTGCAATCTTTGTTGGACTTACTGCTTACGACACACAGAAACTCAGACAGATTGCAATTTACGATGACGGTTCACAGAACTTCAAGAAATTTGCAATCATCGGTGCACTTGAACTTTACCTCGACTTTATCAACATCTTCCTTAAACTTCTGCGTCTTTTTGGTAAAAAGAAATAATAAACGGGAGAGAATCTTATGGGTAAAAAAATTGTAATCGTCGGCGGCGGTATTGCCGGAATGTCAGCAGGAATCTACGCCCAGAAATGCGGGTTTGATTCTGTAATTTACGAAAAACATTCAGTTGCAGGCGGTGAATGTACCGGCTGGATGCGCGAAAAGCATTACATCGATAACTGTATCTGCTGGATGACAGGCGCCAAAGAAGGTTATGATATTTACCCTATGTGGAAGGAACTTGGATTCATTCCTGAAGGAGTCCAGGTTCACCAGCATGATTATTTCTACAAATCAGAACTTAACGGGCAGTCTTTGTATCTGTGGCGTGACCTTAAGCGTGCCGAAGCTGACATGATTGCCTTAAGTCCTGAAGACAAAAAAGAAATCAAGAAATTTTTTAAGCATGTAAAATATGCGGAATGCCTGCAGGTTCCTGCAAAGAAACCGACAGACATGATGAATCTTTTTGACTGGACTGACCTTGGATTAAAAATGATTAAAATGGTTCCAGTCATCAATAAATACGGTAAAGTCACTCTCAAGGAACTTGGTGCAAGATTCAAGCATCCTCTTATCAAAAAGATTTTCAGTGATTATTTACCTGAAGAATATCTTGCCCACATCATGATGAATGCTTATGGTGCAATTTCAAGCGGCGGCGGTGGAATCCCTCTCGGCGGTTCATTTGCTGCAGCCCAGCGTATGCGTAAGATTTACGAATCCCTTGGTGGAACAATTCTTCTTAACCAGGATGTCAGCGAAATCTGCATTGAAAACGGTCATTCATCTGGAATCATCCTTAGCGACGGAACAAAAGTTGATGCAGATTATGTAATCTGTACAACTGACCCTCACTTTGCATTTGAAAAATTAATGGATTATAAATACATGCCTCCTCTTTTAAAGAAGGCTTATGAAGATCCTGAACATAATCCGCTTATCAGTTCATTCCAGGCTGCTTACAGCTATGACGGTATGACTGATGAAGTTAAAGGCCGCATGTTCTTTGACTGCAAACCATTTGACCTTTGTGGCAGACCAGTTACAAGAATGAACCTTAAAAACTATACTTTTGAAAAAACTACCCTTCCAGACGGTAAAAATCTTTTGCAGGTTAAATTACTTGAACCGGAAAGCGAATACCTGTGGTGGGAAAAATTATATAATACAGACAAAGCCGCTTACGATGCCGAAAAAGACCGGGTTGCAAAAGATGTAGAAAAGGCAATCATTGAGCGATTCCCGTTCATGGAAGGTAAACTTACTTTACTTAACACATGGACACCGGTTACTTACAACCGATACTGTAATGCCTACCGCGGTGTATTCATGACATTCCTGCAGACTCATGGAAGTATGAATGCGATGGCTGTTCCGGGTGTATTAAAAGGCGTGAACAATGTCTTTATTGCAAGTCAGTGGCTTTTGATTGGCGGCGGACTTCCTGGAGCAATGGTAATGGGAAAATTCGCAGTTCAGCGTATTCTGAAAAAAGAAAAGCGCTCAATAAAGATTTAACGAATGTAAATATCAAAGGCTATCAGTTTTTTTGATAGCCTTATTTTTATTATAAAAAGGAAGAACAGATGATTGAAGTAAGTCACGTTTCAAAAAACTTCGGTAATTTTGCTGCTGTAAGTGATATCAGTTTTTCTATTCCTGCAGGCCAGATTGTAGGTTTACTTGGACCTAACGGCGCTGGAAAAACTACAACAATGAGAATGATAACAGGATTCTGGGAAGCAAGTTCCGGAACCATTAAAATTGCAGGCCAGGACATAAAAGATGCATCTGTAGAGTCTAAACGCAGAATCGGTTACATGCCCGAAAGTGCACCGCTCTACTCCGACATGATTGTTGCTGACTATCTTAGTTACATTGCACAGATTCACGGTCTTGACCCGCAGCAGAAAGTTCCGGCTTTATGCAAAACCTGCGGACTTGAAGAAGTCATGCACAAAAACATCAGCGAACTTTCCCGGGGTTACAGACAGCGCGTTGGTCTTGCACATGCTCTGATGAATGATCCTGAAATTCTGATTCTTGATGAACCTACAAGCGGCCTTGATCCAAATCAGATTACACAGGTCCGCTCGTTGATTAAGGAAATCGGCAAAACACGAACCGTTATTATTTCCACACATATTCTCGGTGAAGTAGAAGCATTGTGTGACCGCGTAATCATTATCAGCGGTGGAAAAATCGTAACTGACAGTCCTACAGAAAAACTTCAGAACAGTTTTGGCGGTGAAACAATTGTCAATCTCAGTCTTGAAGGCTGTACACTTGCTGATGCAAAAAAAGTATTCTCTGCGATTGATGAAGTTTCCAGCATCACAAAGCGTGAAGATGACTTTTCAATCAAAGGAAAGAAAATCTGCGGAATCCAGATTAAGATTGCAGGCACAAAAGAAATCCGCGATCAAATTTTCAAACTCATTCTTAAAAACAAATGGACTTTATATGAAATGACAACTGCAAGAAATTCTCTTGAAGATGTATTCCATAAATTGACCCAGGACAATTCATAAGGAGGAAGGTAATGACAAATACTAAAACAAATTACAATCCTGTTAAGACAATTCTTAAGCGTGAATTAAAAAGTCACTTTACAACATGGTCGTCATGGGGAATCATGGCGTTATTCATGCTTGCAATGGGATTCTTTTTTTATACAACATTCTTTGCTAACAAACGTGCTGAATTGAGAAACTTTTTTACAATTCTTCCATACATGCTGATGTTTTTTATTCCTGCATTAACAATGAAACTATTTGCAGAAGAAAACAGAAGCGGCAGTATCGAAACTCTTTTAACACTTCCTGTTACAACAGCTCAGGTTGTAACTGCAAAATTTCTTACTGCTTTTATTACAGGTCTCATCATGCTTTTGCCAACAGTTTTTTATCTGATTACACTTTTATTTTTTGGCAAACCTGATTTTGGCCCTGTTATCGGCGGATATCTTGGTGCAGTAATTCTTTGTGCTGTTTATGCTTCAATCGGATTATTTGCGTCTTCGATTACAAAAAATCAGATTGTTTCGTTTTTTACTTCTTTTGGAATCAGTGCACTTTTAACTTTAGTTCATCTGTTTTTTATGTTTATTCCTGGAACAGTTCTTCAGGTATTTTCGTTTTTTTCGATTGCAACACATTTTAATTCTATTGCACGCGGAATTATTGACAGCCGCGATCTGATTTACTTTTTAAGTCTGATAACAATATTCTTAATGATGACTGTTGTTTCACAGGAAAAATCAAGGAGATAAGGCGATGAAAAAAATTCTTGAAAATATTGCCGCTTGGATTAAAAGTCCCAAAAGTGACAGACCGCTTTTAGTAGTCGCAATCATTCTGCTTAACCTTGTAAGCATCCGCGGCTTTGTACGTTTTGACCTTACACAGCAGAAATCATTTTCGTTAACAAAAATGAGCAGGCAGTTTGTTGCAAGCATTGAACAGCCGCTTTCGATTAAAGTGTTCTTTTCTGACAACCTGCCTTCTCCATATAACTTTGTATCTCAGTATCTTAAAGACCTTCTTGTTGAATATAAAGCAAGTGCAAACAAAAACTTTTCTTATACTTTTTATGATATGGACAAAGAAGAAAATGTTAAAATTGCACATGACCTTGGGCTTGGTCCCGTTCAGGTTGAACAGGCGCAGACTACAGAACTTTCGCTTAAATCTGTATGGATGGGACTTGCAATTACTTACGGCGACACAATCAAAACAATCGGTTCAATCAAAACTTCTGCAGACCTTGAATACAAAATCACTACAATGATTTCCAGCATGGTTTCTGTAACTGATTCACTTCTGGCAATGAAAGAAGATGAAAAAATCGATATTCTTCTTTACTACCCTGAAGTACTCAAGTCGTACAACATTCCGGGCTTTAATGAACTTAAACCGCTTGTTGAAACAAAGTTTGCTGAGCTTAATCAGAAAAATTACAACAGACTCAATCTTAAAGTAATCGACCCGGACAATGCAGCTGTTACTGACGCCATAAACAGATACGGGCTTCCAGGTGTTTATATTGAAACAGACAAAACTACAACAACTCTTGGACTTGTAATTGACAACCACAAAAACTTTACGATTCTTCCTGTAAGAATTGCACAGGGACCATTCGGAACTTCCATCACAAACCTCAATAATCTTGAAGACCTGATGAACGACGGACTTGAATATCTTTTAACAAATACAATGGAAATCGGATATATTACAGGTCACGGCGAAAATCCTCTTCGTCCAGCTCCTTATGCACAGAACAATCAGTCAGATTACACAACACGAAACTTCTACACAATCTTAAGTGATCTCTACACAGTCGAAGAAATCGATCTTAAAGAAAACGAATTCATTCCTGCGACACTTAAGACAGTTATCGTAAACAATCCTCACACACAGTTCACAGAAAAAGAACTTTACGCCCTTGACCAGTTCCTTATGGGTGGCGGAAACATTCTTTACTTTGTACCAGGCTGCGGAGAACAGGGACTGGAACAGGGCATTGCACAAAAGCCTGATACAGGTCTTGAAAAACTTTTTGCTTCTTACGGAATTACAATCAATCAGGATATCGTTCTTGACCAGAACTGTTTTTCTCAGCTTACAAGAGATTACGGCAAACAGGAACTTTTATGGGCACCAGTTGTTCCAAAGAAAAACCTCGACAGCAAAAATCCTGTAACTCAGTTTCTTGCAAATGTAATTTTCTACAATTCAAGTTCTATTGATGTTTCAAAAGCCCTTGAAAATAACGAAGCCAAAACAACAGTTCTTGCAAAATCTTCACCAAAATCATGGGTATTAACGGATAATATTATTCTTTACCCCGGATACCTTCAGCCGCCTCAGGACCAGTCCCTCATGGAAGAAAAAAATCTTGCAGTTCTCATGGAAGGAAAATTTTCAAGTGCGTTTACTCCTGATTTTAATTCCCACAACAGCGGTAACGGGATTGCTTCAAAAAATCACCTTGAAAAAAGCATACAGAGCGGCAAAGTCATTGTTGTAAGTTCAGGAATGGTAACTTCTGACATGCTCATTGATCCGGACTGCTATTCTGAAATGGCTTTATTCACAAGAAATCTCGTTGACTACGCAAACGGCTTAAGCGACTATTGTGCAATGAGAACAAAAAACAACACAACAAATTTCCTTAACATATCAAGCAAACAGTCTGCTGATACAGTTAAATTCCTCAATCAGTTTGGACTAAGCATTGTAATCATTCTGATTGGATTTATCGTTTACAGAATGAAGCTTTCGCGCAAACAGAAAATTCATGATCAGTACAATCCAGAAGATAAAAGATTAGTTTCTAAAAAGGAGGCAGACAATGAGTAAAAAGAAAATCGCATTGCTTTGCACAATCTGTGCATTATCCGTAATTTATATTCTTCAGCTTGCATTGAGTAATTCAGGCAAGGCAAAAAAGATTGTTTCAAAAGTAGAACCTGACTCTATCCGCATTGAAAATATTTCTGAAAGCGTTGACCTGCATAAAGAAAACGATGAATGGGTTATCGGAAACGAAAAACTTCCTGTTAAAGAAGACAGCGTAAAAAATATGATTAACGCTTACAAAAACATTCGTGTACTTGATACTGTTTCTAAAGATACTTCAGAAGCAACCTTGAGCCGTTACGGTCTTTTAAATCCTGTCCGCGTTACTTTTGCTGCAGGAAATAAAAAAGCTCCGGTTCTTCTTGTTGGAAAAGCTTCAATGACAGGATCTCAGACATACATTAAATTTGAAGGCAAAAAGGAAATCTATCTTTGTGCCGCAAACCTTAATACCTACTTTCCTGTAAACAAAAATGATTTTGTTGACTACGTTATTTATAAAACAAACATTTCAGAAGTTTTCAAAATTGCAATACAGCATTCAAATGGAAATGAATGGGCAATTGAAAAAACCGGCGAAATGGCACAGGTAATGTGGAAAAATGCAGACAATACAAATCCTGTTGAACTGGATTCAGCAAAAATCAATGAATGGATTTCTTCAATAACAATTCTTGAAGCAAAAGACTGGGCAGATGAATCAGTTGATTATATTCACGAAAACTCAACAATCGTTACAATCAACGCCGCACAGGATGTAATCAAAATTGAAATTAATCCTTATAAAAACGGCTACCTGTGTACTTCTAATAAAACTCCTTATCTTTTTACAATCAGTAAAGAAGACGGCGACAGGTTCATGAAAAATCTCAATGATTTTGTAAGTGAAAGCGGCGCACAGATAATGGTTGAGTAATCAACACAAACGCTTTACAAAAAAAATAAAGGGCTGTCATAAGACAGCCCTTTTAGTTTGTATGTTTTAATTATTATACTTTGAATGATTTAACATCAACTTCAAGTTCTTTAAGAGCCTGTGTATTGCGGTTAGAAGAAACATTAACATTTTCTACAGCACCAACAATCTTTTCTGCACCCTGTGACATTTCAAGCATTGCCTGGTTAATTTCAAGGGTAACATTTGCAAGAATGCCCATTTCATCAGAAATCTGTTTACCGCCTTCTTTAAGTTCATCTGCACTTGCGCGTACAGTTTCTGAAGCAGATTTAATTTCACTCAATGACTGGAGAACCTGAGCAGAACCTGCAGACTGTTCATCCATTGCATTCTTAATAACTTCTTCCTGGCGGGCAACTGTTGATGTAAGCTCAAAAATAACATCAAACTGTTTCTGAACAACTTTTGTATTATCTACAACGTTATTGATAGCTTCCTGCAAGCCTTTAAGCTGAGTTGTGATTGCTTTACCCTGCTTGTTAGACTGTTCAGCAAGTTTACGGATTTCATCAGCAACAACCGCAAATCCTTTTCCTGATTCACCTGCATGAGCGGCTTCAATTGCAGCGTTCATTGCAAGAAGGTTTGTCTGGGACGCAATATTCTGAATGATACGGCTGGCATCAAGAAGACCTGCAGAACTTTCAATGATTGTATCTGCAAGTTCAACAGAGTGATGAATTTTATCGCGGCCAGATTCTGATTCCTGACTTAAGTTTTCTACGTTCTGTGAGTTGTGAGCAAGAATATCTGTTACAGAACGAATGTTAGCAACCATTTCTTCTACAGCAGATGAAGATGTTGCAACGCTTGAATTCTGAGCTTCGATATTTTCATGGAGACGGTCAATGTGATTGTTCATGCTGGCAACAGTTGACTGAGATTCTTCTACACCAGCACTCTGGTTAACAACACGTTCCTTAACCGAATTGATGTTTGCCATAATCTGTTCCATTGAAGCAGAAGTTTCCTGCATATTGTCAGAAAGATCTTCTGCAGAACCAATCGAAATTGCAATTGAGTTTTCGATTCCTTTAAGAAGAGTACGGGTTGTATCATGGAAATCATTAAGGTCGTTAATAAGAACACCGTAATCATCACGGCTGTGAACAACAAGTTTATCGCTTGTGTAATTTTTGTCAGCAATAAAGTTTGTAAAATAAGCAATTTCACTCAAACGTTTTGCTACGGCACGGTTCAAAAGATATGTACACAAAACAATGAATAATGCACCGCCAATAAGAGCTGGAACTACATAATGTGTGTACAAAGTAACAACAGGAATTTCTCTGAAAGCAGGAACTGTAAGCGGACTCATTACAAGGCTGCAAAGACCTGCAATTCCAAAGAATGTAACAAATACTGCACGAACTGTAAGAGGAAGAGATTTGTATTCTGATCTGAATGGAAGTGTCTGCAGGTTGTTTTCAAAGTTCTGCATAAAAAGAATATAGAAGAACAACGCAAAAAGATAGTTACATCCCACACAACCAAGAAACACAGGAAGGAATCTGAATTCCACCCCCGCAGTCTTAAATGAAATGCTGAAAATGAAAGAATAAATAAATCCACCTACAGCGCCCATAATCAATGTAAATGATTCATAGCGCTTTGCAGCTTTATTCATTCTATGAAGTTTTTCTTCTGAACCATCATAAGTTCTGATACGCTTTGTTACAGAAATATAACAATATGCAAGCGCTGCAATTATAAGAGCTACACAGGCAAGAAAAAAAGGTGTTTTTATAGCTTTTAAAAAAGCCTCTCCTGGAACAACGTTAATGTAACTTAACCAGACCATGCAGCTTACTACAGGGGCTACAAAAATATTTGCATAAAAAAACGCTACCTTTTTAGAAAAAGGTTTAATGATTGTATCTGCCATTCGATAATCCTCCGATTATAATACTTTTCCATTATAACATGAAAACTATTTAACCGTAAAGTCAATTTTCTCTATCTTATCCTGTATACGAACAGTTAGAGTTCCCTTACCTTTAGTCCCATTTGTACGGACAAAACAGCCTGAAAAACCTCCGCGTAATGCAGTAACAGAAGGACCAGCCACCTGTACCGCACCGCTGGCTTCAAGCTCCAGAACCTCATTGCAGTAAGGCAGAACATCTCCAAACTGATCCCTCATGCTGATTCGTACAACTGCAGCATCCCACGAACGGCTTATATCAAGTTCCCTTGACGAAACCTCAACTGCAAGGCTGCAGGACTTTACAGGTCCTTTAGACAGAACTTTTACAACTTTACCGTCTTTTATTGCCTCAAACCTGAACACAGACGCTTCTCCACCCCAGTTTCCGACATAAGAATCATAAAACTTTCGGATTTTATTAAAGGTATATCCCTTAAATAAAAGTCTCAACGCAGCACAAAGCTGTTTTGCAGGATATCCGGCCTGACCGTTAATGGCAACAAAATTAAGAAGACATTTAATATCATCACTGACTGACTTACTTACATGTTCTTCTTTGATTAAACGTTCTCCAATATAATCATCGATTAAAATCGGTCCATGCTTTAGGTTTTTAAATGGAGACTGAGAAGCAGTATATTCACAGATAAAAATATCCCTGAAATACATTTTAACGCTGTCAGCATTGGTAAAAATCCAGTTTTCACCACGGACACATGCAGGATGTTCACCTACATCCATTGAACTTGATACTTCAAGTACCGGAATTTCTTCCTGCTGTGACTGATAAACGCTGGCAGCAAGTTTAGGGTTACGGAACATATCCATTACACCATGATAGCAGATACGGTCACCGGAACCAAAATCTTCGTGAGTATTATAGTCAAAGGCACACCAGCCAAAGGAACCTGCAATATCAGGTTTTCCTGCAACAGCATCAATTACGGTTGCGTGACGGATTGCATGATTTGTACGCTGAATTTCATCATCAAAAATTTTTACAGGATACATATGACCGTTATATTCACTTATGAGATAGCCTTTGCTCATATCGGAAGTAACAGCCTTTTTAGGTTCGCAGCCGGGACGGATTCCATTATGAACAAAGTCATTGTAAGTATAGACATCTTCAAGCAGACTGCTTTTTTTAATGCATCGGACGCCGCCTGTAGGACGACTTGGATCTAACGCATGGGCAGCCTGATTTGTACGCTCATAAAGTTCATCGTCATCAGGAGATTCATTGATACGAACGCCCCAGAGAATGATAGAAGGATGATTGCGGTACTGCAAAACCATTTCTTCTACATTACGGACAGCCTGGTTACGCCACTTGTTACTGCTACCGATATGCTGCCAGCCAGGAATTTCTGTAAAAACCAGAAGTCCAAGTTCATCACAGGCATTGATAAAATCCTGGGACTGAGGATAATGAGAAGTACGAACGGCGTTAAGGCCAAGTTCATATTTAAGGACTTTTGCGTCAAAAATCTGGGCACTTGCAGGAAGAGCATATCCGAGGTAAGCATAGGACTGATGACGGTCAAGACCACGGATACGATATTTTTTGCCGTTAAGATAAAAACCGTCAGCCTTGAATTCAATATCCCTGAAACCGAATTTTACAGCTTTCTTATCAAGAGCCTTACCTTTTTCGTCGCTGAGAATAACTTCAACATTATAAAGAACAGGTTTTTCCGGAGACCATAATTCGCATTTATCAGCAGTAAGTTCAAGAGTCACTTTATCAGTTTTTGCCTGAGGGAATTCAACCTGAGCATTGTAAAGATTTTTTCCGCAGACAAGACCGGCATTGACCTTAGCACCCGGCTTCATCTTTTTGTCAGCAGTAACTTCAATAAGAAGCTTTTTTTCTTTTGAATGAACGAACACATCCTTAATGAAATCCTGAGGTTTTTCTTCTATATAAACATCACGGTAAATACCGCCATAAGTCATATAGTCAATTACGAATCCAAAAGGAGGAATATCAAGGGATTCCCTGGAATCAAGTTTGACTGCAAGCACATTCTCTTTTCCTGCAGGAGAAAGAAGGTCAGTCAATTCATAAGTGAATGCAGTATAGCCGCAGGAATGAACGCCCAGCTGTTTACCGTTGAAATAAACAGTTGATTCCTGAGCAGCGCCTTCAAAAGTTACAAAGATTCTGCTGTTTTTCCACGAAGCAGCAGTCTTAAAGGTTTTACGGTAACCGCTTACCTTCTGATAAAGTTTATCATCAAAATAATTAAAAGGGGTTTCTGCCACTGTATGGGGAATAGAAACAACCCTGGAACTTTTTAAATCTGATTTTTTCAATGCCGGCTGTAAAAGTTTTTTGTCAAATTCTTCTACGAACTGCCAGTCGCTGTTAATATATGTTTTCATAATTAAGATTCTTATTCTAACCGTGCATAACTGTCAAGAGAATAAATTATTTTTCGACACTATCCACTTCATAATATGCGGCTTTCGTGGTAAAATTATTTTTATGAAAAAGCTTTTTGTATTACAGATTCTGGTTCTTTTAATTCTATCCGGATGTGCTTCTTTTAAATGGACAGAAAATCCGACGGAACCTAAAAAGCCTGTAGAAAAAGAAGACGTTTATGTTCAGGATGCAGTACTCAAACCTGAACGCCTTGAATCCTACAATCAGAACAAAGGCTGCATTTCAATCAGTACAGAAACTGCAGGCTCAGAAGTTTATCTTAATTCAAACTATCAGGGACAGACACCGATTGAAATAAAGAATCTCATGCCGGGAATTTACATTCTTCAGTTCAAGACTTATTCAGACAATGAAAAAGTCAATATCCGCAAATACATGATTGAGGTCGAAAGTGACCGGAAACAGTTCTATTACCTGAACAATTCAAAGTTATCCGGTAAATAGACACAATTCCAATAAAAGCATAAAATAACACAATGAAATTATACTCAAAAAATCATATGATCCGAACTGCAGTTATTTCTGCGGCATCGGCAATTTTACTTACATCAATTGTTTTTATTACTATAAATAAAAAAACTGCAAAGCCTTCCAATGAACAGAACATTCAGGAACAGGGAACACAGGAACAGAATTCTGACAGCAGCATGTCAGAACTCGTACCAGCAGAAGAAAGTTCCGCAATTCCTATAGAAGTAAAAAGCGGCGATTTAAAATACAGTTATGACGAACTTCAGAATATCAGCGTTTACGATCTTTGTAACGAAAGCGTAGTCAACATCAACACACAGGTTACAGGCGTCAACTGGTTTCTTGAACCGGTTGTAGAAAACGGCGGATCCGGCTCAGGGTCAATCATTGATTCCCGCGGATATGTAGTAACAAATGTTCATGTAATTAACGGCGCATCAAAGATTTATATTTCCCTGAGCGACGGAACACAGTACGAAGGATTTGTTGTAGGCACCGATATTGAAAGTGATATCGCAGTCTTGAAATTTACTCCGCCTGCAGGAACTGTATTGAAAACAATTTCATTCGGTGACTCTGACAACCTTAAGGTCGGACAGAAAGTTATCGCAATCGGAAACCCTTTTGGTCTTGAACGCACAATGACAACAGGAATCGTTTCTGGACTTGGACGCCCGATTCAAAACTCAAACAATACAATCATCCGCAATATGATTCAGACAGATGCTTCGATTAACCCAGGAAACTCAGGAGGCCCGCTGCTCGACTCCAACGGAAGAATGATCGGCATCAACACAATGATTTATTCTTCCAGCGGAAACTCAGCCGGCGTAGGATTTGCAGTTCCGGCAAGCACAGCAGCACGCGTTGTTAACGATCTTCTGGAATATGGGAAAGTACGCCGCGGAATCATTCAGGCAAATCTTGTTCAGCTCAATAACGCAATTGCAAATTACGCACGCCTTGATATTAATTACGGCGTACTTGTTTCACAGATTACTCAAAACGGAAACGCAGAAAAAGCAGGCATTAAGGCAGGAACACAGCCGGTCCGCTACGGAACAAGAAATCCCCGCACAATCTATCTTGGCGGAGACATAATCATCGCAATCAACAAAGACAAAGTTGCTTCTCTTGCAGATTATTTTTCTTTACTTGAAGACAAACGCCCTGGAGAAACGGTTACAGTTACTGTAAGACGTAACGGCAAAAACCTGCAGTTCCCTGTAAAACTTGAAGAACCACAGAATAACAGCCGTTAAAATAATTTTACTTAAGGAGTCGCCTTGTGAAAAAATTTGTTGTACATTCACCATTTGAACCATCGGGCGACCAGCCCCAGGCAATCCAGAAACTTGCAGACGGTTTTTTAGCCGGGAATAAGTTCCAGACATTAAAAGGTATCACAGGTTCCGGAAAAACTTTTACAATGGCAAAAATCATTGAAAAGATTCAGCGGCCAACATTGATAATCAGTCACAACAAAACTCTTTCTGCACAGCTTTACAAGGAATTCAAAAACTTCTTTCCTGAAAACGCCGTTGAATATTTTGTTTCTTATTACGACTATTATCAGCCAGAAGCATACATTCCAGCCCGGGATCTTTACATCGAAAAAGATTCTTCAGTAAATGATGAAATTGACCGCCTGCGACTTAAGGCAACTTACAGCCTTATGGAACGCCGTGACGTTATCGTAATTGCAACAGTTTCCTGCATCTATGGTCTTGGTATGCCTGAACTTTACAAGGACATGCGCATACATATAGAATGCGGCGATTCACTTGACTTTAGCGACCTTGCAAAACAGCTTGTATCATTGCAGTACCATAGGAATGACATAGTACTTGAACGGGGAACATTCAGGATCAAAGGCGATGTAATGGATATTTTTCCGCCGTACATGGAAACAGACGAAGCCTACAGAATCGAACTTGACTGGGATCAGGTAGTAAAAATCAAACGCTTTAACGCAATTACAGGAGCAACACAGGAAGACCTTCAGGAGACTGTTATCTATCCGTCAAAACACTTTGTCGTTCCACAGGACATGCTGTATCAGGCATGCGACAGAATTCAGGCAGAACTTGACGACCGCCTTGAAGTGCTTCGCGGTCAGGGGAAAATTCTCGAAGCAGAACGCCTTAAAACCAAAACGACATACGACATCGAAATGATGAAAGAAATGGGATACTGTTCCGGAATTGAAAATTATTCAGCACCAATTGCAAACCGTGCTCCGGGCGTTCCACCAACAACACTCCTTCACTACTTTCCGGATGACTTTCTGTGCATGATAGATGAAGCACATGTTACAGTACCGCAAGTCGGAGCAATGTACGAAGGAGACAGAAGCCGCAAACAGAATCTTATAGATTTTGGATTCCGCCTTCCCAGCGCACTTGATAACAGACCATTAAAATTTGATGAGTTCTCAAAAAAGATGAATCAGGTAATTTATGTTACCGCAACACCAAGAAAAGAAGAACTTGAAAAAAGCAGCCTTGTAGTTGAACAGATCATCCGCCCTACAGGACTTCTGGATCCGATAGTAGAAGTGCGCCCTTCTGAAGGTCAGATGGAAGACATTTACCGCGAGGTTAAAGAACGAATTGAGCGCCATGAACGCTCGCTGATTCTGACCTTAACAAAAAAAATGGCAGAAGACCTTACAGATTATCTTCTGGGACTTGACCTTAAAGTAAAATATATCCACAGCGAAATTGACACCTTTGAACGCGTCGAAATATTGAAAAGCCTGCGCTCAGGAGAAATAGATGTCCTCATCGGAATCAACCTCTTGCGAGAAGGAATCGACTTACCGGAAGTTTCATTCATTGCACTTCTTGATGCAGACAAGATCGGATTTTTGCGTTCTACAACAAGTTTGATTCAGATTATCGGACGAGCAGCCCGCAACTCAGAAGGCAAAGTTGTAATGTACGCCGACCGTAAAAGTCAGGCAATGGAAGAAGCAATCACAGAAACAGCCCGCCGCAGATCCATTCAGGAAGCCTACAACAAGGAACACGGAATTACACCAAAAACAATTGCAAAGGCAGTTGAAGATATTCTCGAACATGAAAAGACAGAAGCAAAAGATACAGTCGAAGTTGAAGTAGATGTTCTTCAAAAAACGATGAATCTTTTTGTTCCGGCACAAAGAAAAAAATTTATTGCAGCACTTACAAAACAGATGGAACAATACGCAGACTGTCTTGAATACGAAAAGGCTGCAGCAGTTCGTGATAAAATTCTTGATATAGAAAAAACATACGGAAAATGATGAATAAGCTTTCAATAACACTCATGGGAACAGGCACGAGCCACGGAATCCCTGTAATCGGCTGCAACTGTAAAGTATGCAGATCACGGGATTCAAAGAACCAGCGATTAAGAGCAAGTGCCTTTATTACAGACGGGAACACAAACATTGTAATAGATACAGGCCCGGAATTCCGTATGCAGGCAATTCGTCAGCAGATTAAAAAACTTGATGCAGTATTGTTCACCCACGATCACGCCGACCACATGAACGGCCTTGATGATGTAAGAATTTTTTCGAGCACAAAACACGATGGAATTATAGAAAAAGATCCTTCGGTTTTTGACAGAATTTTTAAAAGACATACAGATGGAATCAAGGTTTTTGCGAATCCTCATACAGCAAAAATCATAAGAACACACTTTGATTACATTTTTAAACGAACGCAGGTTGGAGGCGGAAAACCGAGAATCGATCTGTGGACAACAGAAAAATTCAATGCAGAAAATCCCATTAAAATCGGAAACATAAAAGTAATTCCGATTCCAATGAAACACGGCAAACTTCCCGCCAACGGATATCTTATTTATACCCAGGATGACATTCAGCAGCGTCATTCCATTGCATATCTCACAGACTGCAATTACATAAGTGACAAATCAATAAACATTATAAAAGAAAACTGCGGAACTCTCGATCACTGTATCATTGACGGTTTAAGGGAAAGAAGCCATTCTACACATTTTTCTTTTCTTGAAGCAATGGAATGTGCGGCAAAAATCAAGCCGGAACATACCCTTTTTACCCATATGACACACGATCACAGCCACAAAGAAATCCAGGAATATATCAGCAAAAATCTTAAGGATTTCCCGGGCCTTAAAAACGTTGAACCAGGCTACGATCAGTTAACTCTTGTTACACAATAAAATTCCAAAAGGTAAAAAAAAATCCTGCTTACAAAGAAGCAGGATTACGATCGGCATTGCCGTTAATTAGTTTGCTGCAGTCTGAACAGGTTCTTTTGGAACGCGAACTTTCTTTTCAACGAAGCCGCTGCGAAGACAACGAGCACAACAGTTAAGAGTAAGAGTTCTTCCACCGATTTCAGTCTTTACTTTAAGCAAGTTAGGGCGCCATGTGCGATGAGTATGATTATAAGTCTTACTAACTTTATTTCCGTACATCGGAGATTTACCGCAAACATCACAAGATCTAGACATATATTTCACCTACCTTATTAATTTACAATCAAGTTCATAAAGAATATAAAATTCACGCAAAATTGTCAAGTGTAACAGACAAAATTCGCAGAGCAAAATTTCAGAGGATTCAGCGGTAAGTTTTTTTAACAGACTTCCTGCTGCCCTTTTTATGTAAAACCGGTTTTTTAAGCATTAAGGACGAACCTTCTTCATGGGGACCGGTCAGCTCAATATTCATGAAGATTTTTTCGCGGGTAGCAAGAACTTCATGGGCACGGGAAGCAAGTTTTAATACACCATAGTCCCCTTCTTTGCGGATAAAACGCTGTTCCAGAAGCTGCTCCACAAGATTGAACCAGTCATCCTTACAAAGCTCACAACCGATTCCCCAGGTACTAAGCATATTATGATTGTTATCACGAATACGCTTGTCACGACTGCCAAGAAGAACATCAATTACATAATTAGCACCAAAGCGTTCCCCGGTACGGATCATGCAGCTCAAGAATTTCTGAACAGGAATCGTAACATCAACACTATCCATACTGACGCTGCGGGTACAGGCATCACAGCAGCACTCAGGAGAAACACTGCCGTCATATTCTTCTCCAAAATAACCAAGAAGAATTTTTCTGCGGCAGGTTCGGGCTGTAGCATACTTAATAATGGACTGCAAAAGCTGTTCACCGTTATTCTTATCTTCAGACTGTTCAAGTAAAAAACGGATTTTATGAATATCACCCATTCCAAAAAGCATAAGGGCAACAGACGGTTCACCATCACGACCGGCACGCCCGATTTCCTGATAATATTCTTCAAGAGATTTTGGAAGATCAAAGTTAATAACAAAGCGAACATTGGCTTTATTAATTCCCATTCCAAAAGCGACCGTGGCTACCATAATCGCAACCTTATCAGAAACGAATTTTTTCTGATTCTCAGCACGAACTTCATCAGTAAGCCCTGCGTGATAAGGAAGAACAGAAAAACCAGAACCATCAAGCATTCTGTAAAGTTCATCAACCTGCCGGCGGGAATTACAGTAAATAATTCCACTTTGCCCGGAATGAGCTTTAAGAAAATCATAAACCTGTTTTGGACCATCGCGCTTAGGCTGAACCTGAAGCACAATGTTAGGACGGTTAAAACTTGAAATGAAAACCGCAGGCTTTTTAAGCTCAAGATTTTTTGCAATATCTTTGCGAACAGCTTCTGTAGCGGTAGCAGTCAGTGCAAGCATTACAGCTTTAGGGAAAAGTCGTCTTACATAACAGATATCAAGATAGTCAGGCCTAAAGTCATGCCCCCACTGGCTTACACAATGAGCTTCGTCAATCGTAACAAGACTAACTTCGACCTCGCTCAAAAGTTCACGGATTTTAGAAGAAGCAAGACCTTCAGGAGAAACATAAATAAGTTTGATCAGACCGGCTTTGATATCTTCAACATTTGACTGATATTCTTCCCAGTCAAGAGCGCTGTTCAAAAATACACATGGAACACCAATATGGACAAGGGCAGCAACCTGATCCTGCATAAGCGAAATTAAAGGACTTACGACAACCGTCACACCGCTCATTATTAAAGCAGGAATCTGATAGCACAAAGATTTACCGCCGCCAGTAGGCATAATGCACAGAGTATCTTTTTTTGCAAGAACGCTTTCGATAATCTGCTTCTGATTCATGCGGAAATCGTCGTAACCGAAAACCTTTTTTAATACATATTGAGGATCTTTATCTTTAAAAGTATCAGCCTGAATGTTCACAAAGTTAGTATATCCAAAAAGCGGTTTCAAGCAATACCGCCTTCAAGTTTTCTGTAAAAAACAGCTTCACGGATATGTTCAATTCCGATAAGGCGGCTTTGTTCCATGTCTGCAATTGTACGGCCAAGCTTTAAGCAGGAAGCAACTGCACGGGGACTAAAATCATTTTTTGCCGCCTGTTCGTCAAGGTATTCCTGAGCCTCTTTTTCTGTAATGCAGAATCTGCTTATTGCCTGAGGATCAAGCTGAGCGTTTTTGATGCCCTGTCGTTTACGCTGAATGTTAACAGCGCGGGCAATGGGAATACGCAGCTGAGTTGTTGAGATTTTTTGGGGAGTTGAATCATCTGTTTCCTGGCTGCAAGGAAGACTTACGTTTACGCGGATATCGATTCTGTCCAGTAAAGGACCTGAAAATTTATTCCAGTAATTTTCTACAGCCCGGGCACTGCAAAGACAGAGTTTACTGTCACTGCCATAATTCCCGCAGGGACATGGATTTGTTGCAAGCAAAAGCTGAAAACGTGCAGGATATACAGTACTTCGGCCTGCACGGCTTAAAGTAATACTGCCGCTTTCGATTGGAACTCTAAGCATCTGCAATACGGATGTTTTAAACTCAGCCGCTTCGTCAAGAAAAAGAACTCCGTTATGAGCAAGAGAAATTTCTCCCGGTCTGCAGTTCGGTCCACCGCCGCAGATTCCTTCTATGGAAGCGGTCTGATGCGGCATCCTGAAAGGAGGCGTTCTTACCAAAGAATCCCTTAACTTAAGCATTCCCGCCAGCGAATAAATTCTGGTAACAGGCTGGGCTTCTTCTACCGTTAAAAGCGGCAGCAGGCCGGGAAAACGCTGGAGACTCAGCGTTTTCCCGCAGCCCGGAGGGCCAAAGGCCATAAGGTTATGGCCGCCTGCTGCCGCGATTTGCAGGCCACGAATCAGTTCCAGCTGATTGGAAACGTCTGTGTATTCCATTCCCGGAATTTCTTTTTCAAACTCGACGCCTTCAATTACTTCGTATTCTTCACTGTCAGGCTGCTGCTGCCCAAGACTGTTTTTAGAAGTGAAAAGATCTTTATTCTGCAAAGCGTCAAATGCCTGACTTAAATTTTCTGCACCAAAAACTTTAACGCCGTTTACTTCGCGGGCTTCTGTTGCATTTGCCGCCGGAACAATACAATAACTGATTCCGCTTGCAGCTGCGGTTGTCACTGCCGCATGAATTCCACGAACTGCCCTTACATTTCCGCACAGTTCAAGTTCTCCCATAATAAGAATATCTTCTGTTTCAAGAACCTGACTGTTAAATCGCCCGGCCGCTCCTTCACTTGCATAAAGCACTCCAAGCGCTACCGCAAGATCAAAGCCTGCGCCTTCTTTTTTTAAATCCGCCGGCGAAAGACTTATTAGTACCCGTTCAAGCGGAAATTCAAAACCGCAGTTTCTGATTGCACTTCGCATTCGTTCACGGCTTTCTTTTACTGCTCCGTCTGCAAGTCCTACAATATCCACTGCAGGAATTCCACGGCGCAGATCTACTTCTACTGTAACAAGGGAACCTTCATATCCAAATGGACTGAAACTAAAAATTTGCATTCTATGCCTCCTGGTATAGATACAAATTTTTGAGTTAAATATACATGATTTTTTTAGAATTTATGAAAAGAATTTATTTCAGTCGTGGAAGAAGTTCTTCGTAATAAAATTTATCTTCTATTTTAATCTGACCGCATGTACGACCGATTTTTCTGTCTGCACGAACTGATTCCCCATGGTAATCGCTTCCTGCTGTGATGAAAAATCCCAGTTCGCGGCCAAGTTCATCAAGCCTTTTACATTCGCCAACGCGAGCGCCCGGATGCCAGCCTTCCAGCCCTTCTATTCCACGTGCCTTTAATTCTTCCAGCACTCCGCGGATTTTTCCCCAGCTTACATAAATCGAAAGTGGATGTGCCATTACTGGAATGCCGCCTGAATTTTTTATTGCTGCAATTGCTTTATCAAGATCTGCACCTGTTCGTTCAACATACCACAAACAGTTTTTTCCAAGATATTTATCAAATGCCTGCTGTCTTGTTTTTACGACTTTTTTTTCTACCATGTATGCTGCAAAATGGGGACGTCCCAGACAGTTTGTGCTGAACATTGATTCAAGTTCATTCAAATCTGCATCAAATCCTGCGTCCTTCATCTTCTGAATCATTGCAAGATTACGGCGCTTTCGGTCAACTTTCAGTCCCTGCAGAATATCAAGAAAATCCTGAGATGGTGATTTTAGTCCAAGTCCCAGAAGATGGAATTCACCTGTTGGCCAGTTAATATTCAATTCCACTCCCGGAACAAAGGTAATGCCACATTCCTGCGCTGCAAGTCCTGCTTCTTCAAGTCCATCTATCGTATCATGATCTGTTAAAGCAAGAACTGATATTCCATGTTCTTTTGCATGCATAACCAGCTCTTTTGGAGAACGAATTCCATCTGAAGCCGTAGAATGTGTATGTAAATCTACCATAAAAATAATAATAGCATATTTTAAGGAATTATGATATAATAGATAGAAAATTGTTGCATTAATTTGTGAATTTTATTCAAAAAAGGAATAGTTTATGCCAAAAGCAGTCCAGTACGCAAAAGGATCTATCATCTACTTTGCAGGTGACACAGACGAAAGAATTTACATTCTCCAGAAAGGCCTCGTTGTTCTTACTTCAACAGACATCGAATCAGGTTCTCCTGTCACGGAACAGGTTAAAAACGGTGAATTTTTTGGCGTAAAATCTGCCCTTGGTCACTTTCCACGAGAAGAGACTGCTACTGTTCTTGCAGAAACTCTCGCTGTCAGCATGACTGTCCAGGAATTTGAACAGATTTTCAGCAGCAACAAAGCTGTTATTTTAAAGATGCTTAAAGTATTCTCTGGTCAGCTTCGTCAGATTCACAAAAAAACAGAAAGCATTCTTCAGAATAAAACTGATACAAACTTTAGTGCCGGCATGATGGATGTTGCAAAAAGTTTCTATAAAGATGAACAGTATCGTTCCTGCTGTGATGTTTGTATCAAATATCTTACCAGCTATCCTACTGCTCCAGACAAGGACTCTGTTGCAAAACTTTATGCTGATGCAAAATTAAGAGCTGATAAACTTGCTGCCCGCCGTGGTCCTGAAACTCAGACTGCTTCTTCTGAAGGCGCTCTCGCTCAGTTCTCTCTTCCTGCATTCCAGCGCTTTGCTAAAAAATATGAACCTGGTCAGGTTATCATCAGTGAATTTGAACCTGGCAACAGTTTTTACCTCATTCAGTCTGGAACCGTTCAGCTTGTTAAATGTGTAAACGGCTCAAAGAAAAACCTGGACATCTTAAAGCCTGGTGAATTCTTTGGTGAAATGGCAATTCTTGACAACTCTCCCCGCTCTGCTACCTGTATGGCTATCGGCAATGTTGAATGTCTTGAATTCAATAAAGAAAACTTTGAACTTTTAATTACCGGAAATCCTCAGCTTGCATTGATTCTTCTTAAACTTTTCTGTAAGCGCATTTACGACCAGAAACGCCGTTTACGCATTCTTACAATTAAAGATCTTCAGGCACGCATTGCTGATGTATTCCTCATGTTCGATGAAATGAATCCTGTTGCAAACCCTAACGAACGTTCACGCAGATTCAATGTTACTATTGCTGATGTTGCTCACTGGACTGGTCTTACTCCAGAAATTACCCGTGATGAAATCAACAAGTTCGTTGAAAAGCGCAAGATCGAAGTTTACGACAACTACATCATGGTGAACAACATCACCGACATGAAGCGCCTGGTCGACAACAAAATTCACGTCCTTTAATCAGTACACCCGCCATCTTAGCTCACCTGGTAGAGCAGCTCCCTCGTAACGAGCAGGTACTCGGTTCAAGTCCGGGAGATGGCTATAATAATATTATCAATTTTAGTCATTCCAACAGTTACTGTTATTAAAACCAGTTTTGAACCGAGTACCGGAGGGAGCGCGCCAAAAACGCGAGACTCGCAGCGTTTTGGCGAAAAGGCCACAGGAGGTGGCCGTCAGCGACCGCAGGCGCCCGGAAGGAACAAACAGGAGGTTTGTGACTGGAGGGATCGGTTCAAGTCCGGGAGA
>JAKSTQ010000023.1 GCA_024402475.1 Treponema sp. | reverse complement strand
CTGCTTCTACAATCAACGCAGACGAAGTTGGTAAGATCCGCCGTGACCCATTCGCTATCCTCCCATTCTGTGGATACAACATGGGTGACTACTTCCAGCACTGGATTGATGTAGGTAACGCTGCAAAAGATAAAGATTTGTTACCAAAAATCTTCTACGTAAACTGGTTCCGCAAGGACGAAAACAACGCTGAACTTCCAGGTGGATTCATGTGGCCAGGATACGGTGATAACTCACGCGTTCTCGCTTGGATTTTCGACCGTTGTGACGGAAAAGACAATGCTGTTGAAACACCTATCGGATTCATGCCAAAAGAAGGTGCAATCAACACAGAAGGTCTTGCAGACTACTACAAGAAAACACTCCCAGAAATCCTCAAAGTTGATGTTGAAGGATGGAAGAAAGAAGTTAAGGATATCCGTGAAAACCACTATCCTAAATTCGGTTCACACCTTCCAAAAGAACTCACAGCAATTTTGGACGATTTGGAAGCAAGATTGTCTAAATAATTTAACTGCATAAGTTAACAAAAATCCCGCGGGAATTATCTCGCGGGATTTTTTTTGCATTGAATCTATTTCTTGACGGATAAATAAATGTATTTTAAAATTATTTTTAAGCACAGCAGTCTTTTTTTAAATGCCTGCTTTTATGGTTTTAAGAAAATTTTCAAAATGACAACAGAGGTTATATGAAAAAATTTATATTTATTATTACTGCCTTAATTTCTTCAGCATTGTCTTTTGCTGATACAAATCTTCCCTTTACAAGAGGCGTAAACCTTTCAGGATGGTTTGAAATCTGGAATCCAGGTCATTCCAATTACAGGCTTTTTGACCGTGAAGATTTTGTTCACCTTAAAGAGCTTGGCGTAGAAATCATCCGCGTTCCAATTCACTTTGAAAACCTCTCTTCCGGAAAACCTGACTACAAAATTCATCCGCTTACATTAAAATATATCGATTTGGCCTGCGACTGGGCAGAAGAACTTGGAATGTATCTTGTAATCGACAATCATTCTTACAACGGGAAATTCCGTCCTACAAACCGTGACCTGGAACAGCACCTTGTTGCAGTATGGACACAGATTGCCAGGCGTTATAAAGACCGCAGCAATTACATCATTTACGAAATCCTTAACGAACCAAACGAAGTAACTTACTATGACTGGAACAGAATTCAGCAGAAAGCACTGGATACAATCCGTTCAATTGATACAAAACACACTGTTGTAGTTACAGGATCAGACTGGGGCGGCGCTGGAGCACTTTCGAAAATCAAAAATTACAAAGACGACAATCTTATTTATACATTCCATTTTTATTCTCCGATGCTTTTTACACATCAGAGTGCTGACTGGTCAAACGAATATTTAAATGAAGTTCGTGATGTACCGTTCCCATATGACAAAAAAGCAATGCCTAAGATGCCAACAAAAAAATACGACAGCGGTAAATGGATGGTTACCAATTATCCTCAGGATGCAACAGAACAAGCCATCCGTAAAGAAATTAAGCTTGCCTATGATTTCGGTCAGAAATACAATGTTCCAGTCTGGTGCGGTGAATTAGGAGTTTACAATAAAGCCGCTCCTCAAGAAAGCCGCCAGCGCTGGTACAAAATGGCTGCTTCAATTCTTGAAGAATATAAAATCGCTCACACAGTATGGGATTATGCAGGAAGTTTCGGTATCTACAAAAAAGGAACTCATTCAATTTATCCTTACGACATCGATCCTGAAATTACAAAGGCATTGGGATTTAAAGTTCCGTCTCTTGCAGGCACACCTGTTCCAGTGAATAATAATGAGGTTAAATTCCCGATTATAATTCACGATGACTTTCCAAACAGAAATTTCAACATGTGGGCAAACGATGAATTTTTAACTTCATGCGAAACTGTAAAAAATGAAGGATACTGTTCGATTAAAGCAACGAACATTAATCAGTATAATTCGATTCACTGGTTCTTCAAAAAAAGCCTTGATTTAAGCAGCATTGACCATTCAAGAACTTTCATTACTTTTGATATCATGTTCACACAAAAAGATCAGAGTATCGATGTTCGCTTTACAAATGAAGAAACTAAAGATCAGCTGCCATGGCGTATAAGCAAAACATTGCGTGCCCATGATTTTGAATTGAACAAATGGCAGAAAATAAAAATTCCTCTGGACCAGCTGGCAGACTCAGGTGCATGGCAGAACAGTGAACAAAAATGGTACCCTGGACGCGGTGAATTCAACTGGTCTGGAATTTCAATGCTCTGGCTTGTTGCAGAAGAAAAACCTGTTAAAGGAACTATTTATTTTGATGATATAAAGCTTATTTACGAATAAAATGAGCTTTCATATCCCCTTTTGACACTGTAAGAAGATTTCTTTTAATAACCCAGGAATCAGAGCTTGCAAGCAAAGTCAAAAGGGAATCTTCAAACCGCATGTCTTCCGGAGCACCCATCATTTTTGTAGATGCAAGGCGTTCACCTAATGGAAATTTATCGTTTGCGTTTACGACTGCAAAAAAGTGATTCACTCCGGAAAAACCTGTAACAAGAAATTCATTTTTATCTTTAGCCGATACTTCTAAAACAACTTCCGGCATTTCATCAATATTAAAACCTGAAAAATCTTTTATCTGCCACATCCCGTTGAGTTTACTGATTTTAGAAATTTTTACTTTGCATGAAGCCAATCCCAGAATACAAAATCCTGTCATAAGCACTGCCATAATATTTTTTCCAAGTGAATTAAAAAAAGATTTTTTCATAATTGTGTCCATAAAATTTAAGTTCTTCAATTCTAATGTTACAGAAATTTTTTATCAAGTAATTTTTCAAGCTTATCCCGGTCAAGAATTTTATATTGCCCAGGCTCCAGATTTTCATCAAGCACAATTCCAGCAATTGAAACCCGTTTTAAATTTTTGACACGGTTTCCAAGTGCCAGAATGATTCTTTTTACTTCATGAAAAATTCCTGATGTTACTGTTACATAACAAATATTAAACGAATCAGCATTCTCCAGGTTACAAAAATCAATTCTACAGGGCTTTGACTGCTGTTCCCCTGCTTTTTTATCTGCAGGAAGAATAAGTCCTTTCTTTGCAAGTTCAATGTATTTTACGGCCTGCTGTTTTGAAACAGTATTTTCAAGTTCTACAATATAAGTTTTAGAAATTTTATTTTCGGGTCTTGTGATAAAATTAGAAAATGCACCGTTTGTTGTTAAAAGCAAAAGTCCAGTTGTATCCTGATCAAGGCGGCCAACAGTATTAAGTTCAAGACCTTCTTTTTTTAATTTCTGATAAAAATCCTGGTCATAAAAAAGTTCATTTACAACTTTATGCCTGTCACTTTTTTTTGCACAAACATACATCTGTGGTTTATTCAGCATCACATAAACATGATTTATTTTTTTTAGAGGAATATCATTTACGCAGATTTCATCATTCTGGGCATCAACTAAAATTTTTGAATCGTGAACCTGTTTTTGATTAACGGTAATTCGATTTTTATTCAAAAAAGAACGGATACTTCGCTTTGAACAAAGTTTGTGACAGATGAGAATGTTGACTAAACTTTCGTAAAAAATCTTTGTCATACACAAAAATCGGGCAAGGGGAATTCGAATCCCCGACCTTTAAGTCCCGAACCTAACGCGCTACCAACTGCGCTATTGCCCGAATAAAAAAGCCTTCCATAAATTGGAAGGCTTTATGCGCGAGTGACGGGGCTCGAACCCGTGATCTCCGGCGTGACAGGCCAGCGCGATAACCAGCTTCGCTACACCCGCGTGATGTGTTTAATATATATGATATAAATATTTTAGTCAATAGCATGACATAATATTTTTTGAAAAAATTAACTTTTTTTTACCTTGCCTATACACATAAAAACAAGGTAAAAAACAGCATAAATCATAACTACTGTTGCTCCGGTAGGGGTAGAAAAGACTATGGAAATTAAGATTCCAATTACCGAACCAATAACAGCCAGAATTGCAGCAAAGGCAATAACTCTTTTAAAACTTGTCATAACCTGCATTGCAGTCAGTGCCGGAAAAACCACCAGAGCTGTAATCAAAAGGGAACCAACAAAATTCATTGCCATTACAATAACAAGAGCAGTAATTACTGCAATCATGATATTGTAAAACTCAACATTAACACCGCAGCTTTGAGCAAAATCTTCGTCAAAAGTTACGGCAAAAATTTTGTGATAATACAGAAAGTACATTGCAACAACAACTACACTGATTGCAACACTTAAAATTACATCACTGATTTTTAATGTAAGGATTGCGGTAGAACCAAAAAGTGTTGAACAAACATCCCCTGAAATATTTGCGGATTTTGAAAAAACAGAAAGCAAAAAATATCCTAAAGCCATACTGGTAACAGAAATCATTGCAAGACTTGAATCGCCTTTTGACTTTGAATTTTTATTCATCTTTAAAAGAAAAATTGCACACACCACAGTCAGCGGCATTACAAGATAATTTACGTTTGCAAGTTTTAATATTGTCGCAATTGCAATTGAACCAAAAGCTGTATGACTAAGACCGTCACCAATAAAAGAAAATCTTTTAAGTACCAGAGTTACTCCAAGTAAAGAAGAAGCCACAGAAACACAGACTGCTACGATAAGCGCATACCGCACAATCGGAAAGCTGAAATTGTATGCAAGTGTATTAATAAAATCTGCCATCTATTTACCAATCCTGATTACTTTATTCGAATATTTTTCAACTGCAGAAATATCGTGACTGATCATAATAATCGTAATTCCAAAATTTTTATTCAGGTTTTCAACTGTCTGATACATTTCTGCAGTTGCAAGAGGATCAAGAGCAGAAACAGGTTCATCAAGAACAAGGATTCCGTTGCAGGCACACATCGCTCTTGCAAGCAGAACCCTCTGTCTCTGACCGCCGCTTAAAGTTGAAAAGCCACGGTCGGCAAGTTCCAGGATTCCCATATTTGCCATAATCTTATCTGACTTTTCTTTTTCTGCTTTTGAATAAAATGCGTTGAATTTTTTCTTTCCCAAAAATCCGCTTCTTACGATTTCTCTTACACTTGCCGGAAAATCATCATGGGCTGAAGTATACTGTGGCAGATATCCAATGGAAGAAGAATTAATTCCACCGCCAAAATGAATCAGCCCGCTGACCGGTTTTATAAAACCTAAAAGTGTTTTGATAAGAGTACTTTTTCCTGAGCCGTTATCTCCAACAATACTTACATAATCGCCTTTTTCAACGACAAAATTGATATTAGTTGCGGCAGGGATTCCCTTATAACCGACACATAAATTTTTGCAGATTATTTGTGACATAAAAAGGAGTTTACTCCAAACAGAATAAAATTGCAAGTCATTTGCATTTTAGAAAAAACTTGTTTAAAAGCCTTTTGTATGTTATATTAAAATCATTCTAAAGGAACGGGTATGTACGAATCTGGTGAAGATTATCTTGAAGCAATTTTAGTTCTCCAAAATAAAAACAGTTATGTAAGATCAGTTGACATTGCAAATCATCTGGGCGTTTCAAAACCAAGTGTAAGCCGTGCAATGGGCATTCTCGAAAAAGACGGCTACATCCAGTTTGGTAACGGCAACATGATTGTCCTTACAGAAAAAGGAAATGAAAAAGCACAGGATGTTTACAAAAGACACCAGCTTCTAACAAAATTCCTTGTAACTGTTACAGGAGTTCCAGAAAAACAGGCAGAAGAAAACGCCTGCCGCATTGAACATGACATCGATGCTGACATTGTAAAAGGAATCGAAGCATGGATGAACAAAAACGCATAGAAAAAGCACGGGCTCCAAATAACCGCACATTGACATTAACAGATTCACAGCGCAATATTTATTCAAAACAGCTTGTAAAGGCCAGCGACATTACAGACCTTAATTCAATTCTCAACAAAACAATCAATGCAGACCTTTATGATGTTCTTGACCGTCTGCCCTGCGGTTTTGCAGACCTTTTAATCATTGATCCGCCTTACAACCTTTCAAAAGATTTCGGCACAATAAAGTTCAACAAAACTGATGACAAGTCTTACATCGAATATCTTGAAAGCTGGCTTCCTGCAATCCTGAAAGTTTTAAAACCATCAGGAAGTATTTATCTTTGCGGTGACTGGAAAAACTCAATCTGTCTTTATTCAGTATTACAAAAATATTCGATAATCCGCAACAGAATTACCTGGCAGCGGGAAAAAGGCCGTGGTGCAAAAAACAACTGGAAAAATTCAACAGAAGATATCTGGTATGCAACTTTAAGCGATGATTTTTATTTTGATATTGAATCAGTAAAACAAAAACGCATTGTCCTTGCACCATACACTTCCAACGGAAAACCTAAAGACTGGGAAAAAACAACAGACGGAAATTTCCGCCTTACCTACCCTTCAAATTTCTGGGACGATATTTCAATACCGTTCTGGTCAATGCCAGAAAACACAGATCATCCCACACAAAAACCAGAAAAGCTTATTGCTAAACTTATTCTTGCAAGCTGCCCAAAAGACGGAATTGTTTTTGACCCGTTCTTAGGTTCAGGTACAACAAGTGTCACTGCAAAAAAACTGGGCCGTAATTTCTGCGGAATCGAAATGAATACTGAATACTGTTTGTGGACACAGAAACGTCTTGAAGCTGCAGAAACTGATAAAGAAATCCAGGGCTACAGCGATAACGTTTTCTGGGAACGCAACACATTAAAATACATAAAAAAATGACATCCCGCTAAAAACACACAGCAGGATGTCATCATTAACAGTCCGTAATTTTTTTTACTAGCGCTTTTTCATCAGGCCCGAAGAAATCAAATTTCCTACAGTCTGAATAACACCAACAATAATCAAAATTACAATAACGGCCGCAATAAGAATATCACTTCTAAAGCGCTGATATCCGTAACGGATTGCAAGGTCACCAAGTCCACCGCCACCGATTGTTCCTGCCATTGCAGAATAACCGATAAGGTTAATCATTGTAAGGGTGAGCCCGTCAACAAGGCTTGGAAGGGACTCTGGAAGCATTACCTTAAAAATAATCTGAGCGTTTGTTGAACCCATTGAACGGGCTGCCTGTATTACGCCCGGATCAATTTCTTTCAATGCAGTTTCGATAACACGTGCAACAAAAGGAGCTGCCGCAATCGAAAGAGGAATGATTGTTGCCGCAGTTCCGATTGCTGTCTTAAGAATCAGTCGGGACAAAGGCAAAAGCAGAATCATCAGAATCAAAAACGGGAACGAACGCAAAACGTCTACGATTCTGTTTAAAACAGAGTTAAGAACCGGCTTTGGCATGATTCCATTATTTTTATCTGTAACACACAAAAGAATTCCAAGAGGAAGGCCAAGCAGTACACTGAACAAAGTTGAAAACAAAACCATGAGAATTGTTTCCCATGTTGCAGTTCCTACAAGTTCCATAATTCCAGGAAAACTGTCTTCAAAAAAATCTACGATAACTTCAAAAAAATCACTCATTATTCGTTACCTCCAGTTTTTTCAAGAGGTTTACCAAGGTGACGCAGAAAGTCCTGTGTAGTTTCTGATTTTGGATTAGAGAAAACTTCAGTTACAAGACCTTCTTCTACTACAACACCGTTTTCGAGTACTGCAACATATTCACAGGCGTCGCGAACAACTTCCATCTGATGTGTAATCATAACAACAGTAAGGTTCATCTTTTTTTGAATGTCACGAATCAGTTCAAGGATGGAACGGGTTGTCTGAGGGTCCAGTGCACTTGTAGCTTCGTCACAGAAAAGAATGTCAGGTTCATTTGCAAGAGCACGTGCAATTGCAATACGCTGTTTCTGTCCACCGCTCAAAGTACTGATAGGTGCATCTTCACGGTCAGAAAGTCCTACAAGTTCAAGAAGTTCTTTTACACGCTTTTTAATCTGCTCTTTTGGAACACCACAAATTTCAAGCGGATAAGCAATATTTTTGCCTGCAGTTCTTGACGAGAATAAATTGAAATTCTGGAAAATCATTCCGATGCGTCTATGGCGTTCAATAAGTTCTTTTTTACCAAGATTATCAACACGCTCAGCATCGTAACAAACCGAACCTCTGTCCGGTTTTTCTAAGAGGCTTATCAGGCGTACAAGAGAAGATTTTCCTGCACCACTTTTTCCGATAATGCCATAAATCTTATTGGAAGGAATATTGAGGCTGACATTTTTGACAGCCTCAACCGTACCCTGAGGACCTGTATAACTTTTTGCAAGTCCTTCAAGTTTAATCTGCATTTTCTACTCCGTTGTCCTTATGCTTTTTCAGCGTCTGTAAAAATGCTTTCTTCTTCGTAGTTTGCAATAAATTCCTGAACATCAGCAGAATCAAGAATGATTCCGTACTGGTCAGCAGAACCTGCCTTAATATCACCACTAACTGTTTTAAAATCAGCATAGCTCATAACTTTTCCAGTAAGAGCACCTTTGTCAACTTCTCTCTTAAAACCTGTAGCACCACTGTAATTAATGTAAATTTCGCTCATATAAATAATCCTCCTACGCAGTAATTTTAAATTTTAATGTAAATAATATAATAACCTAAAATCAGTAAAAAGTCCAATATTTTCTATTTATACCGTTAAAGTTCTTCATTAACGAAAAAATATACAAAAAGATTGCATAAATATACAAAAAATGTTAATATTAAAATCTACTTTATGATAGCGAGGAATATTTATGAAAATCAATTTAAAGGGAAGAAACTTTTTAACACTCAAGGATTTTACTCCTGAAGAAATTCTTTACTTTCTTGATCTTGCAGACAAACTTAAAGCATACAAGAAAAAGGGCAAAAAACATGACATTCACCGTGGAAAAAACATTGCCCTTATCTTTGAAAAAACAAGTACCCGAACCCGCTGTTCATTTGAAGTAGCTGCACACGATCTTGGAATCGGAACAACTTATCTTGCAGAAGGTTCACAGATCGGTAAAAAAGAAAGCATTGCTGACACAGCACGCGTTCTTGGAAGAATGTACGAAGGTATTGAATACCGCGGTTTTGAACAGACAATCGTTGAAGACCTGGCAAAATATTCCGGTGTACGCGTATGGAATGGTCTTACAAATGAATACCACCCTACTCAGATGCTTGCAGACATGATGACAATCCGCGAACATTTCAAAAAACTCAAGGGCCTTAAAATGGTTTACTTTGGAGATGCAAGATACAACATTGGTAACTCACTTTGTATCGTATGTTCAAAACTCGGCCTTGATTTTGTTGCATGTGCTCCAGAAAAATATTTCCCAAACAAAGAACTCGTTGAACAGTGCAATCAGTGGTGCAAGGAATCAGGCGGTTCAATTACACTCACAAGCGATATCGACCAGGCAGCAAAAGATGCAGATATTATTTACACTGATGTATGGGTTTCTATGGGCGAACCTGATGAAGTATGGCAGGAAAGAATCGATGACCTTAAAGCATATCAGGTAAACAAAACTGTCATGTCAAAAGCAAAACCAACTGCCGTATTCATGCATGACCTTCCTTCGTTCCATGATGTAAATACAAAAATCGGAAAGGAAATCTCAGAAAAGTTTGGAATTTCAGAAATGGAAGTTACAGACGAAGTATTTGAATCTGCACAGTCAATTGTATTTGATCAGGCAGAAAACAGAATGCATACAATCAAAGCAGTAATTGCAGCAACACTGTAAAATCAATAAAAAGCCCGGTTAATCAAACGATTACCGGGCACAATTTTTATCAGTCAATAAATTAGAACTGCCAGCCTACAGCAACCTGAGGCTGCAAAGTAAGAGGGCTCCATCCATAAACCGGAATGCCCACTTCTACACCGGCTTCAACATAAAGTCTTTTCAAAATATAAAACTGTGCATCAAGACCAACATTTGCAGTCAAAGCAAGTGAGTTCATTTTGTCTTCAATTTCAATTCCATGCGGGAACTTAAATCCAAGGTTCAACAGACTGAATACTCCGACACCTGCATGAACATCAAGACACAATCGTTTTTTAATCGGATAGAACTGATATATAAACTGCGCACTTCCCATTAAAATCCAGCCGTTAAGTTCATAGTCAGCAACATTACTCATTACAGGGAATGCAGTTGCATTAATCATTACACCAAAGTTACCAATCTTTTTCTTAACAGGAATAAAAGTCAGGCGAACATTAGGTGACAAAAAGTAGAACATCTGGTCACCCATAGCAGCGTTAAACGAAATGTCTTTACCAGATTTGCTCTTCATAATGCTGTCGCTCAAAAAGAAAACCGGAGCATATCCTGCCGCAACATCAAAGTCAACAGGCTTTTTAAACTGAACGGTAATAGGATAATAACTTGTTTTTAATCCACCATTATTTTTTGCAATAAGGGAATATTTATTTGAGTCAATAAGATTCGGATCAAACTGAAGCTTAACATGATTATTACGCTTATTATGTTCAAGAACCTGAGGAATAAGTCCACCAAGTCGCATAGTTTTACCAGGAATAAGATAGAACTCAGTTTCTTCACGCAATTCAGAACCGCTGATGCTGAAAATACCATCCTGTTCTTCTTCAAGGAACAAAGTTGCAGGTGTAACATCACTGATTTTAGGCATGTATGCACGAATGATTTCTACATCAATCCAGCCTGTATCAACTTCAAGATTTCCAAGGAAGTTGTATGCCATAACCTTGTAACGGTATTCACCTGCACCAAGGGAAACATCATATTTTGTTGTTTCAGTTTCTTCTTCGATAAGAGTTTTCCATTCACCTTTAGGAAGTTTCTGCTGAAGAATAAATCCATACTTAAATACATCATCAGACTTTTCCCATTTAAAAGTCTGCATGATTGTCTGGTTACCTTTTTCATCTTCAACGATATAATAAGTTTCTTCCTGGGCAAATGCAAAAGTCCCGGCAATAAGAAAGAAAATTGAAAGTACTAAAATACGAACAGAGAATTTTTTATTTACCATAGCGAATTCCCTGATCATAAGTCTTAGGCTTATTCAAGCTTGGAAGATTAATTCTGAAAGTCTGTTTATTTTCTTTACCATGCTGGAATACATGACCTTCCCAGACAGACTGAGCTTCAATAGTCCAGGTGAAAGTTCCTACACTAAGCTGATCTATTTTATCAAATACATATCTTGTTTCTTTAGAACTAAGTTTCTGGTTAACAAGTACATTCTTTTTAGGATCAGTAATTTTAAGAATATACTGGTCTGCGCCAGGAACTGTTCCCCATTCAAAAACAATTGTACGGTTATTCTTGAAATATTCCTTATCAAGAACTGCCCTGTTCTTTGGCAGGTTCATTGCAGGTGAATCAAGTTTTGACACTTCTGTTACAGTGAATTCCATTGGATCCAGAGCAGAAATATCATAATTGTCAGCTGTCAGACCTTTTGCAATCCAGAAATACTTACCTTCATAGAATACAGGCATCTTAGAAATCTGAGGTGGATTTGTAATTCTCATGAATTCATTCTTAGGATCGTATTTATCTTTATAAACGACGATTTCTGATTTTGCAGGAACACCAACGTATTTCCATTCAAAATTGCCCGGATTTTTGATTGCGGCAACACCGTCAATTACAACTTTGTTAGCAGGACGAACCATTTCGATAGGTTTAATCTTAACGATCTTGAAAGAATATTCACCAAGCAAACCGGAAGCACGAGAAGTCAAAGTTGTTTCTTCTTTAAATGCCTGCAAAGAAATTGAATATACGGTTTCTGCATAATTTTCAAAATCGATTTTATGAGAAACAAGGCCTGTTTTAGGTCCTTCAATGAAGTTGCGGTCATAAATTACAGCATTCTTATTACCCGGCTGATAAATCTTTACCTGATAATAGTCAGCGCCTTCAACAGCAGTCCACTTCAATTCGTATGGAGTACGAGGTCTGATTACTGCAACACCATTATTTGCAGGATCAGAAAGAATTGGAGCACCCATCGGAGGATCAACAAAGAAACGCTTTACAGTTGAGTTAAGGTTAACGCCTTTAAGTTCAGAACGGATGCGCCAGTAGTAAGTACCTGGAGCAAAATAGCGTCCGTCAAATGATGTATTTCTTGTAACGTTTGAAACAAGTACATGGTCAAAGGACTCGTCTGTCGCAATTTCAAAAATTGTATCTGCAGGAACATTGCTCTTCCATACAAAGCGTGTATCCTGAGTACGAGCTTCGGAAATATGATATCCGTCAGGCGGGAACAAAGTTCTCTGATTGATATTTTCGTCAATTGCAAGGAATTCACGGGTTTCAGAAAGACTAACGTTTCCTTCACTGTCATACTGTGCAACCTGCCAGTACCATTTTCCGTTTGGAACAGATACAACAGAAGTATCTACAGTGTAAAAGTTTCCTGGAATTCTAACATTAACAACAGGTTCAGCTTTATGGCCTTCTGCCCACATCTTTACTTCATTAGAAACTGCATCAGGGTTATTCTTCCATGAAAGATAAATTGATTTATATGCAGTCTGTCCGTTTGAAATAGGAAGCTTTGTATTAACAAGTGCATTGTTCTGAGGCATGATCAGTACAGGGCGTTCAAGTTCACCGCGCTTAATGATTTCAAATGAGTTTACTTCAGAAGGAGAAGCATAACCTACATTATTTATTTTGTAATATGGAGTTACACGCCAGTAATATTTTCCAGCATCAAGAGTTGTAATAATTCGAGAAGTACCAGAAAGACTTTCAGAAACAACAGGATTTGTCATTGAAGAACTTGCAGAAATTTCAAATCTGTAAGCACTTGCAAGCAAGCTCGAAGTCCAGATAAAACGTACAGGCGCTTTTTTTGTTCTATATGCAGTTGTGTAATCTGTAGTTGGAGAAATCAAAGCAGGAGGAGCTGAATACAATACCTGAACTTTTCCGTTCTGTCGTTCTTCGCCGGAAATAACACGCCAGTAATAAGTTCCCGGAGCAATATGAACAGTAGCACGGTCAAGGCCATTGTAAGTTCTTTCATATTCAATCTTAGAAAAATCTCGTCGTGATGATACCTGAACAGTAACATTATCAGTATTGCGCCATACAAAAGGAACATCAAAACCGCTTTCATTAAACGAAAGATATCCGTCTTTAAGTCCTGGAGACAAAACTTCAAGATGCTTTTCTACTTTTGAACCGTCATCTTTAAATTCAAGAATAAGCCCCTGTTCAAGAGTCATCTGACCTTTTTCACCGGTAATAGTAGCAGAACCAGACTGTACCTGAATTTTTACATCACCGTTACCTGAATTTTCAGCAGTAAGGGTTGTTCCCTGAGCAATGTCGATTACAGAGTTACCGGTTTTAAGAGTAATCTTCTGCCCGATTGCATTAACAGTAATGTTACCGGAATCAATATCGATTGCACCGCTGTCATCTTTTACAGAAACGCGGATAAGAGTGTTTTCATCAAGTTCAATAGAAGTATTATTCAAAAACTCAATGGAAGCAGCCGATTTTGCAGAAGTATGAATTGTATCCCCTTCGTATACAGGGGCATCTTCCTTAAGACGGTCCCAGACAAAACCATCAAGGAATTTACGCTGTGCGATATTTTCTTTTATACGGATAGTAGCAATCGGATCTTCGTTGGTCTTGCGTAAAGTTCTGTACAATTCGTTCTGAAACAGGAACGCACTGTAAGCAGCACCTGCGACACAGCAAAGAACAAAAAAACTTTCAGCTAACAGTAACTTTATTTTCTTCTGCATCCAGGTTTACTCCGGCAAAATCAGGGGTAGGAATACCAAGCATAGTTCTCACTTCTGCAAGTGTCTTAGGTCCCTGAGGTCCAACAGCTTTAACACAATCCGGGTCAGCAACAAAATCCGGATCTGCCTTTTTAAAGAATTCATCAATATTAAAGTTAGGCATGTTAACAACACCATAGAAGTGCTGTTTACCCTTACCTTTTACTTCGAATGTAACAGGAATCTGTTCAACAATAATTTCATAAGGAGCGCATTCAGGACGGAGAGTATGATTATTGTCATCACATTTAATAAAATCACGTTTAAGTACGTTGTAAGTATCTTCTGTAATAAGAATGTCAGTACCACAAGGCTTGTTAGAACTTTCAGTACGAGAAGCAAGGTTTACAGCATCACCGATTACAGTAAATTCCATTTTTTCTTTGGAACCCATGAAACCTGCTGTTACGCGGCCAGTATTAAGACCACAACCGATTCTGATATGTGGCTTGTACTTAGCGTTTTCTTCACCCTGGTGAGCCTGTGTAAAAGCTTCAGCGTCCTTGTTGTATTTCATCAAAGCATAACGCATTGCAATTGTACCGCGGATTGCGTTAACTGCATCACTTTTAACGTGATTTGAATGCTTTCTCTTTTCTTCTATATATTTTGGATCATTATGATCGAGTTTTTCGTAATCAAGGTTATCATTACGGAAAGCACCCCAGTGAGCCATAACAGCATCACCTTCGAACTTATCAATAAATCCGCCTGAAATATTTACACACTGTGACATGCGTTCCATGTAGTCATCAAGGAATCCGATGATTTCCGAAGCTGATTCTGCACCAAAACGCTTGTTAAAACCGTCAGAAATTGCTGTAAATCCGCGGATATCACTAAAGAACATTGTTGCATCTTTAAGATGAGGATCAAAGTCGACACCTTCGATAAGCATTTTTACAACGTGTCTGTTGGTAAGCATTGCAACTGTGTTAAGAATGCTGCGTTCCTTTTTAGTACTCTGGAAGAGCTGTGCAATTTCGTCACGGCGCTTTGTCTTAAGAGTTTCAAAAAGATCTGTATTAAAGTTACCTTTATTGATTTCTTCTGCAACAGCAGTAAGCTTTTTAAGAGGATTACTGATAGTTTTTGAATAGAAGAAAATAATCAGAATTGCAACGAACAGAACGGCACATGCAAAATAAATATTTGTTTTTGTCTGCTTTGTTACGCCTGCAAGAACTGTATCACGGCGTACTGTAGCAATTACACTTACATCTGCAACTGTAATTTTTTTATAAGCACCAAAGTATTCAACACCGTCAAGGTCTTTGTAAAGAGTCTGTTTGATTTCGTCAGAATTTTCATTCATAAAATCGAACAGTGCATTCTTAGAAAAGTTTGAACCAGATTTAACAAGATCAAAGTCAGGGTGAACAAGAATATCCCCTTCGTGGTTAATAAGACATACCTGACTTGTATGGCTTTGTGCACCAAGAACGGAACTTAAAGATTCACTTGAGAAAAGAATGATTACACACTGTTCAAGACCGCTTTCTTTCCATGGAAGAATAAGTCCAAGAATAGGAAGGTCAAAAACAGGAGCTGCATTAACTGCAAAAGATTCGCCGGCTTCTGCCTTTTTAATTTTATCCTGATTCAATGAAACAAAATCCTGAACCAGAGAAGTTTCAATTTCGTTTGAAAGGAAGAAACGGTTATTTACAAGTTCTTTGTCACCAGGAACGATTACTGCTGCAATTGTCTGGTTGCGTTCAAAAAAGTATGCGGAAGTCTGTCTTGAAAGAACATTTGAAGAACCTGCAGCATTAAGCATATCAAGCATGAGGAAAACATTTGAACGGATACTTGAAAGCTGATTTTCAGCGGCTGAACCGCCCTGATCAACGATTGTAAAGTTGTTGTCTTCTCCGATTGTCTGTGTATCTGTACCAAGAACTCGGCTTACAGTATATGTAAGTACACCAAGAGAAACGATTACAATAAATGAAATAATCAAAATGAGTTTAAATCCGATGGAAAATCGGACTTTGCTTGAATTACTTTCTGACTTCATAAATCTTCCGTATTTTAAATTTTTTACCCTTAATATTAACATAAAATATTAAATATATCTAGTGTAAAAATAGGAAATATTTATTTAAGCAAAACCCAGGTCGCACCGCTTCCGCCGGCTTCCCTTCCGGGATGACCGCTTTTTCCAAGATGAGGATTTTTTTCTATAAAAAGGCGCACAAGTTCACCTAAAACCGGATCAGATTTCCCGCTGTGGATTCCTTTACCGTGAACAAACATAATTTTAGTAAACTTTCTGCGCACACAGTCACTTGTAAAGATTTCCATATGGTTCCAGGCATCATCCCGTGTAAGGCCGTGAAGGTCAAGGGTTGCATCCGGCGGCATGTTTTTAAGATATTCAAGACTGTTAAGTTTCTGGTTTTCTTTGTAGCGTTCCACAGCCTTATCTTTATCGACAACTCCGTAATGGTTAAGCCATGCAGTCATCTGTTCGCCGGTAATCGAAGGTTTTTCCTGCTTTGGTGGAGTTTTTTTCTTTTTTGAAGGATCTTTGGCATCAAGTTCAGCCTGTTTCTTAGCTTCAAGTTCTGCAAAATACTGTTCAACTGCAGGTGAATTTGCTTTTTTAGACGACTTTACAGGCTGGACCTGTTTTTCAGGATTTTTGGCTGTTTTTTTAGAAGCCTTTTTTTGAGATTCATCCCATTGATTCAAGATATCGCCGAAATCCACTATTTTACCACCAGAATACAATTTTTCTTGATCCAGCCGCCGTTCTGATCATACTGGATGTAATACCAGTTTTCTGTTTTTTCAAGAATCTGAACGCGGGTTCCCAGTGTTACTGCAGTACTGGTTAATGCAGAATCTTCAGGAACAGGACTAATTGAACCGCTTTGTACGATACCATAAGTTTTAGAAGCAGAAAGACTTCCAATCAGTGCAAAACAGGCAACAGGCAGTTCAACGGCAATAAAAATGAATGCAAGACTTTTTTTATGGAACACAAAAAGCAAAATGATAACTGCAACAAGAGCAAAAAATGCAACAACACAAATTATCGTATGAGGAATGTTTGCTTCACCCTGAGATGCTGTAATTCCGATTTCCCGTTCAGCCTGCACCCTCTGCTTTTTAATTTTCGAAAGCCCAAAAAGTGTATGGCGTTCTTTAACTCTAAGAGCTGCAATCTGTTCAATATGAGCAGGCATGACTTCAATCTTATCTTCTTCGATTTTTTCTTCGTTACTTGGAGTCAGTGCATATGCAAATATCAGTTCATCTTTTTTCTGTCTTGAATTTGAAGCAGGGGTTACGACACTTGTTACAGTACATTCAGGAAAGCTTATTTCTACATTACGGCCGCTGTAAGCGCCTGCGATCATTCTGATGTTAGGAAGAGAAAATTTTCCGCCTTTTAAAACTGTCCATGTAAAAGAAGCAACAGGCACCATTTCCTGAGAAAAAGATGTATCAAACTCGTTGTTGTCTTTAGAAAAAAATCTCTTTGTTTCTTCAAAAAACGAATCTTTAGGAATTTCATAACCGAAATTTTTGATTCCTGTTGCATACTGAACATACAGCATGAATTCCACAGGTTCATTGGCAGTTACAGTAAAATCATTTGCGCCTTTTTTTGTAACAGCATTTGAAGTAATTGTCTTTTTATTTTTTATTTCCAGAACCATTCTTGGTGCAATGGTTTTTGGGTTTTCGTAAAGTTCAACCGGGTCAAAAGGAATGTTGTAACGGGCACCTTTAATAGAAACACTTAAAGGCGGAATTACTTTTTTTCCTGTATCACGGAATACAAACCAGAATTCAATTCTTGTGCCGGAAGTATCATCTTCTTCAAAATATTCCATACGGCGGCTTGAAACAAAGTTAATTCCTTCAGGAAGACTTCCAAGCTGAGTAATTACTTCAGCAGGAACAACGCCGGGAATTTTAAGTACATAAAGCAGTTCCTGGTTTGTAAAAAATACGTTTTCCTGAGGAACAATTGTAATTGCCCTCACCTGCTGAGGCGTAATTGAATATGAATATCCTCCAAGTAAAACCAGGAGAAGAACTAATAGTCGATTACGGAATTGTTTTTTTCCATTGAGTCGTAATTTTTCCATTGCTGTTTATCATTCTCCCGCATTCTGTTAAAGATTGTTTTTTCAGCTTCTGTCATCTGTGATTTATTTTCAGAAGACGGAGTTACACTCTGCTGTCCCTGTTTTGTTTTTGAAACTTCCTGTTTACGGGAAAGTTCAAGATTGATTTTTGCATTGACATCTTCAGGGTTTACAAGGAGCGCCATCTTGAATAATTCTGTTGCCTTGTCATAATCCCCTTCGCGCTGTGCAATAATTCCTGCATTGTAATAAGCTGCAAACTTGATTTTTACAGGAGCATCAGGACTAAGCTGTTCAAGTCTTTCAAGACTTGCATTTTTTTCGTTCTGCATAAGATATGTTACGCTAAGACCGTAAATTGCATACTGCTTTGTAACATCATTCTTATCCAGTTCTTTATCATCAATTACCTGAGTAAATCCGCTGATTGCACGGTTATAATCTTTCTGATACCAGTTCATTGTGCTTTCAAGAATTACACGACCGCTGCGGGTTTTAGAACCACAACCTGTCAATGCAAAAACACAAAGCACCATAGATAAAGCCATTGCCCTTTTTATTGAACTCAAAGAAAATTCGGAAACAAAAAGGCTCAGGCCAAAGAAAATCACAGCAAGCATAATGAATAATTTATAGCGGTTAACAGTATGAGTTTCATAAAAAACCGTAACACTGTCATCATTTTTTTCTGGAATCACTTTACCCGAAGCATTGATTCTTTTTACATCAGAAAGAATTTTAACTGCACTGCCCATTTCAGAAGCATCAACAAATTTTGCACTTGCAGTCTTAATGAACGAAAAGTCCCTTCCCGACTGAGATTTTTTTGTTGCCTGAGCGCAGATCTGCTTCATCTTTTCTGAACGCAATGCTGTCTTTACAACAGTCTCTCCATCTCCGGCAGTAATGCTTGATTCACGTTCAGAACCAAAACCAATAATTGTTACAGGAACCCCAAGCCGCTGCGCTTTAGCAATTGCAGGAGCAAGAGTAGTATCAGTTTCGTCACCGTCAGTAAAAAGCCAGATTACAGGCGAGCGGCTTGAATTTTCAGGAAAAGTCGTAAGCGCAACATCAACCCCGCGGCCAAGACTGGAACCAGCACTGCTCATCATAGTTGGAGAAAGAATATCAAGGAATGAATGAATGCTTGCAGTATCTTCTGTCTGAGGAATTGCAATCACACCATCACCTTTTGCAATAACGCATGAAACCGGAATTCCGTCCAGATATTCCAGAAGCATTCTTGCGTATTCACTTGAAGCTCCAAGGCGAGTCAGATTATTAGGTGCGTCATTTGCAGTCATGCTGTAAGAAATATCAAATACAAAACATACAGCATTTGAATTACGCTGAACCGGAGTCGAAACATTCCCCCATGAAATTCCTGCAAGAGCAAGAACCAGCATTATCCATGCAAGCCCACGCAGAATATTCTTCCACAAAAGACGGACAGCAAGTGAGTATGTAGAAAAACCAGCCATAGCATGATTTTTCTTGTTATAAAAATCTTTAATTACCCTGTCAGTTTTCTTGTAATTTCTTGCAACAAGAATAGCAACAGGAACAAGAAGCAGCAAAGCCCACAAAAACTCAGGGCGTTCAAATGTAATATTCATCAAATAAACTCCTGAAGGTAAAAGCGTTTTATAAACCAGCCCAGTCCAAGGCAGATAAGGGCAGCAAGCAGGAATTTGTCGTAAAAATTTTCATCAATAGTTTTAATGTAATAACTTTGAACTACGTCCTGCTTTTTTATAATAGACGACAATGCAGACGAGAGGCTTGAAATGGATTCAACGCTGTAATAGCGGCCGTTTGCAAGCATGGCAATATTTTCAAGTCCCGAAGAATCAAAGTTGGATTCATAATAGCCTGAAAAAGTTTTGCCTGTTATAGGATCAATATATTCAAGAGGAACAGTTCCGCGAGTTCCGATTCCTACAGTGTACAGTGTAATTGAATTATCCTTTGCAATTTTGGCGGCAGTTTCCGGATGAATCTGGCCTGCATTGTTTTCACCGTCTGTAAGAATAACAACACACTTTCTTGTTGCTTTTGTAGAATTGATATGATAGATGGCAAGAGCAAGACCTGTACCGATTGCAGTTCCATCGCCCATCATTCCTACTTCAAGCCCTGCAAGTCTTTTATTAAAAGTTGCAATATCATTTGTAAGAGGAACAACAACCGCAGCCTGAGCACCCATTGCAATAAGTCCGTAAGTTCCGCCGCTGTTGCTTTCTGTAATTTTATTTATTGCATCAATTGCAGCATCAAGCCGTTTACTGTCTCCCATATCACGGGCAGCCATAGAAGGACTTGTATCAACCACAAAAATAATCTGTGTACCGCGAGAAGTATAAACACGTTCCTGATGATGAACTACCGGCTGACAGAATGCAAGCACAACAAAAATAAAAGCAATGCAGCACAAAACTTCAGAAAAAACAGAAAGAATTTTTCTGAACCTGTCATTCCATGAAAACACCCAGCCGCCCCAGTCAGAAAAAGTTAACGGCATGGAAATTTTAGAAAACAGTTTTGCTTTTCTGAAAACGTAAAACAGCGGAATCAAAAGAAGAAATAAAAATCCAACAGGATTCATAAAATCAAAATTCACTTTTCTCCTCCCAGTCCGTCACTTTTTTCAAAAGAGCTGATTGCCTTAAAAATCTGATTACTCAAAGTTTTGCGTTCATCTTTTACAAGCAAAGCCTGATGTTCACTTGGCGGATAAAGCTGAGAATCAATTGAATCGTGGGCATAGCGGATATAGTCTGTTCTGACAAACATTGCAGAAATATCTTCTACGGCTTCTTCGATATCATCAGGAATATCGTCAGCACAAATCTGTTTAAATACCTGTCTTACCGCCCCGGAAGAAATTGCAGTAAAGCGTCTGTCAAATCTGAATTCAAGATAAGCCCTTACAATAGCCTGAAGTTCCTGACAGAATTCTGCATCAGAAATCTTTGTATTTTTATTAAGCTTTTTGATTTTCTTTACAGCCGCATCCGCATTTTTCTTATAGGCACGGCTCATAAGATAATTATGCCAGCTTCGTCTTATCTGCTGGAATTTCAGCAGGAACCTTAAAAGGAAAATCAAAATAATTACGGCAAGAACAACCAGTCCGAAAATTACATAAGTTGTTCCAGGAACAATAATAGGCGGAACAGGAGGCATCATCTGAGAATTACCTGTTTTTTCTACAATCGATTTAATTTCAATCGGTTCAAAAGAAATGCTGAAAGTAGCTTCGTCAGTGCCGTCTTCGTTTACAATGCCTAAAGCTTTGTTAAGGTTAAAAGTCGGAAATTCTATGATTCCAGTTTTCCATGGAATGATATAAACACTAAGGCTGTACTGCATGTCTTCGCGGATAAGCTGACTGCGTACAACACTGAAAGTATCTTCGAGCCCGACAAATGGATTTGCAAGTTCCTTGCGGTCAACGTGTTCTTCACCCGGAAAAAAATCGATGGCAGAACGGAATGTACAGCGGATTTCTGCCTGATCGCCAACAAAAACTTCAACAGGCAAAAGTACCTGAGTAAAGTCGGAATCGTTCTTGGCAAAACCTGATATGAGAGCACATAAAAGAACTGCAAAAAATGCGGATAATTTCTTGTGCATTTAATATTCCCTCGTAGAAAAAAATGAAGTCAAAACTGCAAGAGGATCTTCTGTTGTAGAAATAGAAAGAGGAAATCCTCCGCGCTTTAAACAGGTATCCTTCCAGCGGTTAAGGCGCATACGGCCGTCTTCCTGCCAGCTGTTCCTGAATGATTTTGAATGTGTAGGGAAAACCCTGATAATGTCATTTTCCGGATCGCGGAATGGAACCGCACCGATTTCCGGAAGTGTATAATCAGAAGGGTCTCCGATTCTTACAGCAATTACGTCATGTTTTGCCGCAAGGTGAACAAAAGGATCTTCCCAGTCACGCATTCTGAAATCCGAAATTACAAATACAAGGGAACGCTTTTTTAATACACGGCCTGCACCGGTAAGTGCATTTCCTAAAAATGAACCCGGCTTCTGATTGGCAGGAATTTTATCCAGCTGACTTAAAAGAATCATAGTCTGTTTTGAACCGGCTTTAGGTGAACATTCAAATTCAACTTCTCCGGAAAACAGAACTGCACCAACAGGATTGGCGTTATGTTCAGCAGCCATAATCAGCAAAGCCGCAGCTTCCATTGCTGCTTCGTAACGGCTTTTACCTTTAGTTCCTGTCTGCATCGAAAGAGATCTGTCAATTACAAGAAATATCTGCAGTTCCCGTTCTTCTTCAAAGACCTTAACATATGGCTTTGACGATCGGGCTGTTACGTTCCAGTCAATCGCACGAACATCATCACCGCGAAGATATTCACGAACGCCAGAAAATTCAATTCCCTGCCCGTGATACAATGACCGGAAAGAACCGTTAGCCAGAGTATTTGCAAGCATACGGGTCGTGATTCGCAGAGTGGATGCACGGGCAATAAGAGAATCTTTATTTTCCAAAACTTTTGTTTCCATAAGGCTTTAATTCCCCGTTATGGAAGAGGCATAAAGTCAAGAATCTTTGCGATAATGTCGTCCTGTGTAATTCCACTGGCACTTGCTTCGTAAGAAAGAATAAGACGATGGCGCAAAACATTTGGTGCAACAGCCTTAATGTCATCCGGCAGAACAAAAGATCGTCCGGAAAACAGTGCGTTAACTTTTGCACACTGAAGCAATGCGATTCCTGCACGAGGAGAAGCACCGTAAGTAATGAGTTTTGTAATATCGTCGTTTGTTTTTGTAAACGCTACAGGAGAACGAAGTTCTTTATTGTTCTTGCTTTCAGGGCGTGTAACATTGATGATCGAAACAATGTATTCAACAAGTTTTTCATCACATACAACACTTTCCAGAAGTGAACGGCATTTTGTAAGGCTGCGTTCATCAAATACCTGATGAATTTTTACCTGATCAGCCATTCCGCAGGTTTTTACAATCTGAACTTCTTCTTTTGGTGTTGGATATGGAACAACAATTTTCATAAGAAAGCGGTCAAGTTCGGCTTCCGGAAGATTGTATGTACCTTCCTGTTCAATAGGGTTCTGTGTTGCAAGAACAAAAAATGGTTCAGGAAGTTTATATGTTGTTTCACCGATAGTAACCTGATGTTCAGCCATTGCTTCAAGTAAAGCAGACTGAACTTTTGCAGGCGCACGGTTAATTTCATCTGCAAATACAACGTTTGTAAAAACAGGACCTTTGCGTACACTAAAGCGTCCGCCGTTCTGTTCATAAATCAAGGTACCTGTAAGGTCAGCAGGCAAAAGGTCAGGTGTAAACTGAATGCGCTTAAAATCAAGACCAGAAAGTTCTGCAAAAGTTTTAACGGCAAGAGTTTTTGCAAGTCCTGGAACACCTTCAAGAAGAATATGGCCGCCTGCTACAAGAGCTGTAAGAATTCCGTCAATTACCTGAGTCTGGCCAACAAGGCGTTTTGCTGCTTCTGCACGGCAGCGGTCTGCAAGCATTCTGCAGCCTTTAAGATCGTCTTCACTAATATTTGATCTTTCCATAGATCAAGTCCTCCCAAAAAGTCGCAATTATTGCAACAGTCACAGTTTTTCTATATAATACAGTTTATCATGTTAAACCCTTTAGCACAAGAATTGAACGAAACTTTATCAGGCTCAGTAGTAGAAGCCTTGATTTCTGATCTCGGAAAAAGAATTTATTTTCCGAATGGTATTATTTCTCAGGGTGGCGAAGCTAAAAAGCTTGGTCATGTGGCAAATGCTACAATCGGTATGACAGTCCTTGACGGTCATCCTGCGATTCTTGAATCTGTACACAAAAATGCACCTGGCATGAAAGAAGCAGAACTTGTTGCTTATGCACCAACTGCCGGACTTCCTGCTATCCGCGAATTGTGGAAGACACAGATTATTAAAAAGAATCCTGACCTTGCAAACAAAACTTTTTCACTTCCTGTTCTTGTTCCTGGTCTTACAGCAGGTATTTCTTACATTGCAGACTTATTCCTTGACGAAGAAAAAACTCTCCTGGCAGCAGATCCTTCATGGGACAATTACGCATTGATCGCTCAGGCACGCCGCAACGCAGGATTCAAGCAGTTCACACTTTTCAAGGACGGAAAATTCAACCTTGAAGCCTTTGAAGCTGCTGTTAAAGAAGAAGCAAAAAAAGGAAGCGTACGCGTTCTTTTGAACTTCCCGCAGAACCCTTCAGGTTACAGCCCAAGCAGAGAAGAAGCAAAAAAAATCTGTGCTATCCTTAAAGAAGTTGCAGAAGGCGGAACAAAAGTTCTTGCAATCTCTGACGATGCTTACTTTGGCCTTAACTACGAAGATGACATTGAACCACAGTCACTTTTTGCATATACAAGCGACCTGCACGAAAACATTCTTGCAGTAAAAATCGACGGTCCAACAAAAGAAGACTTTGTATGGGGATTCCGCTGCGGTTTCATTACATTCGCTTCTAAAGCACTTACAGATGCTCAGTACACAGCACTTCTTGTTAAACTCATGGGTGTTATCCGTTCATCTGTTTCATGTTCTTCTACACCACCACAAAACATGATGCTCAAGGCATACGAAAGTGGCGAAATCGAAGCACAGAAAAAAGCTTACCGTGACATGCTGGAAAAACGCTACAAGGCTGTTCGAAACTTTGTAAATACACATAAATCTGATGTTCTTGAACCACTTCCATTCAACTCAGGTTACTTCATGAGTTTTAATGTTAAAGGCAAAAATGCAGAAGACCTGCGTAAAAAGATTTTGAATGACTACGGTGTTGGAACAATCCAGATTGATCCGCATACACTGCGTGTAGCATTCAGCTCTGTAGAAGAACATAAGATTGACGAAGTTTACTCAATCATCTACAAAGCAGCAGACGAACTTTAATTCACGCTAAAAGCAATAAAACAAGGGGTTTTGTCATACGGCAAAACTCCTTTATTTTGAGGTAATCTATGAAATTAATCCACAAATTATTTGTTCTTGCCGCAATTACTGTTATTACCGGCTGTTCTTCCAAAAATCAGCCTCTTGTAATCTGGACAGACAACGTAGAATTTGCCTCATACACAGAACTTTTTAACGCCAGCCAGAAAGACATCAAGGCCGTATGTATCTACAAAGAAAATATCCTTGACAGTCTTCCTGCAAAAAAAGGTGAACGCCGTCCTGATATCCTTGCAGGTTCCTGGTTAAGATCAGGAATGCATCACAACCAGTTTGCATCAGCAGGCCGAGTATTCAATGATACAGTAAATCCGGAAAATTTCTATCCAAGCCTTCTTGAATCAGGAAAAAGAGGCAATACACAGTACCTTATTCCTGTAAGTTTTAACATTCCGGTTGTAGTTTTTGACCTTAATCACAGTGATGACCTGAAAAAAAAGGGTTCTGCAACTTCTATCTCAGTAGAAGAAATCCGTGAATTTTCTGCAGAATTCAACAAAACTACAAGAGACGGACTTTACACCAAAATGGCTTTTGCACCCCAGTGGAACACAGACTTTTTATATCTTCTGCTTGCATCCCGTGGAATTTCCTTTACATTCAAGTCAAACCAGATTCTCTACAACACACAGCTTTTGTCAGATTACAGAACTTATGTAGAAGAATGGACAACTTCAATAAATACTTCCACAAATGATGAAAAAGACTTTGCTTTTAAATATCTTTACACACCAAGTTACAAGCAGGTTCTTCAAAACCGTTCCCTTTTTGCATTTGACTACTCAAACAACATTATGGCTTTGCCAGATGAATTGATTTCTAAGATTGACTTTAGATGGGTAACAAGTAATTCTAAAACTTATGTAGCAGAAAATGATATTATGGCAGGAATTTACAGACGTTCCCACAATAAAAGTGCTGCAGTTAAGTTCCTGCAGTGGTTTTTTAACCCTAAAAACCAGGAACAGATGCTTAAACGTAAGACCTCAATGAATCTTGATACAATAAATTTCGGACTTGCAGGCGGTTTTTCTTCAATCAGAGAAGTAAATGAACGCATTCTGCCGGTTTATTATCATTGTCTTATGGCAAATGTTCCTGATGCACAGTCAATTAAGGCACCAGGAGTCTACCCTCCTTTCTGGAAGGAAATTAAGGCAGATATCATCATTCCTTATATTACTGCAGAACTTAACCATTCTCAGAACATTGTATCAATTACACAGCAGTATGCAGACTGGCTTAAAGCCCGCCACGAAGAATAGTTTTACGAACAGCAATATTTTATTCTAAAGTCAAAATAGTTTTTTCCGACAATTAAAGTAAGGAATCTTATTTTTGGAGGAAAAACAGTATGATGGCAAGCGTTCACAATATGAGTCCATACTCTTATAACGGTGTAGCTGCCGGCGCAAGCGGAAAACTTTACGTACCTGTAAGTCCTTCAAGCGTTATTTATGCACAGTTTGATCATATTTCAGGAATTGCTGCAAAATCTGGTCAAAAAGGCGTTTCTGTAACAAAAATCCAGATTCTTAACACACTTATCGAAAACCTTTCTAAAGTTAAAACAAACGTAAAACTTCCTTCTAAAGACAGCACACAGATGCTTTCTGACAAGCAGGTTGATGTTCTGATTAAAAATTATCAGGATCAGATCCGTCAGGCAGTCACAAGCCAGAATGCACAGATGACTCTTCCTGGTGCACGCCCTGATGTAGGCGCCCTCTTTAACTTTACAATCTAATCAATAAAAAAATTATAAATTATCCTCCAGGATTAGACCTCCCCTTCAAAAAAATGGGAGGTTTTTTCTAAATGAAAAAAATCGTAGGAACAATCGCAGCAATGGCATTGGTTGCATCTGCTGCATTTGCTGATGTAGGTATTGGAGCTTGGGGCCGTGGTATTTGGGCACCTGTAGCTGGAAACGGATCAAATGTTACAACATTTGAAGCAGCTTCTTGGGGTCCAACAGACTCTAACATTCGTACAGGTATCACAATTCACGGTGAATCAGAAAACATCGGTTTCGCAATCGATATGAACGCTGATGGTTTTAAAGGCGCTGGTATCGGCGATACAGCATTTATCTGGGCTAAACCATGGTCATGGTTGTACGTTGCTATTGGTAAAGTACAGGACAATGCTGCTCGTGGTGACGGATGTTTCGGTCAGTTCGGTTGGTGGCGTCAGGTTGGTCCAGCATGGGTAGGAACAATGGGTTATGGAACATCAATGGCTGGTGAAGACCTCACATTCGTACGTTTCGGTAATGGTGCTGGTTCACAGGCTACAGGTGCTATCGTAAAAGTAACACCTATCGATGGTCTCTGGATTGAAGCTGCATTTGACATTAATTCAAAAGATTCAGACGAAAATTTTACAACTGTAAAAGAAGCTGCTGATGTTTACAAAAACGGTCAGTATGGTGCTGGTTACGATATCAAAGGTATCGGTCACATCCGCGCACAGTACATTGGTTCAGCAAACGCTATCAATGCTGCATTTGACCTCAAAGCAGTTGAAAACCTTACTTTGACAGTTGGTGCTAAAATTGGTCTTACATCTGGTGCTTCTACAACAGTTGCTGCATATGCTAACTACAAAGTAGCTATGGTAACAATCCATGCATTGTTCAACGGAACAATCGCTACTAATTCATTCGATTTCGAAATTGCTGCTGGTTGTGATGTTGACCTCGGAAATGGTGTTGGTGTAAATGCTGACGTTCGTTTCTACAACAACGGTGCAACAGGTGACAAGGGTGCTGTATCATTCATGGCTGGAGTTGCTAAAGGCTTCTCTAACGGTGTAATCGGTGTAGCATTCGAAGGCATCATCCTCAGCAACACAAACGATTTTTACTGGTCAGTTCCTGTAAAAATGGAATACTGGTTCTAATCAACCTTATGCAACTGGTATAATGCTGGTTTAATCTGGTTACATACCAAAGTGCAAAACACTCAAACCATATCGGTTTGAGTGTTTTTTTTATTTAAACATAATATTTAACATACAAACTTTCGTATAATTATTAATATTAAAACTATGACATATGCTTATATTAGAGTTTCGACAGACAAACAGGATGGTGCTAATCAAAGGCTTGGTATTGAAAATCTTTGTTTAAGAAAAGGCTTAATTGTCGATGAGTATATCGATGATGAAGGAATAAGTGGAACAAAAGATCCGTCCAAAAGAAAATTAGGTCATCTTCTGGAAAAATTAAAAAGAGATGATGTATTAATCACAAGTGAACTAAGCCGTCTTGGCAGAAGTCTCTTTATGATTATGAGGATACTTGAAAAATGCATGGATATAGGTGTCAGACTTTATACTGTAAAGGATGGCTATGAACTGGGAGATAACATTCAGAGTAAAGTTCTTGCATTTGCTTTTGGTTTAAGTGCGGAAATTGAACGGAATCTAATCAGTCAGCGTACAAAAGAGGCCTTACAAAAGAAAAAAAAGGACGGAGTCGTCTTAGGTCATCCTGTGGGCAAGAAAAATAATAAAAGAAAACTGACAGGTTACGAAGATATCATAACTGAATTAATGACACTTCAGATTCCCAAAGCAACTATTGCCAGGAATCTAAATGTTACACGCAATACATTGAACTGCTTTATTAACGAGCATATATCGTAATTTATGATACTATAATAAACTATTTATATCTGCATTTTTATCTGCAACAGGAATTTTCATGAAAAATGCTTGAAAAAAAGGTATAAAAATAATTTATTTGAACGAAAATTTTATAAATTATCAGCGATAAACTTCAAAAATTTATTAATTTTTTTCAAACAAAAAAAAACCTCTCTGATTACTCAGAGAGGTTTTTGCACTTTATCACGCAACCAGATTAAACTGATTTTGTGACAGTTGCATTAGCAAGTTCAAATTAGAACCAGTATTCCATTCTTACAGGAACTGACCAGTAGAAATCGTTTGTGTTGCTGAGGATGATTCCTTCGAATGCTACACCGATCAAACCGTTAGAGAAGCCTTTAGCAACTCCAGCCATGAATGATACAGCACCCTTATCACCTGTTGCACCTGTGTTGTAGAAACGAACGTCAGCATTTACACCAACACCATTTCCGAGGTCAACATCAGCACCAGCAGCAATTTCGAAACCGAATGTGTTAGTAGCGATTGTTCCGTTGAACAATGCATGGATTGTTACCATTGCTACTTTGTAGCTAGCGTATGCAGCAACTGTTGTAGAAGCACCAGATGTGAGACCAATTTTAGCACCAACTGTCAAAGTAAGGTTTTCAACTGCTTTGAGGTCGAATGCAGCATTGATAGCGTTTGCTGAACCAATGTACTGTGCACGGATGTGACCGATACCTTTGATATCGTAACCAGCACCATACTGACCGTTTTTGTAAACGTTTTCAGCTGTATCGAGTGTAGAATCACCAAGGTTGAGAGCAGCTTCGATCCAGAGACCATCGATAGGTGTTACTTTTACGATAGCACCTTTAGCCTGTGAACCAGCACCATTACCGAAACGTACGAATGTGAGGTCTTCACCAGCCATTCCGTATCCTTTTGATCCTGCCCAACCGTCGTTGCACTGACGCCACCAACCGAACTGTCCGAAGCATCCGTCACCACGAGCAGCATTGTCCTGTACCTTACCAATAGCAACGTACAACCATGACCATGGTTTAGCCCAGATGAATGCTGTATCGCCGATTCCAGGTGCAAAACCATCAGCGTTCATATCGATTGCGAAACCGATGTTTTCTGAATCACCGTGAATTGTGATACCAGTACGAATGTTAGATGATTCTGGTCCCCATGAAGCAGCTTCGAATGTTGTTACATTTGATCCGTTTCCAGCGATAGGTGCCCAAATACCACGGCCCCATGCTCCAATACCTGCGTCAGCAAATGCAGCAGATGCAACCAATGCCATTGCTGCGATTGTTCCTACGATTTTTTTCATTTAGAAAAAACCTCCTTATTTTTTATACAGTCTTATGACTGTTTAGATAAAGTCTATTATCGAAAATCAATATTGTCAAGTTTTTTTTATTTTTATTTTTTATCATTTTTTTTTGATTTTAAAACCGCCTAAAGCCTTATTTATCAAGGCTTTAAGGACATTCCAGGGTCCAAAAATTCTTTTTTTTAAGAAAAAAGAATTTGTAAAAAAAAGCCTTTATCCGCTGTTTTTCTGTAACAAAATTCAGTTGAATTGATTTATTCTTTAATTGCGGCCAGAAATATACTTAAACAGAAAAATCACATTCTGACAAATATTACAGCAAAAAAACCTCTCTGATTACTCAGAGAGGTTTTTGTACTTTATCACGCAATCAGACAAAACTGACTTTGTGAGGGCTGTACAACAGGTTCAAACTAGAACCAGTGCCATTGCCGAGCAGCATAAATTCTTCTATAATTTATTATATGAGTGATAAAGAAACCGTTTATATTATTGATTCTTACGGACTGATTTACAGATGCTATTATGCTTTTATTTCCCGTCCGCTTACTGATTCAAAGGGCCGCAATGTAAGTGCACTCTTTGGATTTTTCAGAAACCTCTATTCAATTCTTGACCATTACAAACCAAAATATATTGCAGCAGCGATGGATTCAACTACACCAACTTTCCGTCATGAACGCTACCCTCTTTACAAGGCGAACCGTCCTAAAACACCGGAAGACCTGCATGCTCAAATTCCATGGATTATTGAAGTCCTTAAGGCTATGAACATTCCAGTTCTTCAGTGTGACGGATACGAAGCAGACGACATCATTGCAACAGTTGCCGCAAAATGCGAAAAAGAAGGCCGTCAGTGCCGTATTCTTTCTGGTGACAAAGACCTTATGCAGCTTGTTACTCCAACAACAAAAATGCTCAAACCCGACCATGCTGATGTATGGAAGCTTATAGGAGAAGACGGCGTTAAGGCAGAATGGGGCGTTGAACCAAAAAAAATGCTGGACCTTCTTTCTTTGTATGGAGACACTGCAGACAACATTCCAGGCGTAAAAGGATGCGGAGTAAAAACTGCCTGCAAGTTTATTGAACAGTACGGAGACCTTGAAGGAATCTATGAACACGCTGATGAAATCAAAGGTGCCATCGGACAAAAAATCCGCGACGGCAAAGACAGTGCTTTCCAGTCACGGGAACTTGTCCGCCTTGTATACGATGTTCCATGCAGCGAAATTACAGACTTTACGGAACTTGAACTTAATTACAGCGCCGCCGCAAAACTTTTATACGAATATGAAATTCCAAGCTGTGCAAAATATTATGACAAGCTTTCAGGAAATTCAAATTCTCCTGCAAAAACTGCCAGTGTATCAGCAAGTGACACTCCGACACCAAAGACCGCTGTTCCAGAAGAAGAAAACCTTACAGAAAGCCAGCGGGCACAGCAGGATGCACAAAAGTTAAAGGATAAATTCATTCCTCTTCATAAATGCAAATATGAAGTTAATGCCGCACAAAGCATACAGGACCTTGAAAAATTTATTTCTGGAATAATTGAATCAAAGGCACAGTGCAGCATCAGCGTTCTTACAGAAGATCCTGAAAAATATGACAGTCAGCTTTTAGGAATTGCACTCTACGGCTCAAACAAAAATTCCATCTATGCAGCATTTGGCAGCGGTGACTGTCTGTTTGACACAGGCCTTGATTTAACACAGACAGTTAAATGCATTGAAAAACTTTTTAAATGCAAAGACGTAAAAATTATTTTCCACGACGGGAAATTCACCTATAAAACACTGCGTAACAACGGGCTTTGTGCCCTTTCTGACCAGGGGTGTGAATTTGAAGATTCAATGATTGCTGCTTACCTTATTGACAATGATTCAAAAGTAAGCAATCCCTACAGTCTTGACCTTCTTGCCCAGAATTACATTGCAGTTCTTAAAACTCCTGCAGAAGATATAATCACAAAAAAAGAACAGACTTTCAAAGACCTGGACACACAGCAGGCCGCAGATTTTTCTATAGAAAGCGCCTGCATTGCTCTTGAACTTTTTACAGAACTTGAATCCCGGCTTAAGAAATTCGGGCTTTACAAGCTTTACAAAGAAACAGAAATTCCTGTTCTTTTTATTCTTGCAGAAATGGAACTTGCTGGAATTCACCTTGATACAAAAGCCCTTGGTGACTATGACAGTGAACTTGGCACCCTTATTGAGTCAACAGAAAAAGAAATCTATGAACTTGTAGGCCATGAATTCAACATTGCATCTACAAAGCAGCTGCAGGAAGTTCTGTTCAGTGAACTGGGTCTTAAAGCCGGAAAGAAAACAAAAACCGGTTATTCAACTGACACAAGCGTTCTTGAAGAACTTGCGCTTTACCATGCAGTACCAAAAAAGATTCTTGAATTCCGTGAATATTCAAAATTAAAATCAACCTACACACAGGCCCTTGAAAAGCTGTGCGACAAAGATTCACTTATACACACAACCTTTGTTCAGACAGGAACTGCAACAGGACGACTTTCATGCAAGGATCCTAACCTTCAGAATATTCCTGTCCGCAACGAAGCAGGCCGCCGCATCCGAAGCGCCTTTACTGCAAAACCTGGAACAGTTTTAATTTCTGCAGACTATTCCCAGATTGAACTTGTAGTAATGGCACACCTTTCCGGCGACAAGCAGATGTGCGACGCATTCAACAAAGGAATTGACGTTCACAAAGCAACAGCAAGTCTTGTTTACTCAGTTGGAATTGATGATGTAACTGCAGACATGAGACGCCTTGCAAAGACAATCAACTTTGGCGTTATCTATGGAATGAGTGCATTCAGATTAAGTGCCCAGCTTGGAATAAGCAGAACACAGGCCCAGGAATTCATCAACAGTTACTTTGCAAATTACAGCGGAGTTCAGTCGTTCATCAATAAAACCATCGATGAAGTCCGTGAAAAAAAATCAATCCGCACACTGCTTGGCCGTTCCCGCTACATTCCGGAAATTGCAAGCAGCAACAAAATTGAACAGGCCGCCGCAGAACGCGTTGCAGTAAACACACCTATTCAGGGAACAGCAGCAGACATTGTAAAACTTGCAATGATCAAAGTGAATGACGCGCTTACCAAAAATCCTACAGGCGCAAAACTTTTGCTGCAGGTTCACGATGAATTGATTTTTGAATGCCCGGACAATAAGGATTCAATTGAAAAGACAATTGCTATTGTAAAAGATTCAATGGAAAATGCAGTTAAGCTGAATGTACCTTTGCGCGTTTCTGTTGAATACGGAAAGAACTGGGGAGAATTCCATTAATGGCAAGCCACGGCCAGATTCTCCGCAAAGTAAAAAAAATTCTTTCTCAAATTGAATCTGACCAAAGCCAGAAAATTCCTGTTCTATGCCTGACAGGAAAAATGGCCGGCGGTAAAAATTTTGTTTCTTCTGTTTTTGAAGAATGCGGCTGCATTGCAATTGATTTTGACAAAGAAGTCCATGCAGTCATTGAAGAACATTCATTGCAGATTGCACAGGTTTTTGAACCGGAAGCAAAAGCACGCGGTATTGAACTTTATTTACCGGACGGAAAACTCAACCGCAGGGCAATCGGACAGCTTGTATTTTCAGATCCTGTACTGCTTGCCCGCCAGGAAAATATTGTTTTCCCTGCCCTGACAGAATCAATCCAAAAAAAGATAATTTATATAGAAGAAAATAACCCAAACATTCCTGCTATTATTTTTAACGCAACAGTCCTGTACAAAACACCAGACCTTTTACAGCTGTGCACCAAAATTATTTTTGTCAAAGCAGGAATCATAAAAAGATTTTTCCGTGCAAAAAAAAGAGACCACCTGAGCACAAAGCGCATTCTTGACCGTTTTGCAGTTCAGCGCAGTCTGTTACGCGAGTACCAGAAATCAGGAAAACAAATCGTTTTTATAAAAAACTAAAAAATCCCCTCACGGACGGGAATTACTTCTAAACATAAAAATACTTCCGGTCAGAAAAAGTCTTTCAGCATCGCTAGGTACCGTCGCTAGACACTGAGCACGGCTAGGAAACTATCTTTTCCGTGCTCAGAGCCTTGCTGAAATCCTTTTTCTTCCCTCCCGTATTTTTATAACTGCATCTTCTTACCGTCCGTACGGGGATATTTTCATATTCATAAAATCTCACTCCACACGAAATAACCCCACAGACCTCTCACACACCACAGGCGGGTTCTTAGGGCAGCAGGCCCTAAGTAGAGTTAGTATAACTTAGTGGACACAAAAAATGCTACATAATATCTTTAAACAG
>JAKSTQ010000022.1 GCA_024402475.1 Treponema sp. | reverse complement strand
ATCTTTAAGGTAGATGGTGGAAAAACTTTAGGTGTAGGCTTAAAACACAACAGAAATGGTCTAGCATGGTGTACAAGTGCAGCAAATGCATACGATACAAAAATTGAAACAATCAAGTGTCTTGCAAGTGGAACTGCAGGTAACCTTACTTTTATAGTTGACACAGACGGATGTGATAACCTTGAGCAGATAGAATCATTTTTGACAGGGAAAGGATATACAGACGATACTACAGGAACAGATGCTGATAAAAGATACCCTGCATTCTACTTTGCAAAAAACTATAAAACTACAGCAACAAATCTTACATCAGCATACGAAAACGGCTGGTATTTACCAACAGTAGCAGAATTGTTTGATATCTGGAAGGTAAAAGCAACAGTAGATGCAGCAAGTAGTCTTTGTGGAGAAAGTCAGTTTGGTGATAGCTACTACTGGTCGTCGTCCCAGTACGCTTCCAGCGCTGTTTACGCTTGCGGGCTCAATTTCAGCAATGGGAACTGGAAAGAGGGCAACAAGCTCTTCAGCTTTTATGTTTGTGCAGTGCGGGCTTTCAACTAGCGAAACGAAGTGCAGCGAATTTTAAGTGTAACTGCAGTATCTGTACTGATTGCATAATTTGAAAACCGCATTGTAGAACCAGTACATTCACATTTATACTGCTTATAGGTTACGCCACGATCGCTGCTGACAGATGCATAAACACTGTAGTCAGTAGAATCAATTACTCCGCTTAAACTTGATGGCATTGCATAGCGGCCTTGAGCTGCAAGTTCTGCATTAAAAATAAGTTCAACTGCAGTTCTTTCTTTACTGTACTCCAATACTGTAAGCTCGCCGCTTTCATCCTGAACATTTACAGAATCGGCAAGAGAATTTTCTGCTTTCTGAAAAAGCGAAAGATTCTTACACCCTGAGATAATTAATGAGGTTATAACTAATGTCAGTAATACAGTTTTTTTCATATATAACCTTAAATTAAGCGATGCCCAATATGAAGATATTAATGTACCTTCAGATAGAATAAGAATTATTCAATCGGTTCAAGACGCCCTGAGGAATTAATTCTAAAGCGCACACCTGCACTATTTTGAACATATCCAAATTTTGTATAATAACTTTCATAGTGCGCTCCAGAGAGGATTTGATCATCTGCAGCAGCATTTTGCAATGTTATTAAACCAACAGCACATGTATTATCATCATCAATAGATGTATTAACAAAAAATTTAGTGTCACTACTTATAACAAAATCATTATTCTGGTCTATCACGAAACTTCCAGAAATCACAAAGTCTCTGGACTTACCATAAACACCAGATCCCTCTACACCACTAACACCACTAGCACCACTATTATTTAAAATTCTGCCACCAGATAATTGTGTTGTCTGAGGATTACCTGCCATTCCTCCAAAATAAATTCCACCTCCTGCACAACCTGTTTGGCTTACAAAATTACCCATATTTTCTCGGGCGAGTATTTGATCTGCAGTTGCTATACTCAGAATAAAAAGACTGCCAGGTTGTGTTCCACCTATAATACCTCCGGTAAGTGTTAAATTACCAAAACCAGTAGTATATATTCCGCCACCTAAATTTGCCATATTACCTGCAATTTTACCGCCTTCTATAATGACAGTAGGATTCTTAAATCCATATTGTTCATCACGGCCATTGATATTAATACCTCCGCCAGCATCAGTTGCTATATTTGCAAAAATACTGCCATTTTTTAAGACAAACTCAAGGTTTTTTGAACCCCTGTTACTATAAATAAATATTCCACCACCGTCAGTTGCGGAATTTGCATAGATTTTTGTATTGGCACCATTAATAACGCATTTTCCAGTAGTGCCTTCATAAAAACAAATACCACCACCATTAAGCGCCTTATTCTTACGGATTGTAACATTATCCATGATATATAAATTACAATCCCCGTCACATGTAATACCTGCGCCATCAGCTTCAACATTTACATTATCATGGATATCACAATTTTTAAGGATTACTGTTGCGTTCCGGACATAAATGCCCTTTTTACCGCCTTTAATTTCAATATTTTCTAAGGTCAGTTTTGTTCCCAGTCTTGAACTGCCTGAATCAACTTCTAAAATAGTATCAGATAGCGTTTGTTGTTCTAACAGAGTCTTATAAGAAGCTATTCCAATAATTTTAATTTTAAATCCATCTGGAATTGTATATTTCGCATTTTCAGTAAACCGGCCGGCACAGTAAATCGTATATTCAGAATTTGTATCTCCAATGGACTCAATTCTATCAATAGCATCCTGTATTTTTTGATAAGGATAAAGCATCGAGCCTTCACCATATCTTGAAACCGTACATGGCCACTCAAGTGTACCACCTGCTGGGGTGAGTCCTTTAACATAAAATTCTTTTGTCAAAGATTTCGGAAAATTAAGGGTATCAGAACCTGTTTCTGCCCATGTATCTGTTGTTAACCCGCGATATACTATGATGGTTTGAGTAATAATCGCTCTGGGGCTAGATGATCCAGCTGCCTGACATCCTATACGGATAGTATATGAACCGGGGGTAATACCAGGATCATTTTCCTGTCCATAAGTCCAATGATACAATTTATTACCTTCAATCTTAAAAAGATTATCAAAATCAAACATTCCAACTTCTGGATCTACAGGAACAAATGTATCACCAGCAATATCACTGCTTAATTTAAGACAGACTTTTCCGCCTGGAAGTCCTGGTACTTCAGATCTTTGATCTTGAAACATTAGTATTGACTTATCATAAGAAGCAATTTTTGTATTTGCAGGAATTGTTACAGAAATCTCATTACTCTGCATTACTTTGTTGTCTGCATTATAGGTACTTCCATAAACAGCTATAAAGCGAATTTTAAGTGTAACTGCAGTATCTGTACTGATTGCATAATTTGAAAACCGCATTGTAGAACCAGTACATTCACATTTATACTGCTTATAGGTTACGCCACGATCGCTGCTGACAGATGCATAAACACTGTAGTCAGTAGAATCAATTACTCCGCTTAAACTTGATGGCATTGCATAGCGGCCTTGAGCTGCAAGTTCTGCATTAAAAATAAGTTCAACTGCAGTTCTTTCTTTACTGTACTCCAATACTGTAAGCTCGCCGCTTTCATCCTGAACATTTACAGAATCGGCAAGAGAATTTTTTGCTTTCTGAAAAAGCGAAAGATTCTTACACCCTGAGAAAATTAATGAGATTATAACTAATGTCAGTAATACAGATTTTTTCATATTTTTATAACCTCATTAGTTTGAAACTTTATACCAGTATTTAGTATTACCCGCAGTCATGAAAGTTGTTGCACCAGGGGTTCCAGAAACAAATTGACCACCTGTGTAACTTGAATTGGTAGTAGAATACCACAAACCATTGGTATCTTCATATGCCGTATCACGAATTCCTGTATTATTAATTTTTCCCAATTTTGTTACACCTGAAAGTATTTTCAACTGATTAATAAAGATGGTATCTAACATATAACCATTTCCAAAAGTAATACCTGGTCCTAAAGTAAGATTACGTATATATTGATGTTTAGTACCAGTACCACCAAATACTGATCCAGAACTAAAGCTTACAGCGTTCACAGGAATAAAACTTAGATCCAGATATATTTTAGCATCTTCAATAGCTTTGTTAAACTTTAGTAAACCTGCTGCATCTGTAGGCATACTTGTTAAGTACAATGGCATAAACGGAGTGAGACCTAACGGATCAGTACCTAGTCCTGACATTTCGCTCATTTCTTTTAACAATTCAACGGTCACGTCAGCTGCATCTAAACCCTGGATAATAGTAAGAGGTACAGTTCTATCAACAACCAGATTATTACCATCACATGTTATTCCAGCACGCATATAAAGTTCATAGGTTCCAGCAGGAAGTTTTTTGATTCTTGACAGATTTAAATCCAGAGCACCACTAGTAGTACTAACAATAGGGTACCCACCCTGATAAATTGCTATTTCGCTGTTAGTTATTGTTACGCTTTGGCCTGAAGACTCTTTTACTGTAAAGGTCAATGCAGATATTGTCTGATTACCGCTTGAGTCTCGTGCAATAACCGTACGACTTGGGATAAGCTCAAATGAAGGGAATTCCCAGCCAGCACTATAACCACTATTATCTGCAACAACACCTTTTGTCGGAGAATCAGTTGAGTCAAGTTTAATACAATATTTATAACTTACATCCCTTAACTTACCTGCAGAAGCCGGATAATCATTATATTCGTCTTGTGTAGAAGTTAAAGCAAAACATTTAAGATTATTTTCTGTCAAATAAGAAACAGACAACCCAGATACAATTTGTGTCTGATTTGTCTTAAGTGACTCAAACGGCTGATTATTTCTATTATATTCTGTGGATGTAGGAGTAGCATCACCTTTACGGAATGCAATTCTTGCTACATAATTGTAATTTTCTGCCTGAGGAGTCATATCAGATTCAAGTTGAATTTTTGATCCAGAAGGACTCATTACTACATCATTTGCAATATCTATATAAGATCGTCCCTTAATATGCAGTAATAAAGGACCCTCTGGATAAATAGCACTTCCTTTGGAATCTGCATTATAATCAGTAGAATTAAATCCTACTATTTTACAATTTTTAATAATACTGTCCTCAAGATATACATCCTTACCGGCAGGATTACTTATATTTATTGCACCACCATTGTTTTTTGCAGTGGTATTCTTTATAGTACAACCCTTAAGTGTAATTGCTTGATTGTCAGAACAAATCGCTCCGCCTTTAGTGTCTGTATAACAACGTGAAATTACACAACCTTCTCCTATAGTAATTGTAGAATTAAGAGAAAATATAGCACCACCACTTGTCATCGCATATATAATATTATCTTCCTCGTGAGATTGAGGTGCTGCTGTACTGTCAGGATCCCCAATAACAGAACCATTTAACATCTTAAACGATCCGTTTCCTAAATAGAAAGCTCCACCTGAACCGTTGCTATAAGTATTTTTTATATGCACATTATCAAGTATCAGTGTATGCCGACCAGTACCAACTGTGTATAAAAATCCTCCGCTTTTATAACATCTAGAGTCCTTAAAAATAAGATTTTTAATTGTAACATTACAAACGCGAGTATTGTTACAATTAAACAAAAAGAATCGGGCATTCCCACCAGATCTATCTGATTTAATGGTGTGCACCCCACCGCTTGATTCAATAATCAGATTCAAATTACTATTGCTGACTGTTGAGTCATAAACCCCAAACGAGTAGCCGTTAGTACCATTGCTAACAGCATCATGTGCTTCATCACAAATTAAATCGCTTAAGAAAATAATTTTATACTGGCTTGTTCCATTATTAATTATTTTAAGTCGTTCAAACGCAGCTTTAATAGTCGAATATGGATTTAATGCTGTTCCATCTTTCTTTAAATGACCGCTTTCATAATCTGGACCTGAGTCTGCCTTAATATAGATGTTCTTCTGATTAAATATTCCGATAAGCTCATCAGTAATCTTAAAAGTATACTTTGTAGGATTATCTGCATTATCCGGAAAAAGATATGGAGCTTTTCCCCACCAGCGGGTAGTCTTAAAACCACCATAGATGTTTAAGGTTTCTGTACAGGAATAAAGTGGTGAGTCATACTGATCCAAAAATTCCAGACGCATAGTATATACTCCGGAAAATAGAGTATCATTAGATATTATGCTATTTAATTGAGTTACCTCTTTTGTATCACAAATATTATTACCACTGTCGTATATATTTACAACTGCTTTATTAATCTTTAAGGTACTCCACGTTGAAGTATCAAACGTAAGCTCGTAAGACCCGCTATTACTACTTGCAGAACTGTCAGGCTTTATTTTTATAAGGATATCTGGAATAGGATCATCATTTGTAAGATTTATTTCCATTGTATCAACCAGAATAGAATTTTCTGGAGCATATTCATTACCAGGAAAATAAACATAAGTCAAAATCTGCCATCTTGCAGGAGAATCAAGTGTAATACTGAATTTTTTACCATCAGAACCAGAAAGAGCGGCTAGTACATCAGGTTTTGTATTATCACTTAAACAATGCGCTTTTACTTTATATTCCCAGTCTGCGGAAACCAGTTCAAGGTCACTGCCTAGAATAGCAGCCTTAGCAGTCCCTCCCGCATTTGCTGCAGCATCTATAAATTCTGCTGGATTTGCCCCCTGGAAATAAATAGTTGCGTTAACAGTAACTTTTTTTGTACCAGTACTATCTGAGTGAAGGTCGGCGTTTATAGCACATCCACCTATAATCACTGCAAAAAGAGAAACTGCAATCAATTTAATAAATCTGTTTTTCATTTTCAGTTTTCTCCTTACTACCTTATGCGTTTCCAGTCATATCCCGCGCCCTGGGTATTAAGGCTTAACATTTTTCTTGCTGCCTCAGCAGGGTCTGAAAGATCTTCCCATGTATAAGTTAGTTTTAACTGGCCATTATCATCATAAACTCCCCAGGTAGAGTTTTCAGGTAATTTCAAATAAGTCGCATCTCTAAAGTTTTGTTTTTTAATTACATCAACAGAATCTGGAATGACAACTGTTGTTAAAGCATTACACTGATTAAACGCATAACCACCTATTTCCTTAACATGTGGAGGTATTACAATGTTCTTTAAATTTCTACATCCTGAAAAAGCACTACCGCCAATAACTTCAAGTGTATCAGGCAGAGTAATTTCATAAAGCATCGTTGCACCGTTAAAGAAACCGGCATTAAGTTTTGTCATTCCCTCAGGGAATTTACAGCCAACAAGATAGATTCTATTAGTATCCTGATTTACCGCTGTATCTGCTATCTGCACTTCACTCAAATCAAGAAAGATATTCTTACCGCTAGCATTACTAAAAAATGTCCCAGTGAAAATATTATTCAAATCTACTACTGAGTCTGATGCAAGCTTTAGAACATGAGGCTGCGCAGGTGAGTTTTTTGGTAACTCATAGACAGTTTTTAATATATCTGCCACGGATACATCTATTACACCTGCAATATTAAAGGTAAATATATCTGTTAATGTAGAACCACCAAAATTATAGCTGATAGTAATCTGATAAACATCAGGTGGATAATTAAAGATAATCTTATAATTATTACCGTCTTTTACAACAGGTACCTGTACTTCATCATCTCCCTGCTTAACAGTTGCAGTAACATTGGTTATTGTAGAATTATCAAAATCCTTATCAATTACAGGTCTAAATACAAGTGGTAAAGCTGGCGCATGAGTGATTGTATAAATACCATTAGTAACAGAGTCATACGAAGCCAATTCAAAATGCATGAGTGGCTGTCGGCTTACAATTTCAGCACCACCAATTACAGCACGTACTTCCTTAAGGCCAGCATCCAGTTCTTTTGAGATACCAAAATCAGAAGCCCTATCTGATACAAATATCGTACGCGGATTAATTCCATGAGCATAGGTATCATAATCTTTAGTAACAATAGCAGGATAACCTGGCGATGGAATGACATAATCAACAACCCCCAAATAATCATACAAAGTCACACCTAACTTAGATTCACTTGCAAGAGGACCTTCAAGAGTAATTAACTGGGACTCTACTATGTCACCGGTTTTAGTTGCCAAAAGAACAATATTTGAAGTTTCTCCAGCTTCATTTATATTATCATATACAACTACCTTACCCTTGACGAAAATTCCTGAGCTAGAATGGTTATTACCATCATCCTTAATACCGGAATTTTTGTTACCAGAAATTTCAGTTCCGTTTCCAAGATGAAGTTGACTAGAAGTAGCCTCATAATTAATACCATTTCCATCATTACCACAGATCTTAACATTTTCTGTTGTAACAATTGAATTCATTGCGGCATATATACCAGCAAGAGAATTCGTAAGATTCAAATTTCTTAATGTAAGTTGTACATTAAACAGAATTAAAATAACTCCGCCTGGACAAGACATTGTTCTAGTCGTACCATAGCCTTCAAGTGTGAACTTTTCAGCACCTTGTATAGATAACATTCCAGTATAATTACTAAGAAGATAAATTTTATTCTGCTTTGATGCATCAGTTTTATCTGTCAAAAGAGTAAGTGCCTTATCTATTGTCTTAACCGGACTTGACTTAAAGCCAGCATTTTCATCATCACCAGAAACATTGTCAACAAAAACTGTATTTACAACCGGCTTAATTTCTACAGTATGTTCATCACTTGATACATAATAATCACGATGTGCCTGTGCTGTTATCTTTGCACCTGCAAGTGGAACAGAAATATATCCGCTGGAACTAAGTGTTCCTTTTTTATAAAACTCGTAACCTGCTCCATTCTTTTTATAAACTGTGTAATCTACAGAAGCACCGCTGACAGGGCCTGCAACTGATTCAATAAGATTACCAGGATTTTCAGGATCATCTACATATTGAATCGATACATCAGGAACCTTTACAAACACCTGACAGGTTCCATCAGCATTCTGCCCTACTTCTCGTGGTCCACCAGGAGCAATTTTATCCACTGCAGCAGCAGTAGAATCTTTATATACCCCGATAGATCCAAGTTTTCTTGAAGAATCACTTACCCTGAAAGTTGAACTAAGCCCGTTCATATCCTTAAGGGTTATTGTGAATGTACGGGTTGCACCGGTTGGACCGTCTGGAGCAAAATAATAAACAGAACGCTTGTCACCGTCATCAGTATGTTCAAATTGAATATTAGTTGAAGTTACAGAAAGCCCTGCTGCCTCAGAAGTTGTTTTAACTTTTCCCAAAAGATCATTAATAGTTACAGAGCCATCTGCTGCAAAGCTGACATCAAATTCCTGACCATCAATAATCAGTTTTGAAATATCATTATGAGGCTTACCAGAAGCTGTATAATCAGTTCCGGGAATATTAAAGCACAGAACAAATTTTCTGTCGCCGTTTGGCTTGTCACACATTACCACTGCGTCAGTTACCATTGGAGGTGCACTGTTTACAATACATTTTACAGGAACCGGTTTAAATCTACGGCCTGTAACCGGTTCTGTAATTATTACATCATAACTAAGTCTGCGTGACTGGTCATTTTTTACATCAATAGAATTAAGATAATCGCCGTTAAACTTCATCGTATAGATGAGTTTATCGTCATTAGGTAAATAAGAAATTGTTTTACGCAGAGTACCGTTCTGAACAGGAGTTCCATCCGCCTCGTAATTAGCAGCTGCAATTTCACATACATCCTCTTTCCACTCTGTTTCAAGATTAACAGAATAATGCTGCGGGTTAATAAGATAAAAAGTTACGTCAACATCCTGTCCACCAGGAATGTTTAAAACACCATTTTCATCTTTTGGATATTCTTTATCCCAGACAGTTTTAACTATCTGTGCTTCATCAGTGTATTCAAGAATATAAGCAGGAACATCACGGTCAAAAAGTTCACATGAAGACAAACCAAATGCAATTAATAAAAGAGATACTTGTGCTATTAATACTTTTTTAAAACTAAACATCTAGTCTACTATTATATGCATTAACCAAAGAATTCTCAAGATAGAGATAATGGAATTAATATTGGATTATAAAACAGTTATGGAGTTACAATTCTAACAATCCCATAACATTTATACTATAGCTTACACCACTCTGTCCTGTAACAAATCCAAACTTTCTACAATTTTCCTCAACCCAATACCCACCTTCGCTGTTCCACAAAACTTGAATACCATTTCCTGCGTTAGGATATACAATTTCACGGACGGCATATTGACCAGCTCTAGTATTAAGATCACCCGTAAGTGTAATTCTTGAGTCAGAATCTATATGTATAGCTCCAATAAAAATGAAACCAGAAAGATCAAGCTCCCTACCAGTACCATAAATGTCAGCTCCCAAAACACCTGCAGCACCACCATTGTTATTAACTTGTGCTGGTACTTGTGAATTTGTACTTGAAATAATTATAGGATCCCACCCACGTATACTGGTACAGAAAATTCCACCACCCTTAGGAATATCTCCTATTACATAGTTACCTTTATTTTCATATGCAAGGATTTCCGATTCCGTAAACGTATCTAAATCTAAATCAGCGGCAGGCATTGAACCACCTATATAACCACCTGTAAATGTAAAGGTAGAATATGTTGTACAATATATACCACCACCTTGCTTTGCTACATTACCTGCAATTTTACCATTCTCAATAGTAACTTTAGGATGATTATATCCTGTCATATAGCCACCATTCACATAAATACCGCCACCGTTATTCACCGCTTTATTTGCAAAGATACTGCCTTTTTTTAAAGTAAAATATGAATATCCTGAGGTGGTAGATGGATTAACATAAACCCCTCCACCACCATCACTAGCAGTAGTTCCCGTTGCCTGATTTGCATAAATCTTTGTATTTTCTCCATTAATTACACAAGTTGCTGTTTTATTTTCTTCAAAAGCAATGCCGCCTCCTCTTTCAGCCTTATTACGATGGATTGTTACATTATCCATTACATATACAGTAGAACGATATTTACAAAAAATACCTGCACCATCTTTAAAAGAAGCATCAGCAGTTGCATCATTATTGTGAATATCACAGTTTTTAATAATTAACTTTGAGTTTTCAACGGTAATACCATGAGACCCGTTTTTAAGCTCAAGATTTTCAAGAGTCACGCTGGTAGTGCCCTCTATTTTAAGAACAGGAGAACTTTCATGAACAGTATTATCAATAACACTTTTTTTGGAACCTAATCCTACAATCTTGATTTTATATCCGGAAGGGATTACATAACCATCAGTTACACCAGTAAATTCACCTTCGCAGTAAATGGTATACTCAGAGTTTTTATCTGGCAAATTACTAATTCTAGTCAACGCCTTATCTAAAGTATGATAAGGTGCAGTCATCGTACCTTCTCCTTCCGCACCACCTACAGAACATGGCCAGGGATCAAATCCAGAGCCTGCTGGCATTGATCCTTTTACGTAAAACTCTGTTGGAGCAAATTTCGCAAAACTTAAAGTCTCTGTTCCATCATCCCATTTATCTGTTGTTAAACCCGGATAAACTATAATAAACTGAGTAAGCTGTATTTTGGATTTCGTTTTTCCAGAATCTCGACATCCTATTGTAATTTCATAGAACCCTGGTCTGATTCCAGGATCTTGCTCCAGATTATAATTTTTATGATGTAATTCATTACCTGCAATTACAAAATTGTCATCGTCAACAACAAATGTATCACCGGTTTTTTCACCTTGCAGCTTTAAAAAAACTTTTCCATTTACCAAAGTATTATCTTTGATATACATGAAAACTGGTTTATCACAAGTTGCAATCTTTGTATTTGCAGGGATTGTAACAGAAATTTCACTACCGCTATCCATAATTACTTTAGTGGAGTCATATTCTGTTCCCTTTATAATTTCAAACTTGATTTTTAATGTAACTGCAGCATTTGTACTTATACGATAATTAGTAAAGTGTATTTCAGAACCGGTACATTCACATTTATTACGCTTATAGGTTGCTCCACCATCACTGCTGACTGATGCATAAACACTATAATCAGGACTATCTGTTACTCCCTCAAAAGTTGATGGCATTGCATAACGACTCTGGGACGCAACCTGTGCATTAAAAATAAGTTCAACAAACTTTGCATCTTTACTGTATTCCAGTACTGTAAGATCTTCTGATGTATTTTCTACACCTGCTGGGTCTATAAGTGAATTTTCTGCCTTTTGTAAAGATACGAAATCCCTGCAACCCAAGAACATTAAAGAAATACAAACAAAAGCAGTTAATAAAATTTTTTTCATAATCTAATATCCCTCCTAGTTCGAAACCTTATACCAGTATCTGGCAGCGGTTCTTAACTGAGTCGCATCTGGCATTCCATCACAAGCTGTTCCACCTGTATAATTTGAATTAGTAGTGTAATACCAGGTACCTGTCTGGTCTTCAAAAGATACTGCTCCTAATTGTGTAGTCAGCATCCTTCCTAAATTTGTTACACCCGTAAGTACTATTAAGCTTTGGAGGTTTAAGTACATAAACATATAACCACTACCAAAAGTAACGCCTGGTCCAATAACGATATTCTTTATATACTTAGCATCGTCTGAATTACCAGCTCCAAATATTGTTTCTCCCCCAAATGTAACAGGATCAACCGGTATAAAATAGATATTAACATAAACCTTTGCTTCTGCAAGTGTTTGATTAAATTTTCTTAAACCATCTTGAGTAGTTGGCATCTTTGTCAAGTACAAAGTAATTGGCTTAGCCACCGCACCAAGTCCTGTCATTTCAGACATTTCTTTAAGAAGGTCTACAGTCACTTCCTGTGAATCCAATCCTTCTACAATAGAAATCGGAACTATATGGTCAATGATGGCGCCACTAAGACCAGATCCAATAGATACCCGCATATAAAGCCCATAAGAACCAACTGGAAGTTTTGCAAAATCAGCTGAGTCTAAAGCAATAATACCGGTATTATTTCCAAGAACTGGTTCACCAGCCTGACAGATAGCGATGTACATATCATTTGGAGTTACTGCTCGACCCGTAGAATCCTTTACAGTAAAGCTTAAAGTACCATATCCCCTATGAGTTCCAGAATCACGGGCAATAATAGTCTTGTTAGGCACAAAAGTATAAGATTGAACTGGAGTCGGATTAACTTTGTAATCACTAATAAGGGCGACAACTGCTTTTGTTCCTGATGGATGAACCTTTAATCCGTATTTATAACTTATATTTGCTGATTTACCTGCACTTATCGGGTAATCATTATACTCTTCCACTGTAGAAGTTATACCAAAGCAGTCAATATTAGCCTGTGTCATATAACTGTTATTTGACGCTTTAATAATTGCTGTTAGAGCATCCATTCTGGCTTTTAGCGGCTGATTATCTCGTTGCGACGCATAAGCATCATTACACAATGTAAGTCTTGCTACATAATTATTGTTAGCTGTCTGAGGAACCATATCAGAGTCAAGTATTATGAAATTGGTATCATTAACAAGCACAACTTCATTTTCAATATCTATGTAAGACCTTCCCTTAATATGTAAATCTGTAATATCTTCCAGAAGAATTCCCCTTCCACGACTATCAAGATTAACGCTACCTAAAGTCTCTCCATTAATATTACAGTTTTTGATAATACTGTCTTCCATGTAAATAGTACAAGGTCCGTCATCAACAGATATTCCTCCACCCAATCTGGCAGATGAATTTTGAATAGTGCAACCTTTTAATGTCAGCGTACAGCCATCTCCAGAAAAACAAATTGCACCACCGTACTCTTCTGTATAACAGTCTGTAATGATACAATCTTCGCCTATTGTTACATCCGAATATTGAGAATAAATAGCACCACCATCCTCAATTGCTGCAATACTGGCAGAATCACGCTGCAAAGGCACAGATACAGCATTTTTATTACCAATAGCAGTACCATTTAATAATTCCAAAGTCGAAAATTCTGTATATATAGCACCACCAGCACGATTTGAAACACTGCTTTTTATATAAACATTATCAAGTGTAAGTTTAGATTTTAACTGAGGTGATGCCCCCCGGAAATCTATAAAACCACCATCTGAGTCAGCACTGGAACCTTCAAAAACCAGATTCTTAATGCTAACATTACATGTTCTACCTTTTTTTTGAGTAAACTTAAAGAATCGGGCACATGCATCTGATTCAGTTGAGGTAATAGTATGTACAGTACCATCTGACTCAATAGACAGCTTCAAGTCTTTATTAATTGCAGCTATGTCATAACATCCATAATTAGAACGATGATCTGTATCAGAGTCCGGATTGCAAGTTAAATCACTCATAAAAATAATTTTATATTGACTTTGACCATCATTAATGGCAGAAAGGCGATCAAATGCGGCTTTGATTGTAGAAAATGGTTTTAATACTGTTCCATCTTTATTCAGTGTATTATCAGCCAGATAATCAGGACCACTGTCTGCTTTAATATAAATATTTTTCTGCCTGTACATACTGACAACTTCGTCAGTTAATTTAAAAGTATACTCTGTTGGATTAAGTGCGTTATCAGGAACAAGATAGGGAGCATTACCCCACCATCTTGTAGTCTTAAATCCGGTATAAACATTTACAGTTTCTGTACAGGAATAAACAGTCTTTCCAGAACTATTCTTAAAATCTAATTTTAGTTTATATACTCCAGACGGTACCGTCCATTGTTGCGAAAATTTACCATCTGTTATGTCATCGTAAAAAGAGTAGCCTTCATCTACTCGCAACAACTGGCCTTCTGCGGATGTTATACCCAGAGGACTCCATGTTGTTGTATCAAACGAAAGCTCAACAAAACCTTTTTTACTATCACCTTCGCCCTCAGAACAGTCAGGTTTTATCTGTATAAGAACATCAGGAATCGGATCATCATCTGTAAGAGTTATTTCCTTTGTATTAATAAGATAGCACCGTTCGTAGTCATCCGCATTACCCGGAAAATAAGCATATGTCGTAATCTCCCATCTTGCAGGAGAGTCAAGTGTAATCGAAAATTTTTTACCATCAGTTCCTGAAGGTTCTGCCTCTACAACAGGCTTTGTATTATCACTTAAACAACGTGCCTCTACTTTATACTTCCATTCGCTGTTTATAAGCTGGGGTGTACTGCCAGTAATAGCAGTTTTAGCATTCCCGCTATTATTTGCTGCAGCATTTAAAAGTTCTTCCGGATAAGCGCCTTCAAAACCAATGACCGCGTTAATCGTAACTTTTTTTGAAGATACTGCATCTGATTTAAAATCTGCATTAAAAGCACAGCCTGCAAGAGTACATGCAAAAAGAGAAACTGCAGCTAACTTAATAAATATGTTTTTCATTTTCAGTATTCTCCTTACTATCTGACTCGCTTCCAGGTCCAAGATCCGATAGACATTCTTAAAAGAGTAGCAGCTTCATTAGGATCAAAAAGCCTGTCTCCATTCCATGTATAGGTTACTCCTTGGCTACCATTTAGAAACAATGTCCATGTTGAATTTTCAGGTAAAACTAAAGAGTCAACACTCGAAAAGTTATCTACATCAATCACATCAACAGATTCAGGTATTACAACTGATTTTAAAGCAGTACAGTATCTGAATGCAGCCATTTCAATTATTGTAACACTAGGAGGAATTACAACTTTTTCTAAATTAGAACATCTATCAAATGCCCCAATACCTATAACTTCAAGAGTATCAGGCAAAGTTATTTCCTTAAGATTATTTGCTTCATAGAAAAAATTAATATTAAGCTTTGTAATTCCCGAAGGGAATTTACAGCCGACAAGATATTTTTTCGGCTCAATACCCAGAGCATCGTCAGTTATCTGGACTTCACTTAAATCAAGAATAATAAATCTGTCGCTGACTTGAACCTGCATTTCATTATTCAGATAGTCGTGTAAATTTACTGGTGCATCAGATGTCAGCTTAACAATATAAGGCTCAGTAGGTACATTTGCAGGTAAATCCTTTAAGGTCTGCAATAAATCAGCCGGAGCTGTACTTATGCTTCCCGTAAAGTAAAAATTAAATATATCTGTAAATGTAGTACCGTCATAATTACAGCTAATGGCTATCTGGTAAGCATCAGGCAGATAATTAAAGATTATCTTATAATTATTGCCGTCTTTTACAACAGGTATCTGTGCTGTATCGTTTCCCTGTTTTATTTCTGCAGTTACATTACTAATAGCTGAGTCACCGTATGCCTTATCAATTACCGGCTTAAATACAAGCGGAACAGATGCTGCATAACTGATTGTGTAGGTACCGCCTGAAACAGACACATATGGAGAAACAAATTCAAAATGCATAAGCGACTGATGTTCTTCAAGTTCAACACCACCTACTGCAACACGGACTTCCTGACCGTCAGCCAGATCTTTCGATACACCATAAGAAGAAGGCTTATCAGAAACAAATACACTGCGCGGACTAATTCCATGAGCATAAGTATTATAATTTTTGGTAATGACTGCAGGATAACCAGCAGATGGAGCAACCTCAAGTCCTGCACTTTGATCCTCAAGGGTTATGCCAAGCTTAGAACCGCTGGCAAGAGGACCTTCAAGTTCAATTGCTTTAACAGCAATCTCGTCACCAGTTTTTATTACAGGTATTACAATATTTGAATCTTCATTAGGTGAAACTGTTCTATTACCGTAAACTACAACTTTACCCTTAACAAAGATTCCGCTTCTTGCTGTATCCGCCGTAGAGTCTTTAATACCACTTAAGTTACCAGAAATTTCAGTTCCATTTCCAAGATGAATTTCACAGTTAGAACCATCATAGCTGATACCAGTACTAAAGTTGCCGTTGATTTTTACATTTTCCGTCGTAAGTATTGCATTTTGATTAACCGCAATACCAGCATAAGAATCTGTCAGATTCAGATTTTTCAATGTAACCTGGGCATTCATTCTGACTTTCATGAGAGTCTGGAATTGTTCATTTTTTGTAATTGTCTTAGAAGAACCGTATCCTTCAAGTGTAAGCTTTTCACTGCTGACAAAATTGATAAAGTCATTATAATCGCTCAAAAGATAAATCTTATTCTGCTTAGAAGCATCAGTTTTATCTGTCAAAAGAGTAAGTGCCTTTGTTATTGTCTTAACCGGACTTGAAAGCCATCCGCCAGTAGAATCGTCACCAGAAACATTATTAACAAAAACTGTATTAATAACAGGTTTAACTTCTACAGTGTGCACATCACTTGAAACATAATAATCACGATGTGCCTGGGCAGTTATCTTTGCTCCTTCCAAAGGAACGTTAATATAACCGCTTGAATTCATTGTTCCTTTCTTATAGAAGGTATAACCTGCCCCTTCTTTTTTATATATAGTGTAATCCAATGAAACATCGCTGACAGGGCCTGCTACCTCTTCAATAAGATTACCTGGATTTTCAGGATCATCTACATATTGAATTGAAACACCAGGAATTTTCAAAAATACCTGACAGGTTCCGTCATTACCCTGACCAACCTCACGGACAGCACCCGGTTCAATTTTATCCGCAGCCGTAGCCGCAGAATTTCTATATACCGCAGCCTGTCCAACTTTTCTGGAAGAGTCACTTACCCTGAAAGTTGAACTAAGCCCGTTCATATCCTTAAGGGTTATTGTGAATGTACGGGTTGCACCGGTTGGACCGTCTGGAGCAAAATAATAAACAGAACGCTTGTCACCGTCATCAGTATGTTCAAATTGAATATTAGTTGAAGTTACAGAAAGCCCTGCTGCCTCAGAAGTTGTTTTAACTTTTCCCAAAAGATCATTAATAGTTACAGAGCCATCTGCTGCAAAGCTGACATCAAATTCCTGACCATCAATAATCAGTTTTGAAATATCATTATGAGGCTTACCAGAAGCTGTATAATCAGTTCCGGGAATATTAAAGCACAGAACAAATTTTCTGTCGCCGTTTGGCTTGTCACACATTACCACTGCGTCAGTTACCATTGGAGGTGCACTGTTTACAATACATTTTACAGGAACCGGTTTAAATCTACGGCCTGTAACCGGTTCTGTAATTATTACATCATAACTAAGTCTGCGTGACTGGTCATTTTTTACATCAATAGAATTAAGATAATCGCCGTTAAACTTCATCGTATAGATGAGTTTATCGTCATTAGGTAAATAAGAAATTGTTTTACGCAGAGTACCGTTCTGAACAGGAGTTCCATCCGCCTCGTAATTAGCAGCTGCAATTTCACATACATCCTCTTTCCACTCTGTTTCAAGATTAACAGAATAATGCTGCGGGTTAATAAGATAAAAAGTTACGTCAACATCCTGTCCACCAGGAATGTTTAAAACACCATTTTCATCTTTTGGATATTCTTTATCCCAGACAGTTTTAACTATCTGTGCTTCATCAGTGTATTCAAGAATATAAGCAGGAACATCACGGTCAAAAAGTTCACATGAAGACAAACCAAATGCAATTAATAAAAGAGATACTTGTGCTATTAATACTTTTTTAAAACTAAACATCTAACTTACTATTATAGTACAAACTAAATAATATTGACAAGAAAAAAACGCCCTGGAAAAACCAGAGCGTTTATAATTTTCATAAACTGAAAATGTATCAGTTACAGACTATTTAAGTGCAGCACCAATGCGTTCGAGAACCTTTTTGCGGTCCAAAGGCTTGATGATGTAGTTTTTAGCACCAAGGAGAAGTGACTTTTTAACAAGTTCTTCTTTTCCAAGAGCAGAAACCATTACAACTTTTGCGTTCTTATCAAAAGCCATAATCTGTTCAAGTGCTGTAATACCATCCATGCGAGGCATTGTGATATCCATTGTTACAAGGTCAACATTTGGACAAAGTTCCTTGTATTTATCAACACCTTCTTTTCCGTCAGCAGCTGTAGCTACGATTTCGTAACCTTCGCTTGTAAGAATCTGGGAAAGCTGTTTAGCAACAAAGATTGAGTCGTCGACTACCAATAAGCGGAATTTTGTTCCGTCTGCTTTTGTTCCCTCTGGTGGTCTTTCGTTGATTGTAGGAAAATCCTGTTTTGTTTTCATATACTTTTTCTCCCTTGATTATGTACGTTCGCGGATAGCTACGTTTACTTCAATTTTACCGTAATCTGTAATAAGAGGAACAATAAGTGCCTCTACATTTTCTGATGCACCAGCCAAAGCTGCAATTTCCATTTTTTCTCCGGCAAAAAGTGCTGGAGGTGTAAGGTCAAACTTAAATCCAAGTTCGTGAAGCTTTGTAACAGCCTGTGCTGTAATAAGGTTTGCAAGTTCGCTGATTGTTGCTTTTGCAAGGTCATCAAACTGTGTAAGCTGTTCACCGTTCATTTTTGATGCCATATTGAGGGCTGTTTCAAATGTCATATCGAAAAGTACACGACCTTCTACATCGCCTGCAAGACCTACAAGGGCAGCAACACCCATTACTGGCATTGCAGTTGATTTGAGATACAAATCACCTCTTTTTACTTCTGCATCACCCAAAACTTCTTTAAGAACTCTATAAGAAGTTTCTACAAACGGGTTAATATACTCAACTCTCATATTTTACTCCTAAGTTTATTGTTTATTATAACAGGTTAAAGATCCGACTGTCTTTTCACCCCAATTAGAGCCTGATCCAAGAGATTCATTATCTCCAAGAATAATAATTCCGTTTCCTTTAAGTTTTTCGTCAAAATCACCTACTACAGTGTTCTGAGCTTCTACAGGAAGGAACGAAAGAATATCACGAGCAAAAATCAAATCAACCATAGGAAGTGCATTTGAGTTTGTACAATCGTGGTACTCAAACATTATAATATCTTTTATTTCCTGTGTAAATGTAAATTCACCAGTTACCTTTTTAGTTACATAAGGTGCATACCAGTCATTTGCATAACTGTCAGGAATAGACATCAAAGGTGCATTTGAAACACTCAGCAGGTCAACTTCCTGAGCGTAGATTCTGATTTTTGATTCAGGATAACGCTTTTTAAGAAGACAAGCCAGGCTGAATGATTCATAACCTTTACCGCATCCAGGGTTCCATACCATAATCTGCTTTGCACTGTTATCAGGAAGCATCTTGTATACCTGGTCTGCATATTCTTTAGTCCACCAGGTCCCGTTGCAGCCAGACCAGAATTCACCAAGGAATTCTTCTGCATCTGCTTCGTTCTGGAGCTGTGAACCTTTATCACCGCGTTCTGATACCCACTGGCTGAATCTTGATTTAAGCCAGGCATCATTAATGTTACTTGCGTAGAATTTCTTGAGGTTCTTCAATTCATCTACAACAAAAGTAAAATCTTCTTCATGATTCTTCTGCTGTGGTGCTGCTGGTTCTGCTGCGGCTTTTGCAACAGGTTTAGCGGCCTGCTGAACAGGAGATTCCTGCTGAGGAACGATTTCCGGTACTGTCTGGTTTACATAAACAGTATCTACAGAACCTTCAGAAGTTTTACCTGTAATGCGTGTATTGAAAATACGTTCAACATCAAGAAGAATATAAAGGTGATTGTTGCTTTCTACTACACCCTGAATATACTTGATGTTAATGTCACCAAACAATGGATGTGGCGGCTGAATAGTACTCTTCTGAATTCCAAGAACCTTATCAATAGCATCAACTACAACACCAAAGAGCTGGTCGTCAACGCTTACGATAAGCATATTTTCTACTGCATTGTCCTTGCGTTCAGGAACTTCAATATTGAAGAACAAACGCAGGTCAATAATAGGAATAATATCACCACGAAGATTGTATACACCAAGAACAAAAGGCATTGCATTTGGAACGTAAGTAAAGCGTCCTGTTTTTGCAATTTCTTTTACCTGCATGATATCGATTGCATAATCTTTACCTGCAAGTGAGAAGGTTACCATCTTAAAGTCTACAACACTGACATTTTCTTTTTCGTCCATCATTTCGTGCATGACGTCAAGATCTGTCTGCTGCAATTGTGTCAAATCAGTCTGTTCCATACCTTCTCTCCGTTATACTTCGCCGCTGATTACAGCATCCTGAAGCTGCTGTGCCGAAAGTTCCTGCTGAACACCAAGTTCAAGAAGCTGGCGTACATCAATAATCAAAGAAACCGAACCGTCACCAAGTACTGACGCACCTGCAATTCCAGGTGAGTTTGTAAACTGGTCACGCAGAGGTTTGATTACAACGTCTTCTTCTCCGATAAGAGAATCAACCATTACACCAATTTTCTTTTCTTCAGAACCAACAATAACAACAAAGCTGTATTCGCTTTCCTGTGTATCTCTAATATTGAACAATCTTGACAGACGAAGAATACTGATAACTTCGTTGCGGACATTCAGTACTTCGTAGTTGTCGATTGTATTGATATCTTCCAGTTTTACGCGCTGGCTTTCGATAACTGATGCGATAGGAATTGAGTAAACTTCTTTTCCAACGCGTACCAGAAGACCCTGGATAATTGCCAGTGTAAGTGGAAGACGAATTGTAAATTTTGTTCCCTTGCCGAGTTCACTTGAAACACTAACTGTACCGTTAAGTTTTTCAATCATAGTCTTAACAACATCAAGACCTACACCACGACCTGAAACGTTTGAAATTTTATCTGCAGTACTGAAGCCAGGCATAAAGATAAGCTGATGTGCTTCTGTATCTGTGAGGATTTTATTAGGATGAATAAGACCTTTAGAAATTGCCTTGTTGCGTACCTTGTTAACATCGATACCTGCACCGTCATCTGCAATTTCAATGATGATCTGGTTACCTTCGTTGCTGGCCTTAAGAAGAACTGTTCCTTCTTCCGGCTTGCCTGCTGCCTTGCGGACATCCGGAGCTTCGATACCATGGTCAACCGAGTTACGGACACAGTGCATAACAGGGTCAAGAAGATCATCAATAACTGTCTTGTCAAGTTCTGTGTCTTCACCTTCAATTACGAGGTTGATCTTTTTACCAAGGTCACGCTGAAGGTCGCGGACTACGCGTGGGAAGCGGCTGAAAATCTGGTTGATTGGAACCATTCGGATTTTCATTACGCCTTCCTGAAGTTCACCTGCAATGCGTCCAAGGTTCTGAGTAGAAGAACGGAACTTAACGGAAAGATTTTTGAGGCTTGTCTCAAACTGATCAAAGTAATTTGTAACGTCACCGTATTCAGCCAGGATATTTGACTTAATTTCTTTAACAGAAACGCCAGACTGGATTTCTTCAAGATACTGAGGAAGCTGGTCGAACATACGGCGGATTTTTTCGCGGTAAGATGCATCCAGTGCCTGGAACTGTACCTGAACATCGCTCATCTGGGATGCAGTCTGGTTGAATGCAGCCTTTGTAATAACGGTTTCTGATACAAGGTTCAAAAGGTAGTCGATGCGTTTTGAGTCTACGCGCAGTACAGATCCCTGCTGAACATGAGTTCCACCGGCAGCCTTTGCAGGAGCCGCTTTTGAAGCATTTGCAGCAGGAGCTTCTGAAGCAGCTTCTGCCGGAGCTTCTGGTTCTGAAGCCTGTGGAGCGGCAGGGGCTGCAACTGGTTCTGGTTCAGCAACCGGTGCTGGAGCTGGAGCTGCAGGAGCGGCTGCAACAGCCTGAGCCTGTGGTGCCGGAGCACTTTCTGAGCCTGGTTCAAGAGGCTGTGCATCAGTACTGAGAGTTACATCCGAAAGGAATGCAACGTCTTCGATACTTTCTGCATTCTGTGCTGAAGCAAGGAAATAATATACTGTAGGGTAGAATTCGTCTTCGTAAAGAGCATCAAAGTCAGGAACTGTCTTAAGGACAGAACCGCATGCCTTGAGTGCTGCAAATACCTGAATTCCACCAACGGAGTTCATTGGGTTTGATTCGTCGAACTTAACGGTTACGCACCAGAGCTTCTGGCCGGCTTCGCATACCTGACTGAATTCTGCAAATTCATCGTCAGAAATAACAGGACGGTCAGGGTCAGCAGGTGCTGCTGGTTTTGGAGCAGCGGCAACAGGTGCTGCAACCGGCTGTGGTGCTGGAGCTGCAGGAGCTGCTTTCTTAGCTGCCTTTTTATCCTTCTTATCAGGGATAAATGAACGCAAGCGTTCCAATATAGGATTTACGTCTTCCTGATATGGTGCACCATTGGCACGCGATTCAAGCATTGCCTTGATGACATCAATTGCGTCAAGAAGAACGTCAACTACGGGTTCAGTAACTTGTAAACGGTCAGAACGAAGTTCATCCAGAACATCTTCTACTGTGTGTGTAAAAGTAGAAAGCTCTGTCATCTCTACTGTTGCTGATCCACCTTTAAGGGTATGAGCCGCACGGAAAATTTCATCGATGGCTTCATGGTTGGTTGGATCATTTTCAATTACGAGAATGTTAGACTCGAGGTTTTCTACCTGCTGTTCAGCTTCAGTAAAAAAGTCTTTGAGGAGTTCTTCGTTATTTATATCCAGATAATCACTCATACCTTACTATTTTATACTTAATAAGTCATAAGTCAAGTAAAAAATCGAATTTTTAAATTTTCTCCAACCCTCAAGATTTTTGCACAATCTGCCGATAATATATCCGTAAAAATACGCATTTTTGATCAATATTTACTATATAATAGGTGGAATATTATGAAACGTTCTAAAATCCTTACTATGATTGCAGCCCTTCTTTTAAGTGGAACTGCCTTTGCTCAGGTTAACTTCAGTGCCGTTGTTGCAGGAACAGTCGGTGTTTCAGGGAACTGGGAAAAAGGTTTTGAATTCGGCATTCCTCTTTCTGCAAATGCAAAGGCACAGATCAACTTTGGTAACTGGGGTGTTTTCCGCGGCGACCTGAACATTGCAAGCCCTAACCTTGCAAACATGCAGGTATTCAAGAACAGCGAGCTCAACTCTTACGTTAAAGTCAATGAAATTTCCTTTGTATTGAATAAAGGTGCCAATGATGTAATGAACTACTTTGGTTTTTATCTTGGTACTTACGAAGCTGTTGGCTGCGATGCCTTCCTTCAGCGTCAGTTCGGTATTGCACCTATTTCTTCAAGCCTGACAAAAAGTTCTTCTACCCTTTCTTCGGGATACAGCCTTTATGACAACTACGGTCTTGGATTTTCTTATGTATTGAATTTCGGTAAGACTCCGGCTGCTTTTGGAGTTAACCTTTACTTTGACATGGCTGATGCTCAGACTGTTGCAATGAACCTTGACCTTAGAACTGCATTCACATTTGCAGCCATCACAATGGATGCGGCTGTTGGTATTGGAGCTCCTTTGCAGACAAAATACAACAACCAGGATGTAATTCTTCTTATTGATACACTTTATCTTCACGGTGGAATTTCTGTTCTTCTTGGAAACAAATACACACACAGCCTTTTGCTTCAGGGCGGCGTTCAGAACATTAAAATCACACCTAACGGAACCTTTGCTTCTAACTTTTCTGCTGACGACTTAAGCGCACTTGCAGAAGTAAGAATCTATTCAAAACCGGTAAAATTCCGCATTACTGCATTCAACCTTCCTAAAGAAACTGCAAAAGAAACTCTTTACATTGACGATGCATTTGGTGCAGGCTTTACTGTAATCTTTGACTCGATTCCTCTTAAGAACGAAACAGACATGACTTTTGGTGTTCACCTTACAGGAAGCTTCCCTGAAAAAACTCTGGTAAGCCTTTTGACAGGTCTTGCCGGCGGAGAAAATTTTGCACAGCAGAAAATTAATGCTGCAGTTACTCCTTATGTAATTATTCCTCTGTTTGGCGGAAACCTTGAAATCATGGGCCAGATTGGTCTTGCAAACATTTTGAACCAGCCTACAGGAAACTTTAAGGCAAAAGTCGGATTCAAAAGAGAATTCTAATTCTACCCTTCTAAAACCCTCTTCTCAAAAGGAACTTATGTACTAAAAAAGCATAAGTTCCTAAATCTACAAAAAAAATGTAGCACAAATAAAGAAAATTATATATACTAAAGTCACTATGGCTAAAATTCAGATGAAAAATGCCATCGCTGAGCTCGATGGCGACGAAATGACTCGTGTTTTATGGCAGGTAATCAAGGACAAACTCCTTTTGCCTTTTGTGGATCTCAAGACAGAATACTATGATCTGGGACTTAAAAGCCGTGATGATTCGGATGACAAAATCACTTACGAATCTGCTGCTGCAATCAAACGTCTTGGTGTTGGTGTAAAATGTGCTACAATTACTTCTAACCAGGCTCGTGTTGAAGAATACAAACTCAAGCAGCTTACACCAAGCCCTAACGGCATCATCCGTGCAGAACTTGACGGTACTGTTTTCCGTGAACCGATTTTTGTAAATAACGTACATGGAACAGTCAGCTGCTGGGAAAAACCAATCGTACTTGGCCGCCACGCTTATGGTGACGTTTACAAAAACTGCGAAATCAAAACTCCTGGACCTGGAAAAGCAGAACTGGTATTTACTGGTGCTGACGGAAAAGAAATCCGCAAGACAATCATGGATATGAAGGGACCTGGTATCATTCAGGGTATTCATAACCTTGACGAATCAATCAAAAACTTTGCACGCTGCTGCTTTACATATGCATTAGACCGCAAGCTTACTGTATGGTTCGGAGCAAAAGATACAATTTCAAAGACATACGACGGAAACTTTAAGGCTATCTTTGCAGAAGTTTTCGAAAATGAATTCAAGGCTAAGTTTGATGCAGCCGGAATTGAATACTTCTACACATTGATTGATGATGCTGTTGCACGCGTAATGCGTTCAGAAGGCGGATTCATGTGGGCAACAAAGAACTATGACGGTGACGTTATGAGTGACATGGTTGCTTCTGCATGCGGTTCACTTGCAATGATGACATCAGTTCTTGTAAGCCCAGACGGAAAATACGAATTTGAAGCAAGCCACGGTACAGTTCAGAAACACTACTACCGCTACCTCAAAGGCGAAAAAACTTCTACAAACCCTGTAGCAACAATTTTTGCATGGACAGGCGCACTTGCAAAACGCGGTGAACTTGACGGTACACAGGATCTGGTTGATTTTGCTAAAAAGCTTGAAAAAGCTACACTCAAGACAATCGAAGACGGTTACATGACAGGTGACATTGCACGCATCGCTAATCCTCCTGCTAAGAAAGTTCTTAACAGCTGGGAATTCATTGATGCAATTGCAGCAAACCTTCAGTAATTTTACAGATATTTCATATCATACTTACGGCAAACTTCATCGTATTCTTCCTTGAAGTTTGTTCCGGTCGTAACAAGAACCGTCTGAGGATTCTCCGAAGACGGTTCAACTTTATGTACATCCAGTGCACGGCGGGTAACTCCGTCCACCGAATCTACTACCTTAATTTCGTTTCCGGCAGCTTCCTGAATTTCTTCTGCAATATTCAAAAAATGAGTACAGGCAAGAATTACTGTATCACAGCCCTGTTCCTTAAAGAAATGTACTGCGGGCATTGAAGCTTCGATACATTCCTGACGGGTTGCTGTAAAAGAATGCTTTTCGATAAAGTCAATCAGCTGTGTATCTCCGCGAAGAACAAACTGACAGTCTGAAGCAAATTCATTTTTTAAATTCTGAGTATAAGGATTATTGATTGTTGCCTGTGTTGCAAGAAGTCCGATTTTTTTATTGCGTGTAATGCTTGCAGCAAGTTTTATTGCAGGAACAGTTCCGATGATTGGTGTATCAGGAAAAGTTTTTCTAAGCCAGTCCAGAGAATTTACAGAAATTGTATTGCAGGCAATAACGATTGCGCCGGGATTGTATTCACTGATGATTTTTCTGGTAAGTTCTGTTACGCAGTCAAGGATTTCCTGATGAGATTTTGTTCCATATGGAAAATTTTTATTGTCAGCAAAGTAAACACATTTTGCAGCAGGACACATCTGTTTCAGGTGTGCAAGATAAGGGATTCCCCCTACTCCTGAATCTATAAAAGCAAAGTCAACTGACATTAAAACATTCCTCCACACGTGAATTCAATTTTAATCATTTGACTAATTAAACACAATACCTTAACATATAAGTATGTTTTCGCAGAACAATTGTCTTGAACCCGGATGTCTCCATGTAAGTCTGTCTACTTTTGACGAAGACGGAACAATCATCGAGTCATCAGGATATTGCTTTAATCATACAAAAGATAAAGAAAAAGCCAAAGAAGATATCTACAATTACATCAAAAACCATGACAAGATTGTAGGACTTAATGCAGCAGGCCTTACTTTTGAAAACATTGACCTGACCAACAAGCGTTTTTACGGCTGCAACTTTATGAACTGCAGATTTGTGAACCTTCAGTCAACTGGTTTTAGAAGCCGCATGTCTATGTTTGACTTTGCAATTTTTGCAGACTGTAACCTTTTGCAGTCAAACATGCAGTGTACTTCTTTTGCAGGCTGTATTTTTTCTCATTCACTTTTTACAGGAAGTGATATGATTCAGGATAATTTTTCGGGCATTCAGTCTTATCAGTCGTCTTTTGATGACTCGGATCTTTACAACTCAAGATTTGTCCGTGCAAAACTTATCGATACTTCTTTCAGAAACTGCAACGTAAAGAAAACTGAATTCATTCACATTGAACAGCAGAACGTAATGTTCAAATATTCAAATACACGAGAAGCAATTTTTGACAAAGAAGGAAGCGAACTGTTCATCGGTGAACTTAAGGAGCCCATGTAATGAAGATTTATTACTACCTTAACATTCAGGGCTTTTCAAACTGCTACCTTGTTACAAACGAAATTACAAAAGAAGCAATCCTCATTGACCCGGGAAAGATTACTCCCTACATCATTGAACAGATTGAATCTGACAAATACAATCTTGTTGCTGTCCTTGTAACCCACAATCACGGAAGCCATGTTGACGGATTGAAAACTCTTTTGAAAATTTACAATCCAAAAATCTACGCGGCCGACTGGGAAGTTGCAGGCAAGAACACAATCGTTTTGCGTGATGAAGGCGTTGTAGAAATTGCAGGGCTTTCTGTTGCCTACACTTCTTTACCGGGACACACTCCTGATTCCATGATTTACAAAATCGGCCGCGTAATTTTTACTGGTGATGTAATCAGCGCCGGCGGAATCGGTTCTACAAACAATAAATATTCTGAAAAAACTCTTATCACAAATGTCCAGACAAAAATTCTTTCACAGCAGGAAGATACCATTTTAATGCCTGGCCACGGACCTCCAACTACTGTTGGCGCTGAACGGCTTTTTAATCTTGGCATTAATCCGCCTGTAGATGACAGACTGGAAAAACTTGGAATTTAAGTTAAGTACCTGATGTCCTTAAAGCCTCTTTTATTACCTGCAGTCATTCCTCACCCTGAAACAATCCGCGTACTTACCGGTATTGCAAAAGATTTTTTGTCCTGTGAACTAAATGACTTTTATAGAATTCCGGTTATTGCAGGCATTACCAGTAAACCGCTTTGTGACAGTAACTGTGCAAAAGAAGGGATTACGGGTTTTTCGGTAGAAGAAGTGATTATGGTTTTTGGCATTGCAATGTTTTGCGGGAAAATCACAAGCGATTGTGGTGAAGAAAAATTTTATGTGCCGTTCGGTATTGGTAATGGGAGGAATTTGGGCAAAGGACTAAAAGAGATTTTTGGTCTTGCGCAAAAAGCTGCAAGCGGTGAATACCCGGAAAATGATTTTAAAATAATAAAGCTCCAGAAAAACGTCACTGCAAAATCTTTTATGACCTGTACTCTGGAGCTTAATACCCACGACTGGAAAGTCTGGGATGAAAAATGGTGTAAATGCCGTTCAAGCCTGAAGTAAAAAATTAAAGAACTTCTTCTCCACGGCCCATTGCTGTAAGACCTGTCTTAACAAATTCAAGAATACCAAATGGTTCAAGAAGACGGATAAGACTTTCGATTTTATCTTCTGAACCTGTAGCTTCTACGATTACAGAATTAAGTCCAACATCCACAATGTGAGCACGGAAAATATTACATGTTTCGATAATAACTGCACGCTTTTCGCCAGGTGCTTTAACCTTGATCAAAGCTGTCTGACGCTGACATGTACTTGCAGAATCACAGTGTACAATAGATGTAACTTCTACAAGTTTGGAAAGCTGTTTTACAATCTGATCCAGTGTATATTCATCACCCTTAACAACGATTGTCATACGAGACTGACCAGGATTTCCTGTTTCGCAAACTGTAAGGCTGTCAATGTTATAACCGCGGCGGCTGAAAAGACCTGAAACACGGCTCAAAACACCTGCATGGTTTTCTACCAATACTGACAATACATATTTTTCCATTTACTGTTCCTCCTGCAAAAATCTATACCCTATTTTTCAGGGTTGAAAGAAACTGTTCTTAAGATATCACCGAATACACCGGCTGCTGTTACGCCTGCACCTGCTCCATAACCACGAACTGTAAGAGGGATTGGCTGGTAGCGTGCTGTATGGAATACAAATGCGTTTTCTCCGCCCTTGATTGTGTACAAAGGATTTTCCGGTCCAACTTCCATCATTCCTACGCTGCATTCTCCGCCCTTGATTGTTGCACCCATGCGAAGAACTTTTCCCTGCTTTTTAAGATCAGCAATCTTGTTCTTGAAGTAGTCATCGATTTCTGGAAGGCGTTTAAGGAATTCTTCTGTTGTTCCTGTTGTATCAAAGCTTTCTGGGAATACCTTGAAAATTTTGATGTCATCAAGTTCAATCTGGTGACCAGCTTCGCGGGCAATGATAAGTGCCTTGCGGGCAACGTCCATACCGTTAAGGTCGTCGCGTGGGTCAGGTTCTGTAAAGCGTTTTTCTTTTGCTTCAAGAACTGCCTGGCTAAATGGAACGTCTTCGTCAAGGCGGCCAAAGATATAAGAAAGAGAACCTGACATGATTCCTTCGAATCCTTCAAGTTTATCACCTGAATTAAAGAGGTTCTGCAATGTGTCAATAATAGGAAGCCCCGCACCAACGTTTGTTTCGTACAAGAATCGTCTGTGCATTTTATTTGCTGTATGGCGAAGTTCATTGTAGAACTCAATACTCATTGAGTTTGCACGCTTGTTAGGAGTTGCAATAGACATACCTGCATTAAGAATGTCAAGGTAACGTTCCGGCAAATCATAACTTGCTGTACAGTCAACAAATACAGGGTTAAGAGGTTTCTTTTCTTTTACGAATTCAATGATGTCGTCAACATTTGGTTTTAATGGCATGTCTTTTGTAAGGTCACGCCAGTTAGTAAGATCGATTCCGTCTTCGCTGATCATAAGACCATCGATTGTAGAAATTGCCATTACTTTGATGTCAACATTCTGTTCAAGAAGTTTATCGTGCTGGTCACGGATCTGGTCAAGAAGTGTTCCGCCGATATTACCTGCACCAAATGCAAATACTTCGATAGTCTGAGTTGTATTGAAGAAGAATCTGTGTGCAATGCGTACTGCCACGTCTCCGTTTTCTCCTTTAATTACTGTACTGATAGAGCGTTCTGTTGAACCCTGTGCAATTGCAAGAATATTAACATCACGGCTTGCAAGAGCATCAAAGAAACGGCCTGCAACACCACGATGAGCAACCATTCCGTCTCCGACGATAGAAACGATTGCACATTCCTTTGTAACATCTACAGGGTCAATCATTCCATCACGGATTTCAAGATCAAATTCCTTTGAAATTGCATCTTTTGCTTTATCAGATTCTTCGTCACGAACACAGAAAGAAATTGTGTATTCTGAAGAAGACTGTGTAATCATAAGAATTGAAACACCTGCACGGCTTACTGCAGCAAAAATACGGCTTGCAGTTCCTGAGCGGCCTTTCATACCGGTTCCGCTTACAGAAATCATTGCAGTGTTTTTAAGGCAGGAAATACCACGAACAGGTCCTACCTTAGATTCATCATAAGGTCCTTTACCGATTCTTGTTCCGCGAACTTCCGGCTTCTGGCTGTTAAGGCTCCATGCTTCGATACCTTTTGCCTGGAGTGGAGCAAGTGTTTTTGGATGAAGAACTTTTGAACCGAAGAATGCAAGTTCCATTGCTTCTTCGTATGTCATGTCATCAACGATAATTGCGTCTTTTACGATGCGTGGATCTGCTGTGTAAATACCGTCAACATCTGTCCAGAACTGAACTTTCTTTGAACCAAGGCAGGCACCGATAATTGCTGCAGAAAAGTCTGAACCGTTACGGCCAAGAAGACCAGGAACAGGTTCTTTACCAGAGCCTGCAACCCATGAACATACGAATCCTGGCATTAAAAGGATTCTTGTCTGAGATTTGTATTCGCCGTCGCGGTATGGCAAAAGATTTTCTGCTGTTTTAGCGTAATCAGGATCACCTTCTTTCTGGTTGCCTGTTGTTACAATGAATTTGCGTGAATCAAGAACAATTACGCTCTGCTGTTTTGCAAGAAGAACCTGTTCTACGATTGGAACACACATAAGTTCGCCCATACCCATAATGCGACAGTGAGCTGTAGGAGTACATTCACCGAAAGAAACAACGGCATTAAGAAGTTTTTCAAGTTCTGCAATGCGTTCTTCCAGTTTTGGCATTACTGCCTTTGAATCAAATCCTGGAAGTTTAGACTGAAGTTCTGCACAGATTTCTTCGTGAATCTGGCGAATCTGGCAGATATAGGTTTCAGAGGTTTTCCCGGTAATGCAGCCATCGATACTTTCCTGTAATTTATTTGATATTCCTGCTACAGCTGAAACAATAACACTGACTCTGTCCTGCTGTGCCTGAGATACCATGATATCTGCGGAATCGAGAATTCTGCGGGCGCTACCCATTGATGTTCCGCCGAATTTTAATGTAAGCATATAAAACCTCTGTAATTTATAAATATTAAAGTTCTAAAATTATACAATAATATGGGAATTTTATCAATTCAGACCCCATATTTTTCTTTTATACCATAGGCGTATCGAATGTTATGGCACATCTGTAATCGGGACGGATATCAATAACCGCATCCCAGATTGCTTTATAAATCTGCATATTGGTCATAGTACATTCGTAATCATGAACAACATCAAATACAATGTTTGTATGTTCTTTTCCAGGAACCACACGGATATCATGGGCAGAAAGTTTTGGATGAACTTCTGTAACCACTTTCTGAATCATCTGGCGGATTTCCTGGATTTCCGGGTTATGAAGGTCTACAGGATCCATGTGAATTATGGTATGACAGTTGAATTTTACGGTAAGTTCTGCCTCAATGTCGTCAATAACCTCATGGGCAACAAACATATCAGTTCTGCCGTCAATTTCTGCATGAAGACTGATCATAAGGCGGCCGGGACCATAATCGTGAACCACAAGGTCATGGATGCCGCTGATTTCTTTATGGGCAAGAACTGTTTGTTCAATCGCATCGATAAATTCTTTTTCTGGTGCAGTTCCAAGAAGAGGTTTAATTGTATCTTTTAAAGCTTCGTAACCATTCTTAAGGATAAAGCACGCAACAAAGATACCACAGGCACCGTCAAGACCAAAAGGCAGGTTGCGCACTACATCACACTGCTGCAAAATTGCATAAGCCAGTACTACAGCTGTAGAAACACAGTCAGAAAGGCTGTCAACCGCAGTTGCATTCATCGTTTTTGAATTAATCTTCTTTCCGGCACTTTTATTATAGAAGAACATATATGCCTTTACCAGAATTGAAAATGCAAGAATTACGATTGTAACGATATCTGTCTTTACCTGTCCCGGATGAATAAGAGCCACAACAGATTCTTTTAAAAGTTCAAATCCCATAAGGAGGATAAGGAAAGAAACAAAGAGCCCTGAAATATATTCAAATCTTCCGTGTCCAAATGGATGCTCCCTGTCAGGCTTTTTGTTTGCAAGATTGAATCCAAGAATCGTAATTACAGAACCGGCTGCATCACTAAGGTTATTAAGGGAATCTGCCATAACGGCAATTGATTTTGAAAGAATTCCTGCTATAAGTTTTGTTGCACAAAGGAGAATGTTAAAAAAAATTCCAAGGCCGCCTGCCACAGTTCCGATTTTTGTACGCACCTGGGGATTTGAGTAGTCATTGCTTTTGACAAATATTCGGCATAATAAATTAAACATAAATATTATTATAATATGAATTAGTATTTATGGGTAATATTTAAATGGAAAAAAACTGAGAATATCCCATCATGGACAAAATTGAAATCCCATAATAAAAATACGGGAGGGAAGAAATTGGTGTCATTGAAAAATATGCCTTTATGTACTATAATATAATGCTATGAGTACAGAAAATCAGACAGAATTGTGTCACTGGGCTGACCAGGTGGCAAGAAAAATTATTAAAGAAAAAGGCGATTTGCCTTCTTATACATGTGCCTCAGGAATTACTCCTTCAGGAACAGTTCACATTGGTAACTTCCGCGAAATTATCACAGTTGACCTTGTAGTTCGTGCTTTGCGTGATCAGGGAAAAAACGTCCGCTTTATTTATTCATGGGATGATTACGACGTTTTTCGTAAAGTTCCAGGCAATATGCCAAAACCGGAAGTTCTTCAGAACTACCTTCGTTATCCTATTACATCAGTTCCTGATACTTTTGACCGTGACGAAAACTACGCACGCCATCACGAAGTTGATATTGAAAAACAGCTTCCACGTGTTGGAATCCATCCTGAATTCCTTTACCAGTCTTCACGCTACCAGGCACACCGCTATGTAGAAGGAATGAAAAAAGCCCTTGTGAACCGCGAACTCATCAAGGAATGCCTTAACACATACCGCGATGATGAACACAAAATGAAGCCGGAAGACATTTACTGGCCTACATCAATTTTCTGTGGAAAATGTAACAAAGATACAACTGAAATTACAGGATACGACGGAGAATACGGTGTTTCTTACAAATGTGAATGCGGCTGTGAAGAAACTGTAGACATCCGTAACTTTGGCGGAATCAAACTTGGCTGGCGCGTTGACTGGCCAATGAGATGGAACGAAGAAAAAGTTGTTTTTGAACCAGGCGGAAAAGATCACATCAGTCCGGGTGGTTCTTACGATACAGCTAAAGAAGTTTCAAAGAAAGTATTCGGATGGGATGCTCCTGTTACAATGAAATACGACTTTGTAAAACTTAAGGGTGTTCCTGGAAAGATGTCATCTTCAAAAGGAAAAGTTATTTCTCTTGTTGATGCTCTTGAAGTTTACCAGCCAGAAGTTCTGCGCTACATCTTTGCAGTAAACAAAGTTGACCACGAATTCTCTATCAGCTTTGACCTTGATGTTCTTACAATTTACGAAGCTTATGACCGCACAGAAAGATTTGCATGGGGAACAGAAGAACCTAAAGAAAAAGACGAAAAGAAAAAGACTGAACTTCTTGCCCGCGAAAAACGCATTTACCAGCTTTCTCAGATTGAAGGAATGCCTTCTGTAATGCCTTATCAGGTTCCATTCCGTCTTTTGACTACACTCCTTCAGACTTATGACGGTGATGTTGATGCTGTAATCAAGTCTCTTGGCGATGTAAAACCTGAACAGGAAGAAACTTTGCGTAAACGCTGTGCATGTGCATGGTACTGGATCAATGAATCAGCTCCTGACTGCGCACAGGATATGTGTTTTGCAATCCGTAAAGACGGTTCAAAAGCAGATGACATTACAGGCGATATGCTTACTGCTGTTAAACGCGTTCGTGACGAAGTTGTTCCTAAGGTTGGAACTTTTGCTACAGACAAAGACTGCCAGCAGGCAATGTATGATATTGCAACAGAAATGGGTCTTGAAGCAAAGGCTTTGTTCACTGCGTTGTATCATGCAATTATCGGTAAAGATCAGGGTCCTCGTCTTGCTAACTTTATGAAAATCATCGGAAAGGAACGTCTTTCACAGATTTTAAGCGTATACTAATTAAAAAGTAATTCAATTAAACAACCGGCGATAAACAAAAAGTTTTAAGAGAGAGAAAGATTTTAACGGAGGTGATTAAATGAAATTAAGCGTAAAATTTCATTTACTGACAACTTTCCTTTTAGTTGTTATTGCTTTTGTCTTAACTACTTTTACAACTGTTGTTTATCGCATGATGAAAGTTAAAAATCTTCAATACGATCTTATGGTAGTACAGGCCAAAACCGGTGCTGCCACAAGATACGTTCTTGAAATAGAAGCCCGTTCCCTGAACCTGGAAGCATTCTACGATACCTGGCAGGAAAAAATTTCTGATGCAGAAGATGCTGTCTACGAAATTCAGATGAACAAAGACCGCCGCAAGCTTCCTCTTGAAGTAAATGCAAAAATAAATCCTATAGATTCCCAGTGGAGTGCATTGAATTCATATTTCCAGAAAATGGACAATCACTTCCAGACAATTTTTGAAAATGAACTGACTCCAGCCTTTAAAGAAACTGTGGCAAGAGCCGGTGTACGCGAAGCACTTTTCAGACATCCTGATGAACCTTCCATTAACATTTTAAGAACTGAACTCAAAGGCGTCATGGAAGAAACAAACAATCTTTTAAAAGAAAACGACACCTTAGGCCTTTATGTTGCAGAAGCATCACAGACTCTTACAAAATATGCAGAACACACAATCAACACTTCTCTTTTGCACCTTTTGATTCTGGCTGCTGTTTCGATCCTGACAATTACAATCATTATGGTTGGGGTTACTCAGAATATTTCAAAGCGGGTTTCAAAAAGTTCACAGATGGCAGAACTCCTTGCTGCAAAAGATTTTACTGCACAGATTCCGGTTTCGGGTTCGACAGAAGTCCGTACTCTTATGGTGGGACTTAATTCAACTGCAATGCAGCTTAATGACATGCTTGTTACTGTAAAGAAAACTGCATCAAGAATGCTGTCGTCTGGTTATGCAATCAGTAATTCTGCAACAAGTACAGCAGTTGCAACAAATCAGATTGATTCAAACATCAATTCAATTTCAAAAGAACTTTCTCTTCTTGAAGAATCAGTTAACCATGTAACAGACTCAATTACAGAAGTTAACGCCGTTGTAGAAACTCTTGTTGCAGGAAATACGCAGCAGACAGTTTCGATTAAACAGAATCAGATTTCTACAGAGAACATGGCAAAATCTCTTGAAGACATTAACGCACTTACTGCTGCCCGTACGCAAAGTGCACAGGAAATGCAGGATCTTTTAAAAGACGGCGGAATAAAAATCAACCTTACCAATGATCTTTTGAACCAGATCAATGCAAACCTTAATGATGTTTCTGAAGTTGTTACAATCATCAACGCCATTGCAGAACAGACAAACCTTCTTAGTATGAATGCCGCAATCGAAGCCGCACATGCCGGAGAAGCAGGAAAAGGATTTTCTGTTGTTGCAGAAGAAATCCGGCATCTTGCTGAATCAACAAGCGACAACGCAAAAACAATTTCTACTGCAATCGGAAGCATCGTAGAAAAAGTTAAAGCTGCAAACGATTCAAGTCAGGAAGCAGATGACGCTTTTGCAAAAATCAACGAAAGTACAAACTCAATCATTCATTCGCTTAACGAAATTTCTAAGAGCGTTACTTCGATTGACGAACAGGGAAAAGCAATTGCAGTAAGCACACATGAACTTTCGATAGAAGCAGAAAGTGTTGGTGAAGTCTGCGATAAACTTGATGCACAGCAGTCAGCGCTTACAGAAGAAATGCACAACATTCAGAATATTTTTACCCACGCAGTTGCAGGCATTAAAGAAATCAAAAACGGAACATCAGAAATCGTTCTTAAAATGCGTGAAGTAAATGAAAATTCCGAAGCCGGATATCACAACATGACAGAACTTGAAAACATGCTTGAATCCTTTAAGACTACTGATCCTGCCCAGGAATTACTAAACGAACTTGGATCTGACACTCTTGAAAACAGTTCCCTTGTTGCCCAGGCTCAATCTGTATCTGCAGAAGAAATCATGGCGCAGGCCTTAAAGGCAGAACAGGAAATGCTTAAAGCAAGTCAGGGCAGTCAGGAAAGCGCACTCAAAAATACTGTTCACGAAGAAATAGAATTTAATCTTGATGATGTAGAAGAGATTACTTTCTAATCTTTTTTTGGATACAGCAGAATGAACACTAAAGCGGCAAGATAAGGCAAACCAATCAGAACGGCAGACGGGAAATTTTCCAGTCCTCTGATATTCTGAATATTTGCACTTGCCGTCTGTGCCAGCGCAAGAACAAATGATCCGCCTATAACAACACTGCTTTTCTTTTTTCCAAGAAATACGATGGCAAGACTTATCCAGCCAAGTCCGCTTGCAAGACCAGGTACAAAAGACGATAACCTTATTGCAAGAATTGAACCTGCAAGACTTGCACATAAAGCTGCAATACTCCACGAAGCAATTCTATAAAACAAAACATTAATACTTCTTGCTTTAAGAACTTTCTGATCATTACCTGTAATCTTAAAATACAAACCTGCTTTGGTACAGTTCAAAAAAATGTAAGCAATTATTACAAAAGCAAAACCCGCAACAGTTGTCCAGATACGCGAGCTTACAGGATTAAACGAAAAGGTTGAATCAGTCAAAACGCCACGGGTTGCAAAAAATTTTACAGACAGAAACGAAACAATTGCGTTGAAAAAAAGGTTCATTGCAAGAGAAGCAATAAATGGATTCAACTGAATCTTTTCAATAATAATACTCAATATTGTAATTACAGAAACTGTAATTGCTGCACATAAAATAACTGCAATGATTATATTCCCTGTAAAGACGCAAAGGCTGTAAGTTAAAAATCCCGCAAAAGTAATTACACCTTCCATAAAAACTGCCATGCGGCCGCAGTCTTCAGAAACAAGAGCACCATAACTTGCAATCAGTAAAGGAACGCTTGCTGCAATAAACGCAATTAAGAAATTCATTTATTCACCTCACTGATATTTTTCTTTTGAGAAATTATTCTTATAACAACAGTAATTGCAGAAACAATGAAAACAACAATTCCCTGCAGGATCCCCGAAATATCATAACCAAGATTATGCAGCAGACTGTAACGGCTGGCACTTGTATATAACCAGGAAAGTATCAGCGACGGAATCACAAGAAACGACGGAACTGCATTACAGAACAAAGAAGCCGAAAGTGCATTCCAGCCCATACCTGTGTAGAATCCCTGAGGGCAGCAGAAATAAGTTCCGGTAACTGCTATAAAACCGCAAAGACCGTGAAACATTCCTGCTGCAATCATACTGCCGTAAACATTTTTTCTTGCAGAATAACCGCAGTACAAAGCAAACTCTCTTGCCTGTCCAAAAAGCTGCATCCGTCTTCCGGTATTTGTTCTGTACATAACATACCAGACACAAAAACATAGCAGAGGAATTATTGTAATTGAAAGATTTAACGGCGAAGGTTTTAGTATTGAAGATAATTGAACGGCTTGTGGGATTACTGCTGTACACAAAAGGTTTCCTGTTTTTGTGCGCAATGGACCTGAAACAAGATAGTCAATTACTGGAATTACTGCAGCAGAACATAAAAATGTTGTCAAAAGCACGCTGGCATTTTTAAGTGAATTTAAAAGCGCACTGATTCCCGCTAAAAGTCCTGATGCAATAAGGGCTGCAGCAAGAGAAAGAATAATATTTAAAACCGGCGGAAGAAATTTAAATGCATCAAGACAGATTGCTGCAGTAAAGCCTCCAAGGTAAACCTGCCCTTCTCCGCCAAGATTAAAAAAACCTGCCTTAAGGCAGATACAGTTTCCAAGCCCTGCAATTGTCATCAGCACAAACATGTTAAGCATTGAACCGATGTAATAACCTGAAGAAAAAATTCCGGTTAAAAAATCCTGCATAATTTTCCTCCTTCAAGTCTGTAATACGAAGCCGCATCTTCTTTAAGAATATCATCAGGAGAAAGAAGAATAACGCAGCGGTTAACGCCTGCAAATTCTTTTATTCGATTTTTTAAAAGCTGTGTATTTTTTATATCAAGTCCCTGAAAAGCACTGCACATAAATAAAACATCAGGTTTACAGAAAAGTTCCCGTTCAAGCAAAAGTTTTTGCAGCATGCCGCCAGAAAGATTTGAAACTTTTTCGTAAGGCGTAATACTAACATTTGCTTTTTTGATTATGTAACGGGCAAAAGCAAGACGCCTTTTTGAACTGTTTGTTTCAAGATGAACAGTAAGCATCTGCAAAACAGTAATTCCCGGATTTGACCCGCGGTAATTTTTATCAGAAGGAATTATTCCGACTTTGATACCGCAGGAATTAAAAGCCTTAAAAAATTTTCTGATATCAGTTTTTTCAATATCCAAAGAAATTTCTTTATTGCCTTTAATGACAAGTGTTCCAGTCTTTTTAAAATCTGCCATCATGTACAGAATGTCTTCAAGAGTTTCAAGGCCTGATTCTCTACTTCCCTGAACAAGAACAAGTTGTCCGCTTGAAAACGAAAAACTGCTTTTAAAGATTCCCGGATGATCAACCGGATGACAATCCATATCTTTATATTCAACGCAAAACTTTTTTTTCTGCATTAAATCATTACCGGACTTATTTTCTGCTGCAGATATTTTCTGTCCTGTAACGGCATTATTCATATCCGTTATAAACTGATTAAGCTGTGATTTTTTTTCTTCTATTGTTTTGCAGACAGAAATATCTTTTGAAAAAATAAGATTTCCTGATTTTAAATAAGTTACAGTGTCAGCGTATTCAAGAATTTCATTCAGGTTATGAGTGATTACAATAACATTAACGCTTATGGATTTTAGTTCCTGAAGATTCTGATATAAAGAATTTTTTTGCCGGGGACTAAGCATTGATCCTGGTTCATCAAGAATCAAAACTGCAGGCTTACGGATAAGTGCATTCAAAAGTGCCATGTAAAAATGATCAGCAGCATTTGTATTAACAGCTTTTTTATCAAGTTCTAAAGAAGGACACCATTTTTTTACAAGCAGCTCAAGATCAGTTTTAATTTTTTTTGAAGCTTTTACGCCAAGCAGAATATTTTGTCTGCAGGTGATACTTTCTGCAACAAGAGGAACCTGTCTTACAAGTGCGATTCCATTATCAAGAGCATCTTTTTCTGTTGCGAATAAAAGTTCCTTCTTTCCACTTTCATCGCAAAAGAAAATTTTTCCTGAATCACAGCAGGCAGAACCGCTTAAGATATTTACTAATGTAGATTTTCCGGCACCGTTTTCTCCTGCAATGACATTTATTTTGGCTGATTCAAAAGAAAGGCTTATGTCATTGAGGACGGTTTTCCGAGGAAATTGTTTACGGATTTTTTCTAAAGATAAAATCACAGTTTTTTTAAATTATCTGAGGCTTTCGATTTTTTCGATTACAAGTTTTCTGATATTTTCAGGAACATTTGCAATACATTCAAGGTCTTCTGTATGGAACATGATAAAGCCGTCTTTAAGTCCGACTTCTTTAACTGTTCCCCACTGAACTTTTTCTTCAAGATATTCTTTTACTGCATCGCAGGCTGCCTGAACCTGCATTGTTTCTGAACATAAAATTACATGACCTGGGGCACGGGAATATCCGTTTGAGTCAAACCAGGTAAGATATGTTCCATGTTCCATTGAACTTGCAATTACGCCCTGAGCTGCTCCTCCACAAATCGGAAGAATTGCATCAACGCCGGAATTTGCCATTGCATCAGCAAGTTCTTTTCCTTTAGAAGCATCATACCAGTTACCGACAATTCTGAAATCTACAGTACAATCTGGATCTGCATCTTTTGCGCCCCTTGTGTATTCAGGAAGGAATATGTTGTTCATAATTGGATATTCCTGTGCGGCAACAAGTCCAATCTTTTTTGTTTTTGACATAAGGCCCGAAATATAACCTGACATATAGGCCTGTTCATTCTGACGGTAAGAAACAGTTGTAATGTTACTGTTTCCTTCTTTATAGGAATCAAGAATTATATATTTCTGATCAGGGAACTGTTTTGTCAGAGGTTCAATCATATCCGGCAAAGAAGGATTTGAAGACAAAATCAGATCATATTTACCGGTTGCTGTAAGAGCAGTTACCTGATTTTTCCATTCTGCCTGATTTGTTCCTGCTTCCATTATTTCAAGAACAGCAGGCTCTTTATCTGAATGAGCTGCATTGAATTCTGCGACTCCTTTTTTTGCACCTTCTACAAGTTTTGCAAAGGTTGGACTATCTGCAATAATACCAGGAACAAAAACTGCAATTGTTTTTACATTTGATTTTTGTGAAGAACAGCCTGCAAAGAAAACAGCGGCTGCAAGAATAAGACAAGCTTTAATTTTTTTCATTTTGTACCTCGCACAGCAATAGTTGTATATCTAACTAATTTTAGTTTTATATCAAACTATTGTCAATACAGCCATTTCCAGAAGGTTTTTAATTTTACAAACCGTATTATAAATAAAGATGAATTTACTCAGGACAAAAAAAATGCACCTTCAAAAATTAAACTTAATGTCTAACTTTTGAGGTGCACTTCATTACAGGTATTTTTTTATACCTGTTAACTAGCGGGCGTATTCAATGAAACGGGTTTCACGGATCATTGTAAGCTTGATTCGTCCAGGGTAACGCAAATCAGTTTCAATCTGTTTTGCAATTTTTCGTGCAAGTTCCTTAACATCACTGTCAGGAATCTTTTCGTTATTAACAAGAATACGAAGTTCA
>JAKSTQ010000021.1 GCA_024402475.1 Treponema sp. | reverse complement strand
ATTTATCAAGCAATGCATTGATAACTTCTTTTGCAGCTTCTCCGTATTTTCCGAAAATATCCCGCTTCTTTACGTTATTAACACGTTCTCGGCGAGTTAAAGGTTTCTGATTAAATGCAATGTGGCAGATAAAATCAAAGTCATCTACATCAGTCATATTCTGATCTTGTTTAATTAATTCAAGATCAATTCCTTTATCTTTAAGCATATTTCGGATAACTTCTTTTTTCTGTTCTTCATTCCATGTCTGAATAAAATTATCCAAAGTCTGGTAAGTCCCAATTATGCTTTCTTTTGTGTAATCTTCGATTGATTCTTGTTTTAAGAGTTTTCCGTCTGTGTCGTAAATTGAGACTAAACGCTGGAGAACATTAATTGTGACTTCGCCTTTTCCAACTATCTGGATTTTACGAGGAACAGGAGGATCTCTTAAAATTTCACCACCTTCCCTTCCATTCCCTGTACCGTCACCTTTTTCTGTATCATCGCTTGGTCCATCTGTCGGTTTTCCAAAATCTTCGTCCTGTTCGATTTCTCCATCCCAGTCAGGATCGGCAAATAATCGACTTACACGGCGGAAGTCCATAATTGTAAAATGTGTTTTTCCTTCGTTGTAACGCAGACGGGTTCCACGGCCAATAATCTGCTTAAACTCTGTCATTGAATTTATGAGTTCATCAATAACAATAAGCTTTACCATCTTACAGTCAGAGCCTGTTGAAAGCAGTTTTGAGGTTGTTGCAATTACCGGATATTTTTCACCAACGGAAATAAAATAATCCAGTTTATCCTTTCCGTATTTATCGCTTCCTGTGATTCGAACAACATACTGTTCTTTTACATTTCCCTGATTATCTTTGAGAACCATTTCTGGATTTAAATTATTTAATGCAATACGCATTCTTTCGGCAGCATCTTCTGTTGGACAGAAAACTATTGTCTTGGACATACGGTCCGTTTCTTTCAGGTATTTAGTGATTTCGGCTGCTACTTCATCAATTCTGTCTTGAATTATGATATTGTAATCGTAATCGACTAAGTTATATTCACGGTCTTCAATTTCATTCCCATGAATATCTTTCTGTCCTTTCTTTGGTCTCCAGCCGTCATCTATATTTGTATGAACATTGATTACCTTGAAAGGAGCAAGGAACCCATCTTCAATTCCCTGTTTAAGACTGTACTGATAAACAGGCTCACCAAAGTAATCAATATTTGAAACATATTTAGTTTCTTTTGGAGTAGCTGTCATACCAATCTGAGTAGCACCTGTAAAATAATCAAGAATCTTTCTCCATCTTGAATCAGCTTTTGCAGAACCTCGGTGACATTCGTCTACAATAATCAGATCAAAAAAGTCTGAGTCGAAATATTCTTTGTATTTTGCTACCTCAGCTTCAATTTCTTCTTCTGTTTCTTCAACTTCTTCGCCTTTATGTTTTGCTGAATCCAACTGCTGGTAAAGAGCAAAGTAAACCTGATATGCACTGATTTTAGATTTATCTTCTTTCTGAAAATTGATTTTATGAATTACTTTTTCCAGAGGTTTGAAATCCTGTTGAATAGACTGGTCTACAAGATTGTTTCTGTCAGCAAGGTAAAGAACCTTCTTTTTCGTTCCTGATTCAATTAAACGCCAAACAAGCTGGAATGCTGTATATGTTTTTCCTGTTCCTGTTGCCATTGCAATAAGTATACGAGCCTGCTGCTTAGCAATTGCTTTAAGAGCTCTATTTACTGCATTACGCTGATAATAGCGTGGTGGATAACAGTCAGCCCCAGAATAAAAAGGAGTGTTCATAAGTTTCTCGTCAAAGTATAAAGGAACATCATAAACTTCAGACTGGCCATCTATGTAATATTGCTTTTTATCGATTACTTCAACATCTTTTTCTGCTTTTACATTCTTCCATCTATTTAACAGTTCTTCAGCAGTAGGAAATTCTGAAAGTGGGAATTCTTTTTCTAACCCAGTAGTAAAATCATGTTCGAAAAAGCTGTCTCCGTTCGATGTGTATACAAATGGAACATCCATCATTGTTCCATATTCAATAGCCTGTTGCATTCCAAAGGATGATGAATGATTATTATCTTTTGCTTCTACAATTGCTAAAGGTGTTCCCTTGTTATACCAAAGAACATAATCACATTTTTTAGATTTTCCACGAGTTGCAACATTTCCTTTAATATTCACTTTACCGTCAGTAAATTTATTGAGAGGAGATGTCTCCATTGTGATTTTTTTTGTATCCCATTTTGATTCGAGGGCAGGAGTTATATAATTTTTCTTAATGTCTTCTTCTGACATTTCACTGATATCTAATATGTCACTCATTCCGAAACCTCTATTACTTTTACATTACATTATAACATGAAAAATGCTTATTTTATAGAAGAGAATAATATGATAGTTATTTAACAAACTTTTCCTAGGAGGTCCAGAAGATTGTCTTCTTGTTGGAAGAATGATATACAGTTACATATATGATTTTTAAAAATTTCTTTATTTTCCATTTTGATCCTCATTGATTTTAATATGGTTGGAAGATATTTAGTCATCTCATGCCATTTGCTTTTGAATCTTGAAGCCCGTTCCATACCTTTAGATATTTTCTTTGGCGCGTTGTAAATGATGAGATAGAGGAATTATTGGGAAAATCTAAAAGGCATTGAGAAATTGAATTTGGAGAGGCTTTGTTTGATTGAAAAATCGGGATTCAATTTCTAAGAAAGATCTGGTCCAACTCCCAATTTCCTGATAAGCTGCAAGTATGACAAGTTTAAATTCTGAAAAACTTTTATAAAGTTTAGAAACAGGTTTCAATTCAAAAACTTATCACTCAGTAAATGAATTAGCTCCAACTCTTCTTGTAAATGACTATCACAAAGAAAAGAAAATTTTATCTTCTCTTATCGAGGAACTTACAACCTGTGAAGCTTTTGATTTTTCTGTTGCTTTTATAAACAATGAAGGACTTACAGCAATAAAACAGACCACTCAAGGCTTGAGTGGTTTTTTGTTTTTAAAGTTCCTGTTTATTAAGAATATTTTCTTCCACCCAGATTGCAACGCCGTCTTCTTCATTTGAGGCGGTAACTTCATCTGCGGCAGAAAGGGCTGGTGGAATTGCATTCTTTACTGCAACGCCTGTTCCGCACCATTTTAAGGATTCAACATCGTCATTGTCGTCGCCAAAATAAACGGCTTCTTCCGGAGGAATTTTAAATGCATCGAGCATTGTTTTAATTCCATTTAATTTTGTGGCGGTTTTGCTCATTATCTGGAAAAGAGTTCCGACGGCTATTGTGAAATATGAATCTTCTGTAATGATGGAATTGATGTGCTGGTTCAAATCTGTTTTTTCGTTGCTGACCAGAATCTTAAAAATTGAACCGCAGTCGGCAGGAATTTCCGGAAAGCAGTCTGTTACAATTGGAGCCCATTCGGGAATATCAACATTGGAAAAGATACCGCTGGAGGTTTCAAGAGAAATTACACATCCTGGAATCTGAAGAAAACCAGAAAGCATTTTCTTTACCGAATCATATGGAATGCTGTGATCGATTGAAGTTTCATTTACAAAAATGCGTGCGCCGTTTAAAGTTGCTGTTGAATCAGGATGAATTAACTGTTCATAATTTGTGATTGCCCGTTTTGGTCTGGCTGTTGCAAACATAACTTTGATGCCGCTGTCCTGTGCTTTTTTAAGTACAGAAATTGTTTTTTCAGATAATGTCCGGTCGTTTTTGAGTAAAGTTCTGTCAAGGTCGGTAATAATTGCTTTCATTATAATTCTGCTTGTAATTGGAATTTAATTGATTGATATTAATCAAAGCTTTTTTTATTACCTGAATTGTATTATTTTTTTACGTTTTGTGCCATCACTCCAGCCAGTGCATGAGGAATATATAATTCTTCAAGATAATTAATTTCTTCTTCACTAAGAATTAAATCAACTGCTTTTACTGCTCCGTCTGCGTTTCGAATTTTAGGGTGGCTTTATTTTTTACTCTTTTCTATCTTTTTGGTAAGAGAGTAAATAATTAAAAGGGTGGCTTTTGATTATTTCTCCGTGATTTTATTCTATTACTTAATTTTTAGTATTTACTAATTTTTAAGTAATAGATTAAAATTGGTTTAATATCCCCCTTTCATCCCCCTTAATCCGCGAAAAATGAAACGTGTTTGCCTTTGTAAGTTTTTCGTTTTTTGCCCATTACTTCTGTTTCGGTTGGAGTAATTTTTTTGGCCTTGAAAAGTTTTGCATCTTCAATGCAGTATTTTATGTATTCAGGGCCGTAGGAAAGTGTGTTGTGGGCTGAATAGATTTTTTTGATGTCCTTTTTGAATGCATTCAGTTTTTCCATGCTGGCAATGTAAGAATCAAATTTTGAAATATCGCCGAACATGAAGATTGGTCCTTCCTGAACGCTGTCACCTGCAATTAAAAACTTTTTATTCTTTTCGAGAAGAACGATGCTTCCTTCTGTGTGTCCTGGAATTTCGATTACTTCAAAAATAAAATTTCCGATATCAATTTTGTCTCCGTCTTTGAGAGGATTCTTTTTAATATTTTCCGGAAGCATTGAAAAATCCCGTTCGTTTGCAAAACATTCACCAAACTGATTCAGGCCGCCTATATGGTCAACATGTCCGTGTGTCAGAACAACTTCTATCGGCAGGCTGCTGTATTCACGGATTATCGCTGTAAAATCAACGCGTCCAAATCCTGTATCTATAAGCAGAACTTTATCTGTTCCTATGAAAAAAAATTGTCGGGAAAAATCATCGATGCAGTAAAAGTTATCGGCAATTTTAATGGTCTGAGGTTTGTTATCATCTTTCTGTGCTGTGCAGACTGATGCTGTTAATAAAAGACCTGCGATAAGTGATGTGATTTTTTTCATATAATTCTCCTGTTGAAATGTTTTTATTCGTTTCCTGATGCAATCCAGGTGTCATCTTCGCCATGGTAATAGATAACCTGAGGAATGTTTTTGCCGCAGTTTGTGCATTTGTCATCGCTTTCGTTCAGCGCTCTGTAGCAGAACGGGCAGAATACTGCGTTATCGTTTCCGGTTAAAACTGCAAAAGTTTTGTTTCCTGTGAGTTTAAAATTATAGCCTTCTTTTGTATCTACGACTTCCATATAATCTCCTGTTTTTGTAATTGAATTATTGGGTTAAAAGTTCGTCGAGTTTTGATTTTAAATATTCGTAACGGAGTTTCTTTTCTTCTTTTGAAAAATGAACTTTGCGGCTTTGAAGCGGGTTGTTTTCATAATTTAGTTTTTCATTGCCGAACTGTTCGCTTGTAAGATCAAAAACACAGTTTCCGATTACATTATAGCAGTGGTAGTTTCCGCCTTCACGAAGAATTCCATAAACTTCTCCACCAAAAATATCCTGAGCAAGAAAAGCGGTAATGGAACACTGTCCGTAAGTCGGATGAGAATTCTTCCAGTTATCACGCATTCGTGGTGCACATGTCTGTGCTGACCAGATTTTTAAAAGCAGGTCGTAAAGTTCCCGCGGATTTTTAATTGATTTGTATTTTTCATTTACCGGTGGAACATCTGCAGTCTGCGCACCATAGAATCCGTAAATCATTTTTTTTCCTTATTTATATTACTTGAATAATAATCCAGAATTTTTCTTGCAAACTGATATGCATTTTTTATGTCTGTATATCCGTCAAAATATTCTTTGTGGTGAATCATTCGTCCGTCAAAAAAATCCTTCACTTCCTGCAATGTGATTTCCTTGACTTTTGGTGAAGTCACAAGTCTTGTATAAACAGAAAGCATTACTGCAAAGTCATTTAAAAGAGGAACTTTCATGCAGCTGGAAATTGTTCCGTTTCCGATTCCTAAGTTTGCCCCCAGCAGTTCAAAACTTGTTTCAAGGTCGTTATGAAATTTTGGTACTGACTTGAATGAACAGAGCATGCAGACATTGTGGGCACAGGCATTACGGATGCGGCGGACTGAATCAAAATGTTTTGTGTATTCTCCTGGAATTCTCAGATAGTCATAATAAAAATCATAAAAATCGGTTAATTCCTGAAAGCCTATCATTTCGACAAGATTCCATACGGCAGGTGAATCAAGATATCTTTCAAAACTGTTTCCGCTGTATCCGGCAAGTTTTGAACCGGTCTGAATTGAGACTTTGATTTTTGGATTTTGTTCAAGAAATTTTTCTACGACTTCATAACCGTCATCAGCGATATTGTTCTGGCAGTCATTTACAATTTTTACTTTAAGATAATGTTCCAGATCGATTGTCATTTTAAGAAGGAGTTTTCTAAGGAACATATCGATTGTCGAAAGTTCTATAAGATGTCCAAAATCAAGACCGATATATTTTCCGCTTTTTGTCTGTTCATTGCATGTTGAACAGTACTGTTTAAGGCGGAAAAAGAAATTGTTCTTTTTAAGAAAATCCTTTGCTGTTTCTTCATCCATCAGGTTGAAAGTAATTCCAAGACTGTTTTTGCAATATTCAATTATTTCTGGTACTGTCAGCTTTGGTGATTTTGATGACTGGTTTTCTTTTCTGGACATTGTTGCTCCTGTTTTCTGTCCGATGAATTAATCAGACTGGTCCGGGTCATGATTAATATTGAATTTTAGGATCCAGACCACAAAGTTTTTTACAGTCGGGGCATTTGACTTTTTTGATCGAATGACCTTTTGTGAATATATCTGTAATTTTTGTTTCTGGAACTACGGCTCCGAAACTTTTTTTGCAGCTGATACAATAATATAAAGCGGTATTGCCTGGTAACGGCGCATGAAAATTTGAAGTTAAACTCATAAAAATCCTCCGTAATTTATATCTTTATTATATTATAGGTTGACTGACAAAATTTGTCACTTAATACTTTCTGGCGATTTTTTAGTCTTTCATTTTATTTTTGAAAATTTTACACCTATGCTTGTAAAGTTTCTGATATCGTCTTTTTTGCAGACAACGAGATCTTCTACACTGATATAAAGCCATGGTAAAATTTCAAAATTGATTCCGCAGAAACTTTTGTTATGCCAGATATTCTGTGGGAATGAATAATCGAATTCACTGTAAGTTCTGATGGTAAAGCGGTCAAGTTCAAATCCAAGATCCAGGCGGACTTCGGGTCCAAAATTATAATAATTTGTTTTGACAACTTTGCTTGCTTCAAGAAAAATAAAATTCGCTTCGAGATTCCACCACATAAAATTTTTGTCTGGATTTTTTCTATCAAATGGAATCTGCTGTCTGACAAAAAATCCTGTTCCGCTTTTTGAATAATTGAACTGGTCAAAATAATTCACTTTATAATTTAATGTAATTCCCAGCGAAGACGGCAGGTCTGTGTTTAGCATAAAAGGCCAGGAATATAAAGAGCCGTTAATGTCGATGCAGCCCGTTGTCTCCTGGATATTTGTAAACAGAAAGGCATCGACACTGAACTGATCAAATGGCTCTTTTGTTTTGTGACTGAATGGATTCTGGTAAACAACATAAGGATGAATTTCAAAAAGCGGAACAAATGGTTTGCCGCCGTTTTTATAATTCTGTCCTGCACTGAAAGCTGCAACGACTTCTGCTCGATAAATCATGTCAAAAGTTGAAGGCGCAGTATTGCGGTAATTTGTTCCGCGTAAAAGTCTGTTGATTCCGTCGATTGGACTTATGACCCATAGCAGCGGTTCCCATAAAGCTCCTGCAATATAAGACAGGCGGTGGAATGCTTCGCCTGTAACAATGCCGGCTGCAGTTGTAGTAATCATGTCGTTGTATGAGGTTGGAAAATTTTGATAAATGTTTTCCCAGCTCCAGGCTCCCCATGCGGTGTACAAAGCTGCTGTCCAGAAGTCTATGTTATTTGCACGTGCTGAGTTGAAAAATAAATTTCCTATATAAGGATGAACTATCTGATTCTGCGCGAAACTTGTGTTGTCCCAGATGTAAGGCTGTTTTGTGATGCTGTAAATGATGTCATCAAATTTAATTCCTACTGGCCTTGAAGAAGTCAGGTTCACAAATGCAGATCCAAAAAGTTCGATAAGTGCTTCTTCTCCAAAGGCTACAAAATAGTCTGAGACTTTTGCTTTTGGTTTTTGGTCCGGTAAAGTCTGTTCAGTTTTTGTCGGCTGAACAGATTCTGCGGAAGAAGATGAATTTTCCGGTTGTGCTGTAATTCCATTCACCAGAAAACCTGTAATTGCTGTAAATAAAATAATTCTCTTCGATAAAAAACTCATTGTAAAACCTAGCTCATGTTGCTCATCAGTGTATGTAGAATTCCAAGCAGTTCCTGGGCTTTTGACATATCTAAAAGTCTGTTGCATGCCATCTGGGCAGGAACATCAAGGCATTTTGTGCGGAAATCTCTTCCTTTATCTGTTAAAGAAATTACAAGGGAACGCTCATCTGATTTTTCGCGGGAACGGGTAATAAGTTCCTGGGCTTCCAGTTTTTTTAAAAGCGGAGTTAAAGTTCCTGAATCAAGAAAAACGCGTTTGCCAAGTTCCTTTACGCTGATGTTGTCTTTTTCCCATAAAGCCATAAGAACGATGTACATGGTATATGTGATTCCAAGTGGTTCCAGAATCGGATTGTAAAGGCGGATGATTTCTTTTGAACAGACATACAAAGAAAAACACAGCTGATTGTCCAGCGAGAGCGGATTAAATTCCGGATTTGCTTTTAACAGCTCGTTCATATTAATTGAAGTTGAATCAATATTTTTTTCATTTTGCATAATTAAATTGTACACAATTTACTTGACAAAGTAAATAGAAACCTGTATATTATAACTATAAAGGTTGTACACAATTTAATTGTACTCAACCATTACGGAGGAAAATATGACAATTTACGATTATCAGGTAAAGGATCTGGAAGGAAAAGAAGTTAGCTTAAAGGATTACAAAGGAAAGGTTCTTCTTATCGTTAACACTGCAACTGGTTGTGGTTTTACACCACAGTATGACGGGCTTCAGGATCTTTACGAAAAGTATGGTAAAGATGGCTTTGAAATCCTCGATTTCCCTTGCAACCAGTTTATGAACCAGGCACCGGGATCAGAAGAAGAAATCCATTCTTTCTGCACAGGCCGTTACGGAATTACATTCCCTCAGTTTGCAAAAATTGATGTAAACGGAAAAAATGAATCTCCTCTTTACACATTCCTTAAGAGTAAGAAAGGCGGTTTCTGCAGCAGAAAAATCAAATGGAACTTTACAAAATTCCTTGTTGACCGCGAAGGCAATGTAGTTGCAAGATTCGCACCTACTAAAACACCGGCACAGATGGATCAGGAAATTTCAAAGGTTCTCTAAATAAATAATATACAGGAGCAGGATATGAGTCACGAATACAAAACAAAAGATACATGTTCAACACAGATCAGTTTTGATAAAGATGAAAACGGCGTTGTAACAAACATCGTATTTACAGGCGGATGTAACGGCAACTTAAAGGCCCTTTCAAAAATTCTTGACGGCTGGCAGGCAGATAAAATCGTCGAAATGCTTCAGGGAATTACCTGTGGAAGACGTCCGACTTCTTGTAGTGACCAGCTTGCTAAAGCTTTGTTGAAAGCAAAATAATTCAACTGACCAGAATTTTCTCTTAATTAAACGGATGGTAAGGAAACTAATTTTTCCCCACTTGAATTTCCTTACCATCCGTAATAATCTTAACCTCAGTTATGTCAGAAAACACAAAAATCATGACCGAGGGCAAACCGCTGCCGATACTGGTAAAGTTTGCACTTCCTCTGGTTGCTGGGAATGTATTCCAGCTTATGTACACATTCTTTGATACTGCAATTGTTGGAAAGTATCTTGGAGTGCAGGCGCTGGCCGCTTTAGGTGCAGTTGAATATCTGATCTGGCTTTTATATGGAATCGTTCAGGGAATTACACAGGGCTTTAGTATTAAAATGGCGCAGGATTTTGGTGCCGGTGATACAAAGAGCCTTAAGCAGGTAGTTGGAAATTCCACTGTACTTTCCATTATTTCTTCTATCATTCTGCTTTTAGCCGGAGTATTTTCATCACAACCGATTTTAAAACTTCTGCACACACCTGATGAAATTTTACCGCTTTCGACACTTTACATTAACATTCTCTTTTGCGGATTACCTGTAATTTTTGCATATAATCTGCTGGCCGGACTTTTGCGTTCACTTGGGAACAGTAAGACTCCGCTTTATGCAGTTGTTGTTTCTTCTATAATTAACATTGCGCTGGACCTTTTGTTTGTTCTTGTATTTAAATGGGGAATTGCAGGTGCGGCCATAGCTACATTAATTGCGCAGGGTGCAGCATCGATTTACTGTTTTGCGGCACTTACAAAAATTCCGGAAGTTCGTATTACAAAATCAGAATTTAAAGTGAATGTTTCTCTGGGCAAAAAACTTTATATGCTTGGACTTCCTCTTGCTGTTCAGGGTTCGATTATTGCAGTGGGCGGAATGATTGTAGAATTTGTAGTGAATTCTTTTGGGGTTGCATTTATTGCAGCTTATGTTGCAGTTACAAAACTTTACGGTCTTTTAGAAATTGCGGCAACTTCATTTGGTTTTGCACTTATGACTTATGTCGGTCAAAATCACGGCGCAAAACTTTTTGGCAGAATCCGTTCAGGAACAAAAAGCGGAATGGCATTAAGCCTTTCATGTTCGTTTGTAATTTCTACTGTAATGATAATTTTTGGAAAGACAATCCTTACACTTTTTGTTTCAACAGCAGACGCTGATGCTGCAAAAGTTATGGACACAGCTTATCAGTATCTGCGCCTTATGAGTCTGTTCTTGCCGACTCTTTATCTGCTGTGGCTTACACGCAGCGTCATTCAGGGACTGGGAAACACTTTTATTCCTATGGTTTCGGGCATCATGGAATTTATCATGCGTACAGGAAGTGCGCTTGTTCTGCCATTGTTTATAGGTGCTGATGGAATTCTTTATGCAGAAGTTTTAGCGTGGCTTGGAGCGGATCTGGTTCTTATTCCGAAATTTATTCTGATGTTTAAACAGATGAAGAAAAACAGTTAGTTACAGTTCCATCAGAACTGCTCTGCATGGCGCGCCGTCGCTTCCTGAAAGATTTAATGGTGCGCAGTTCAAAAGATAAACACCGTCTGGAACATGCCCCAGACGGATTCCTTCCAGCAGTACAACTTCTTCTTTAAGCAAAACCAGGTGAACATTCATCGGAGCGTTTTCAGGGCCTACCGTCTGGGATTCATTTCCGATCAGGTCAATTCCTGCCTGAGCAAAAATCTGTGCGGCTTCTAATGTGACAACTGCTTTTCCTTTAATAAGGATTTTTTTTGCGGCTGCTTTGTTCAGTTTTTCTGCCCGTTCGAGAATTGCTTTTGCATCATCGGCTGTTACATCACCATTATGTTCATGGACATATGCAGGCCCGATGAATTTTTCAAGATTAATCTGATCGATTGTTTTGCCGTCTTTGTAAAAGTGAAAAGGTGAGTCTACATGTGTTCCGTTATGTGCACACATTGCAAGGCCTGTCAGATTGCAGATATCTCCTTTTTCCATTCTCATAAGAATTCTTTTTTCCGGCTGCGGATCTCCAGGGAAAACATTGCATTCAAATAATGGTTGTGTGATATCGTAAATCATATTGGCTCCTTTTTTTAAGAATTAAATTCTAGCATCGAATTCAGGCAAACTCAAGAATTTTTAAAGTTATTCAATCGCGAAATTTACCGTTTTTGAACATTAAAACATTCTAATCTGAATCTTAAAGCCTTTTAAAGATTTACCTGCGGTTCAATGCTAATATTACAACTGTAATAACAAAGATATTTCCTCCAGAAATATTCAACTTAAGGAGTATAACTATGAAATCTATTTTTACTAAACTTTCTGTAATCGCTGCTGCACTGATCACTCTTACTTTTACCGGATGCAGCTTAATGTTCGGCAGTTATGTTTCTAATGTAACTTGTGAGACAGAATCAGGCCTCATCAGAAGAGGAACTTATAATCATTACATTGAAGGAAATTACGACCTTAATAATGTGACTTACAAAGATGCAGTTAAAATGAAAAGACTCTGCGAAGAAAAAAATGTGGGTTCAATTGATGTTCAGTCTGGCATTTCAAAAACTGCAGTCAGATCTTTCCTTTACCAGTACTACGAATTTGAAGAAGTATCAGAATTCATGATGAAAATTAATAATGGTGACAACATTATCCTGTTCTTTGAAACAAATGATCCTGAGCTTTACATGTGGTATTATATTGAAGGGAACAGAAACTAACTGATTTTTTTTGAGAATTATCAAAGCATTCAATAGATTTTTTCCAGTTTTTCCTATAAATTAGGAATATGGCTAAAACATTTGACGACAAAAAAATCATTTATACAATGAACGATGTCAGCCGTGCATACGGTACAAAAGTCGTTCTTAAGAACATTGGTATTTCTTATTACTACGGCGCAAAAATCGGCGTCGTAGGTCCTAACGGTTCCGGAAAATCTTCTCTTTTTAAAATTCTTGCCGGACGTGATCAGGATTTTACTGGAGAAACAACACTCGCTCCAGGTTATACAATCGGTTACCTTGAACAGGAACCGGAACTTGAACCTGGCAAAACCGTAATGGAAATTGTAAAAGAAGGCGTTAAACCAATTACAGACCTTCTTGCCGAATTTGATAAAGTAAACGAAGCATTTGGTGATCCGGATGCAGACTTTGATAAACTTTGCGCACGACAGGCAGAAATTCAGGAAAAACTGGATGCTGCTGATGCATGGAATCTTGATGCAAATCTTGAACTTGCAATGGATGCTTTGCGTTGTCCGCCTTCAGATCAGGTTGTAGACGTGCTTTCCGGAGGTGAACGCCGCCGTGTTGCTTTGTGCCGTCTTCTTCTCCAGAAACCTGACATTCTTCTTCTTGACGAACCTACAAACCACCTTGATGCAGAAACAGTTGCATGGCTTGAAAAACATCTCCACGATTACCCTGGAACAATTATCGCTGTAACACATGACCGTTACTTCCTTGATAATGTTGCAGAATGGATTCTTGAACTTGACCGCGGAGAAGGCTATCCGTTCAAAGGAAATTATTCTTCATGGCTTGAACAGAAAAACGCCCGACTTGCTCAGGAAGCAAAAGGTGAATCTCAGCGCCAGAAAGAAATCCAGCGCGAATTGGAATGGATTCACATGGGCGTTAAAGGTCGCCAGGCAAAACATAAGGAACACATTACAAAATACAATGAACTTATGGCTCAGGGCTCAAAAGTTCAGCTTAAGGAAACACAGATTTCTATTCCAGCAGGACCTCGTCTTGGTAACCAGGTAATTGATATCGAAAACCTTACAAAGGCATTTGGCGACAAAATGCTTTTTGACGGTTTGAACGCTCATATTCCTGCAGGTGCCATTGTTGGTATTGTAGGACCAAACGGTGCCGGTAAAACAACTCTGTTCAAGATGATTGCAGGAATTGAAAAACCGGATTCAGGTGAAATTAAAGTCGGACAGACAGTTAAAATGGTTTATGTTGACCAGATGCGTTCCGGCCTTGATGAAAACAAAACTGTATATGAAACACTTTCTGGCGGTGCTGATCTTGTAAAACTCGGTGCTGTTGATGAAAAAGGCCGTCCGCTTGAAGGCGGTATCCGCGAAGTTAACGCTCACGCTTACTGTTCATGGTTTAACTTTGCAGGACCAGATCAGAATAAAAAGGTTGGTGTTCTTTCCGGTGGTGAAAAGAACCGTCTTAACCTGGGTATGATGCTCAAGGAAGCAGGAAACGTCCTTATGCTTGACGAACCTACCAACGACCTTGATGTTCAGACAGTACGCGCACTTGAAGAAGCACTTGAAGATTTTGCAGGCTGTGCACTTGTTGTAAGCCATGACCGCTGGTTCCTTGACCGTATCTGTACACACATTCTTGCATTTGAAAACAATTCAGAAGTCCGCTTCTTTGAAGGTAACTGGTCTGAATATGCAGAATGGAAAAAAGAACAGTTTGGAGAAGATGCAGGCGTTCCAAAACGTACAGTTTATCGCAAGATGACCCGTTAGTTTTAACACGTAAGCATTTACTACAATGGAAGAAATTAAAGACATCAAAAAATTCGCCAGAAGCAATGACGTACCGATTATCCGTGACGAGTCAGCAGACTGGATCTGTGAATATATCCGGGAACACAACTGTAAGAACGTTCTGGAAATCGGTACTGCAATCGGCTATTCCTCAATAAGATTTGCGCAGGTAAGCCCTGATGTTAAGGTTACTACAATTGAAGTTGATATAGACCGGCACATTAAGGCTGTGCAGAACATTCATGACTGTGGTCTTGAAAATCAGATTACAGCAATTCAGGATGATGCAGTTTATACGGATAAAATTACAGGCCTTTTTGACTTGATTTTTATTGACGGACCAAAAGCGCAGTATATAAAATTTTTTGAAAAATATCAGGCAAATCTTGCACCGGATGGAGTTTTCATCAGTGACAATCTTTCATTCCACGGAATGGTAGACGATTTAAGCCTTACCCACAACTACAGTACAATTAAGCTTGTAAAAAAGATTAAAAAGTATGTAGATTATTTAAAAGCCAATCCGGATTTTGAAACAACTTTTTATCCGTTTGGAGATGGAATCAGCGTAAGCAAAAGAAAAGTATCTTCTGATTAAAGATGTTTGTAATCGTTGACCTGATCCCAGTTGACTGTAAAGCCCGCTCCATGTGAACAGAATACACTGGAAGCAGGGTTTTCAAATTCCTGAAATTTATGAGTCAAATTCACTTATTTTGCTATAGTCGATTTTAAAATTCCTCATATATTAACAGCATGATTAGAAATGATAGAAAAAACTCAAGACGAAACGGAATCAAAGGAACAAGAATTCCATTGCACAAGGTGAATGAATCTACAGCAAAAACTGTATGTGTCTGGACTTATAGATGCATGAAGGAAATTGACGATTTCCGCAGTGCAGACTGTCTTCAGTATATCTATACTTCTTTAGTAAAAAAGTTACAGCTCGAAGAACATTCCAGAAAGGTAATTGCAGCTTACATCCAGAAAGGAATTAAAGAAAAGAAACTTAAAATCAATAATAATCACGACAAAAGGGTTCATCCTTACAATTTTACAGGGTCCCTTGAAGTGAATTTCCATGAGGACGGAATCATATACGATACCTGCGGAGACTGGCCTACAGAAACAGAAGAAAATGTAAATCTCGTGCGTGCAGTTTTCTGCGGTAATGACAGAATTTTCCTTAAAATCTTTGAAAATACATTCTTTGTGAAACCAGACAGTTCAGAACCGCAATTTAAAATTCCTTCAAAAAGGGCAGAAATTCCTGCGGATTTCCTGGAAGCTTGTGAAAACACAGAAAATGTAAATATGTTTGCAGAGGCTTTTAAGCTTGAAGAAATCGAAACATTGCTTTTGAATTTTTCGTATTTAAGCCATCTTGTCAGGGACATGAACCGTTTGTGTTCTTATCTGATGGATGAAGATTTTTCGATTGTTGACCTTTATGTGATTTGTCTTGGAATTTCACAGAAAGAAATCAGAAGAAATTTGACACCAGACAAGAAAATCATTTCTTACGGATTGTTTGACAATGACGGTTCCATCAATATGGATGTTCTTGAAGCAATTTATTCCCGTGACATTGATTCAATGTTTAACGATGTGCTTAAAAAAGATTCCAAAAAGGAAATCTTTAAGATTGATACATTCAGCATTCCAAAGGAAGAAACAGACCTTACAGTCCGACTTTTGAAAAATGACGGCGCAGTGAATATTCTTCTTTACGGAGCACCGGGCGCGGGTAAAACAGAATATGCCCGAAGTCTTGCAAAAAAATGCGGGCTCAAACCGTTAATTTTCAAGAACGAACTTGAAGTTGAGGACAGCCCGAATGCGGCTTTGTATCGCCTTAATTCACTTCTTTCACTTAATAAGAAGGACAGCGTAATTATCGTTGACGAAGCCGAAAGTGTTCTTGCAACTTCTTCAGGGAATAACTTTTTGTCCATGCTTTTTGGTGAAGACGGAAATTCTTCCAGCAAAAAAGGCACGGTTAACACAATGCTTGAAAACAGCGAAAACAAAGTTATCTGGATTTTGAATTACACAAAACCCCTTGATGAATCAACTTTGCGCCGCTTTACTTATTCCCTTGAATTCAGGGAAATGACATCCAATATGCTCAGGATGATTGCAGGGACAAAACTTGACCGCATTGAAATGTCTAAGAACCTTCATGACAGGCTTGTTGAATTGTGCGGAAAATATCAGGTTACAGGGGCTTCCGTTGATAATATCATCAAGACCTTAAAAGGCATGGACCTTTCCAAGGACGAAGAATCAGTCATTCACGATGTAACAAAAGTTCTTGAAGCAAACTCTTCGCTGCTTTACGGAAAACCAAAGATGCGTGAAAAGATTCGTTCTTCTTATGACCTTGATGTTTTGAATACTTCGATTCCTGCAAAGCAGCTGGTAAAAATGGTAGAAAATGCCATTCAGTATTCAGAAGAAAATTCTCTTGACCCGTCAGAAAGCGGAATCCGAATGCTTTTCTATGGAGTGAGCGGAACAGGTAAAACAGAACTTGCAAGATACATTGCTGACAAAACCGGTAAGAAAATTCTTTTAAAACGAGCCAGCGATATTCTTGGTCAGTATGTTGGTCAGAATGAACAGCACATTAAAGATGCATTCAGAGAAGCAGAGGCGAGCGGAGCGATTCTTCTTTTTGATGAAGCAGATTCGTTCTTTAGCAGCAGAACTCTTGCAAAAACCAGCTGGGAACGCACAATGGTAAATGAATTCCTTACACAGATGGAAGAATTTTCGGGCATTCTTATCTGTACCACAAACTTGAAAAAAATTATGGACAGTGCAATGCAGCGCAGATTCCACATTATGTGTGAATTTAATCCGCTGGAAAAAAATGGAATCAGAAAACTTCTTAAAAGATTTTTCGGAAAGTTTGAATTTTCGGATTTGCAGGTTTCAAGTCTTGAAGAATTTAATTCCATTACACCGGGAGATTTTGGTTCTCTTGCAGGGAGAATTCGTTTTGTTGATGCTGAACAGATCAGCAGCGAATATATTATCAACGAACTTTCTGAAATTCAGAAAGAGAAAAATGGTAATACTCCAAAAAGACGAGTAGGGTTTGCATGCTGAAAAAAAATCCTTTTGATTATGAAATCGAATTCAGAGTCAGCTATGAAACAGAAGTAAAATATACTGATTGTCTGGATGTAGAAAATCTTATCATCCGTATTGGCAGGAAGGTAAGGGAAAATTTCAGAGAAAAGAATATTCTGTTCCCGATTGGACATGTTCGAAATTATGATGATGTCGAAGAGGATGAAATTCAGATTTTTCTTGATGATGATAAATATATGGGCACACTGTACTTAAAGGAAGAGATGCCAGTTCATGAATTGAGGGCTGAATTAGAAGATTCGCTGACAGAAATTTTTTCTAATTATATTGAGTTTTTTAAAACTCTTGATTATGACGAAGGTGTAAAAAATCTTGAAAACGAACAGACCTTGTATGCTTACAGAAAATTAATGGATTATGCAGAAGTTATTCTTGATGATAAAAAGCTGTTATTTCATTATACAAAAAAGGCCAGTGCTTTTGGAGCAGAGTCAGATTTGAGATTACTGTTAAAGCTGTATAGAAAACAGAATAAACCGAACAGTAACAAAGGATTAATCCGAAATCTCAGAAACAGAATAAACAATTGCTAAAGGTTTGTTATGAGCTGTCTGGCAGATTTTACAAAATCTTCTTCGATAATTTCTTTGAAGCGGTTCTGTAAATCTGTCAGGTTTTTGTCCATCTGAAGTTTATTGTCTGCAGTAAGAATAACTTCGCAATAGCCGCGTTCCCGTTCCTGGTGAGCGGCGGTATTGTGAATCTGGCTGACATATTTAATGTATTCGCAGTTATAAAGATCCTGCATCTGTTTTAAGGTAAGAATCGGGAATTTTATGTTAAGAACAACAGGGTTTTGGATTGATTTAGAATTGATATTCTGTCTACCAAAGTCTTTTTGATCACAGATACCGCCATTTGGATTATGTACCTCAGGATGTGATGGATCAACGAACAGGTCTGCTGCATTGATTATTGTATCAAGTACAGATTGATTACGGTAGACAGAATACATTGAAGTCATACCGCTCATTCTGGGATTAACTTCGATGATGTACCATTCGCTTTTGGAGAAAACAAGGTCTACCTGAACAATCCCTTCAAAGCCATAAAATTCTGCAAGTTTAAGCATAGTTTCTTCAAGAACATCGACTTTATACTGGATTCTGTCTACCGGACCTGCTTTTACACTTTGTTTTGGGCTTGTAATTCCATACTTGTTGACGCTGAAAAGCATTGGAGGCAGGACTTTGTAATTTCCTCTTGTTCCATGAATTTCAAGACCGGCCTGTATTCCGTCTACATATTCTTCTATAATTCTGTCAGAAGAATTCTTTTTTGACTGCAGATAATTTGATGCCTGACCATAATCTTCGCAGACTTCCATCTGATAGGAACTCAAGCCCACAGTATCTTTTATTACAACCGGATATCGCATCGCTTTGATCTGAGCCAGAACTGCCTCTTTATACGGGTTACTGATTACCGATTCTTTATGGGTTCTTTCTGCCCAGAAAAGTTCGTGGACAACATGAACTGCTTTGCTCACCTTAAATCCGGCGGCCTTGAGGCTTTGATACGTCTCCCATTTATCAAAAAAAGTGAGCCCGGTTTCTACACTGTTACAGATTGTTTTTATTCCGGCCGCCTTTAATTGTTCTGCTACAACTGCATCCTTTACCATAAGCCAGTCGTATGGCGCCTGCCAGAAACTTGCAGCAACAGCAACATCGGGTTTAAGGGCACAAATTTCATTTGCGATTTCTCTGGATTTTTGTGCCTGTGTAAAAATGATTTTTGCATTAAATTCTTCTGTTAAATCTGCCAGAAGCAGTGCAGGTTTTTGACAGAACAAAATAAATTCATCGTTCGGAAATTTTTTGACAAGTTCGTTCAGCTGAGATTTTCGTGAAGGAAAATAATTCAGTTTTACATTTGCGCTGTCAAAGGAATTTGGGTTTAATGCGTATATTACAATTTTCATCAGTTTTTCCGTGTGTTACTTTCTACAATAAAATAAGCGTTTTATTGACTAAATTCAACCTGCCCTTTATTATTCTACTATCTTAATAAACAACTATAAATCATTTATCAAGGAACATTTATGGCATACAAAATTTTTATTGATGGAAAAGAAGGAACAACAGGCCTCAAAATTTACGAACGCTTTGCTAACCGCACAGACATCGAAATCCTTACAATCGACGAAGAAAAACGAAAGGATCCTGTTGAAAAACAGAAAATTATCAATGCCTCAGATTTTACTTTCCTCTGTCTGCCAGACGCTGCCGCAATTGAATCAGCTGACCTTTGTACAAATCCAGATACACGCATCATCGATGCTTCTACTGCTCACAGAACAAATCCTGACTGGGCTTACGGCTTTCCTGAACTTGCTCCTGAATTCCGCGAAAAGATTATCAAGTCAAACCGCGTTGCAGTTCCAGGCTGTTATGCAAGCGGATTCAACGTACTGGCTTACCCATTGGTAAAACACGGAATCATCGGTTCAGATTATCCTGTAGTTTGTCATGCTGTTTCTGGTTACAGTGGCGCAGGAAAAAAAGCAATCGCTCAGTACGAAGATCCTTCGCGCAATCCTGAACTTGATTCACCTCGCCTTTATGCTCTTACACAGCAGCACAAGCATCTTCCTGAAATGAAAAAAATTGCAGGCCTTGATTATGAACCTATTTTCAATCCTTATGTCTGCGATTACTTCCAGGGAATGACTGTTACAATTCCACTTTACACACGCCTGTTAAAGAAAAAGATGACCGGCCAGGAAATCCGTGATGTATTTGCTGCACACTTTGAAGGAAGCCGCTTTATCAAAGTAGCAGAATTCATGGGAACAGATATTCTTCCTGAAGCATTTATTCCTGCCAACACACTCGCCGGAACAAACAACATGCAGATTTTTGTTTACGGAAACGAAGACCGCATCTGTCTTACAAGCCGTCTTGATAACCTTGGTAAGGGTGCTTCCGGCGCTGCCGTTCAGTGTCTTAACATTATGATGGGAATTGACGAAGGTACCGGTCTTTAAATATATTCCTTTTCAATCTCTTTCATGCGGTTGAAAAGGAATTCATTTGTCGGAACTGTAATTCCATGTTTTTTGCCGAGTGCTATTACGGCGCCGGCAAACATATCTACTTCTGAGGGGCGTTTATTGATTCTGTCTTGCCCCATACTTGGAGTTCCTTTTGGATCTAGAGTACGAAGAATATCAACATAGTGATTGATTTCTGCTTCTCCAAGTTCAATTCCTTCTGCATGTGCAACTGCAACTACTTCTCTGAATGCCGCATAAAGCGCAATATTTGCTTCGTTCCCTGAACTTAAAACAACACCATAAGGCTGTCCGAAAACTGCACAGCACTGATTGATTCCTACATTAAGCATGAACTTTGACCACATGCGGTACATAATCTGCGGTTCATTTACAAAAGGCATTTCAATTGAAGAAAACCATTTATCCACTGCCTGAACATAAGGTTTCTGCTGTTCATAACGGGCACCGATATAAAGGCGTCCGAATTTTGTATAACGCAGACTGTTTCCAAATTTCATTGCGTCCATTTCCTGAGCAACGGTGTAAATGATTTTTACATCCGGATAACGGGCAGTTATGATTTCTTCGCTGGAAATTCCATTGAGCACTGACATTACGATTGTCTGAGGTCCGATGCAGTTTTTCATTACATCAAGGCATGATTCAAGGCCTGTATATTTTACGGCAATCACCAAAAGGTCGCATGGCACAGCATCTTCAGCAGCAACAATGTTGAATTTCACTTCTTTATCATTAACTGTAAAAGTTGTGTCTTTGTATTTCTGCGCACGGTCTTTGTCCATGACAAAATCAAGCTGCGTATCAGGAGAATGTTCCTTAATAAAAGCGCCATACATAATTCCAAGAGCGCCCATCCCGATGATTGAAACGTGCTTCATAAATTCCTCCCGTGAGTTGTCGTAAGTTAATTGTAATCGTTTAAGTTTAAGTATACATATTATTATGAAATTGAAAATAAAATACTATTGATATAGATAAAAAATATTTTTATAATTTTAGTAAGCTTAATTTTTAATGAGAATATCACCTCCCGGACATAAATTGATTTGTATTATAAAAATATGGGAGGGAAGAAAACGAATGGCAAAAACATTCGCAGAACGGAACATAGTTACCTTGCCGGTCTGCGCATGTAGCGACGCTAGCTAGCGGTTTTGTCAGTCGTTTTCTGACCGGTAATATTTTTATATTTTTGATACCATTTTGTCCGTGAGGGGATATTCTCGATATTTAAGTAATTTTAATAAAATTTACATAGAGGAGTTTTCAAAATGAAAAAACTTTCAGTACTTGCTGCTTCTATCGTTGCAATCTGTGGTCTTGCAGGTTGTGGTGGAAACAAAACAACAAAAATCGGTATCATTCAGCTGGTTGAACATCCTGCTCTTGATGCAAACTATCAGGGTTTTGTAGACGGGCTCAAAGAAGCTGGTTATGAAGATGGAAAGAACATCGCAATCGACTATCAGAATGCTCAGGGCGAACAGGCTAACTGTGTTACAATCGCACAGAAATTCGTAAATGATGGTGATGATCTTATTTTCGCTATTGCTACACCAGCTGCTCAGGCAGTTGCTAACCTTACAAAAGATATTCCTATTCTTGTATCTTCTGTAACTGACCCAGAAACAGCTCAGCTTGTTAAGTCAAACAAAAAACCTGAAACAAACGTTTCTGGTACTTCTGACCTTACACCATGTGCAGCTCAGATGCAGCTTCTTAAAAAACTTTGCCCTAATGCAAAGAAAGTTGGTATGCTTTTCTGCTCAAACGAACAGAACTCATTCTTCCAGGTTGCTCTTGCAAAAGCTGAATGTGACAAACTCGGTCTTGAATACCAGGATTTCACAGTATCTAACACAAACGAAATCCAGCAGGTTGTTCAGTCTGCAATTGGAAAAGTTGACGTTCTTTACTGTCCTACAGACAACATGATCGCTTCTGCAATGGCTACAGTATCTCAGGTTACAATTCCTGCTAAGATTCCTGTAATCTGTGGTGAAGAAGGTATGTGTCAGGCTGGTGGTCTTGCTACTTATGGTATCAACTACTACGAACTTGGAAAACAGACAGCAAAAATGGCAGTTGCTATCCTCAAAGACGGCAAAAAACCTGCTGATATGCCAATCGAATACCTCGAATCTTGTAACCTTCTTATCAACGAAGAAGTTGCAAAACAGATTGGTCTTGAAATCCCAGCTGATTTGAAATAATTTCAAAATCAACTAAATTCTAAAAAAGGGCTGTTCTTTATTGGACAGCCCTTCTTTTTTTATGTTATAATAGTAGAACAATTTTTCTATATATAGGATATTTTCATGCCAATTTTAAATGCTATCTTAGGCGCCTGCTCACAGGGTATTCTCTGGGGAATTATGACCCTTGGCGTTTTCTTAACTTTCAGAATTCTTGACGTTGCCGACCTTACTGTAGATGGTAGTTTTGCTACAGGTGGTGCTGTCAGTGCAGTACTTATTGTCAGCGGAATGAATCCATATGTAACACTTATTGTTGCCTTTTTTGCCGGAACAATTACAGGACTTGCAACTGGCTTTATGAATACAAAACTTAAGATTCATGTTCTTCTGGCATCTATCCTTACACAGATTGCTCTTTATTCCGTAAACATCAGAATTATGGGTAAAGCAAATATTCCTCTTCTGGGGAAAGAAACAGTTATGTCTGGAATTGCATCAAAGTTCAGCATTACAACAACACAGGCTTCTTTGTTTGTTGGCCTTGCAGTTACAGTTGTTCTTGTAATCGTAATGTACTGGTTCTTTGGAACTGAACTTGGTTCTGCTTTGCGTGCAACCGGTAACAACGAAAAAATGGTTCGTGCACTTGGTGTTAATACTGACACAATGAAAATTACTGGTCTTGCAATTTCCAACGGTCTTGTTGCTCTTTCTGGTGCGCTGGTTGCACAGAGTCAGGGTTACGGTGATGTTCAGATGGGAACAGGTACAATCGTTATCGGGCTTGCTTCTATCATTATTGGTGAAGTTATTTTTGGAAAGCGTTTTGGATTCTGGTATACACTTATCAGTGTTGTTGCAGGTTCAATTCTTTACCGTATCGTAATTGCAATCGTTCTTCAGCTTGGACTTAAATCAACAGACCTTAAGCTTTTGACAGCTCTTATTGTTGCAATTGCTCTTTCTATTCCGGTTTTCAAGACAAAAGTAATTCCTAAAAAGAAGTACGCACTTGAAGAAAACACACAGCATTCAGCTTTGATTCGCAAAAACGAAAAAGCTGATCCGGATAAACTTTCTAAATAGGTGGGAATGAAAAATGCTTAAGATCGAAAATATTACAAAGACTTTCAATCCCGGAACAATTACAGAAAAAAAAGCTATCCGCGGAATTTCAATTGATATCAACGACGGCGATTTTATCACAGTAATCGGTGGTAACGGTGCCGGAAAATCTACACTTTTGAACCTTATTTCAGGCGTGCATATTCCTGATACAGGAAGAATTACACTTGACGGTAAAGATATTACAAACCTTCCTGAATATAAACGTGCAAAATACCTGGGACGCGTTTTCCAGGATCCGATGATGGGAACTGCAGCTAACATGGAAATTCAGGAAAACCTTGCTATGGCTTACCGCCGTGGAAAGAATCGCGGACTTTCATGGGGAATTCAGAGAGAAGAAAAAGAAATCTATCACGAAAAACTTAAGCTTCTGGATCTTGGTCTTGAAGAACGTATGTCCAGCAAAGTAGGGCTTTTGTCAGGCGGTCAGCGTCAGGCAATTACTCTTCTTATGGCAACTTTGCAAAAACCGCAGCTTCTCCTTCTGGATGAACATACTGCTGCCCTTGACCCTAAAACAGCAAAAAAAGTTCTTGAACTGACAGAAGAATTTGTTGCTAAAGACAATCTCACAACCTTTATGATTACACATAACATGAATGACGCTATCCGTTATGGAAACCGTCTTATCATGATGAAAGAAGGTCAGGTTGTTTACGATGTTTCTGGTGAAGAAAAGAAGTCACTTACTGTAAAAGATCTTCTTGCAAAATTCAGCATCATTAACGGAAACGAAGGTGCTAACGACAGAATGCTTCTCAGTTAGTTAACAGAAAATAATCTGCAAAAAAAATCCCGGTCGTAAGGAAGTATGCTCAAGGCAGTTGAACTTCGGTACAACCGGGATTTTTTTGTTTTATCAGGATTATGACAGCAGCATTTTGTCGCTGTTAATCGATGTCTTTTTAATCTGACGGAACTTTTCTACAATGTCACTCATTGTAAGTTTTGCTTTTTCTTCTTTATCAATATCAAGAATAATTTCGCCGTCGTCCATCATCAAAAGTCTTGTACCGTAATCAAGTGCGTGCTGCATGTTGTGTGTTACCATCATTACAGTCAGGTTGTATTCCTGTGCGAATTTACGGGTAAGATCCATAACGATTGATGCGTTTGTCGGATCCAGGGCTGCTGTGTGTTCATCAAGCAGAAGTAAAGAAGGTTTTGACATTACAGCCATGAGCAGTGTCAAAGCCTGGCGCTGACCGCCGGAAAGCAGTTCAACGTTATCGTGAAGGCGGTTTTCAAGTCCCATGTTAAGGCGGGCAAGCTGTTCCCTGAAACCTTCGCGGGTTTTGTTGTTGTAAGAAATATGAAGTCCCTTGAAACCTTTTTTTGAACAGAGAATCATGTTGTCTTCGATTGTCATTTTTCCGGCTGTTCCTAAAAGCGGATTCTGGAAAATACGACCAATATAGCGGGCGCGGTTATATTCTTTGTCTTTTGTGATGTCCCGGACGGTGCCGTTCTGTTCAAGGAGAATCTGGCCGCTTGTAGGCAGATAGGTTCCTGCGATGAGATTGTAAAGTGTAGATTTACCGGCACCGTTTGAGCCGATTACGGTGATGAAATCGCCCTGGTTGATCTTTAAGTTGATGTCTTTAAGGGCGTGATTTTCGTCGGGAGTATTACGGTTAAAATAAATATTTACGTTCTTGAGTTCAATCATTTTACGCGGTCCCTCTTTTGTTCTGTTTTAAGTACGTCGGAATAGAATTTCTTCTGCTTAAAACGATTGAATATATCTGTGCGGCTTACAATAAGACAGATGATGATAAGAATACCTGTAATCAGTTTAAGGTCATTTGCAGTCATGTGAATGTAACGGCCGTAATTTCGGGCAAGCATCATAAGTGCACGGTAAATGATTGAACCGATTAAAACGCGTAAGGTCTGCAATCCGATCTTATTTGAGCGAAGAACAAATTCACCAAGCATCAAAGAAGCAAGGCCGCTTACAACGACACCAGTTCCCATTCCTACATCAGCAAAACCGTTGTACATAGCCGCAAATGCACCTGCAAGAGCGGCAAGGCCGTTACTGAAGCAGATACCGATTCCACGGATGATGTTTGGATTCATTCCCTGACTGACAACAAGCTGCGGGTTAGAACCAAGTGCGCCCATTGTAAGTCCAAGATCTGTGTGATAAAAGACATCCAGAAGGAATTTAATTATCAGCACAACGATTAAAAGGAAGACAACGATTCCTAGCGAAGATTCAATTCCTGGCATTCTGTCGACCATAAATGCATTTACCTTAGTAAAAAGGGTTTCAATTCGCAGGAATGAAACATTTGCCTTGTTAGACATGATGCGCAGGTTGACAGAATACAACATTGTCATTGTCAAAATACCGGCAAGAAGATCCGGAATATGAAGTTTTGTATAAATTAAAGTAGTACAAAGACCAGCCAGCATTCCAACAGTAAAAGCAATGAGTAAAGCAACAACCGGTGGAATACCGTGAGTAAGACAGGCTGCCAGAACACAGGCGCCCATTGGGAACGAACCATCAACAGTCATATCACAGAAATTCAGAACTCGGAATGTAGCAAACACTCCGAGTACCATAATTCCGTAGATAAGACCTTCAATTAAAATTGCACTTATCATAGTGTAATATTATACACTATTTTTTATTTTTCTGTAAGTTTTCCGTCTTTATAAATGAGATTTGCCTGATCAATGTATTTCTGGTCAATTTTGATTCCGCACTGTGCTGCAGCATCAAGGTCAACAAGGAAGTCACTGTCAGAAGGATCTGTCATAAAGCGAACTGGAAGATCTGCTGGTTTTGCACCTTTAAGGATTTTAACAACCATTTCACCTGTAGCACGACCTGCTTTGTAATAGTTGAATCCGCTTGCAAGAAGAATACCGCCTGCTTTTGCACCAGTTACGTCTCCAGAGAAGATTGGCTTTTTAGCTTTACCGAATACATCTACGAGTGCAGGAAGAGCACTGAATACTGTATTGTCTGTTGAAAGGTAGATACCATCAACCTGACCGATAATAGCTTCGGCAGCAGCCTTAACTTCATCAGATTTTGAAATTGACTGTGTTACAAGTTTGATTCCTGCTTCTTTACATCCTTTTTCTACAAGTTCAAGTGCAGAAGCTGAGTTGTCTTCAGAAGAAGTATAGATGTAACCAAGAGTTTTGATTCCTGCAATTTCCTTGAACAAAGCAATGTGCTGTTCTGTAGGAATTGCGTCTGACATACCAGTAACGTTTCCTTCGCCGCGGTCAAGAGAAGTAACAAGACCTGCTCCAAGTGGATCTGTTACTGTACCGAATACGATTGGAATATCTTTCATTGTGTTTGCAAGAGCAAGAGCAACTGGAGTAGCAATACCAACTGCTACATCAACTTTTTCTGATTTGTACTGAGCGGCAATCTGTGCAGCTGTACCAACATCACCGTTGGCATTCTGAAGATCGTATTCAGCTTCGATTCCTGCATCTTTAATTGCATCCATTACACCGCGTTCTACATCATCAAGAGCAACGTGCTGAACGATTTTTGCAATACCGATTTTTACTTTACCATTTTCTTTGTTGCCACAACCTGTAAGTCCTGCAAGGGCTGTGAGAACTGCTGCTGTCAAAGCAATTGATTTTTTCATTTTTACACCTTCCGTATTTTTACACATTCAAATTGAATTTTTATAAAAGTTAATGAATGTGTTTTGTTTCTATTTATAGATACATTCTATACATAGAAACATTAATTGTCAAGTAAATTTATAGAGCTTCGGGAATTTTTAGAAAGAATTTCAGGCGAAGAATTCTTTAATTCTATCAAGATATTTAAGGCCTGTTTCGCGGCCCTGTTCGTAGACACGGCGTAATTCCTTGGGATTGTGTTCTGTTCTGCCGATTCCTACATCAACTTCTGGAGCGATCACAAGGCAGTTATCTTTTTTTTCCTGGTCAAACACAAAGGCTTTTTCTTCGTCATACATGATATGGCGGCGGTTCATTGCGCGGGTAAGGTCGGGATATTTGTGAAGAATTACATTCATCAGTTTTGAAAAAGACGAAGGCTTTTTAACATAGTCACGGGTGCGGGTTAAAATGACAAGGTTTTTGTCGTATCCCATTTCCATGAACTGTTTTAACGGAATTGAACTTGTAATTCCACCGTCGAGATACTGATGTCCGTTAATTTTTACTGGAGTAGAAACCAGAGGAAGGCTTGCAGATGCACGCATCCACAAAAGATCTTCTTTATCTCCTTTTGGCATTTCATGAAGAATTGCTTTGCCGGTTTCAAGTTCAGAAACTACGCAGTAAAACTTCATAGGATTTGCTGCGTAAGCTTCTGTATCAAAATAGTCGAGCTTGTTCGGAATGTCATCATAACAGAATTTTGCGTTGTACAGATCTCCTGTGAACAGAAGACTTCTGAAAGTACCATAACGCCAGTTGCGGCTTAATTTTGTGTTGTAGCGTACAGCGCGTCCCGGCTGCCTTGATTTAATATTGCAGCCAAAAGTTGCGCCGGCACTGACACCAACAGCACCATCAAATTCTATACCATTTTCCATTAAAACATCGGTAACTCCGCAGGTAAACATACCGCGCATTGCACCGCCTTCAAGAACAAGCCCTTTTTTCATATCTGTTAACCAAAAACCCTTGTAGCTTCTGCAAGCTGATTTCGGATGTCGATATGCTGTGGACATGCGTCTTCACATTTGCCGCATTTAATACAGTCATGAGCACGTTTTTTGCCGGCTTCGTCGACATTCCATACCAGGTGAATTTTTACATTGTCAGCGTTGTTGTACAATTTGTAAAGGTTCAGAACGCCAAATGTTCCAGGAATACCGATGTTGCATGGACAGACTTTCATACAGTAGTTGCAGCTTGTACAAGGAACAAGAGGTACTTTCTTTAATTCTTCCTGTGCATTATTGATAACCTGTTTCTGGGAATCAGTGAGTTTTGTGAAATCTTTCATGTATGCAAGGTTATCTTTCATCTGGTCAACGCTGCTCATTCCCGAAAGAACTGTGATTACGCCTTCAAGGTCTGCACAGTAGCGGACTGCCCATGATGCTACAGAAGATTCTGGTTCTGCATCCTTAAATACTTTGCAGACGCCTTCTGGTGGAGTTGCAAGAAGTCCGCCTTTTACTGGTTCCATGATGATGATTGGTTTGCCGTGGCGGCGGGCAATTTCGTAGCACTGATGGCTGGCAATTGATTTGCTTTCCCAGTCAGCATAGTTGATCTGAAGCTGTACAAATTCTGCTTCTGGATGTTTGGAAAGAATTTCATCAAGTTCGGCAGGTGTTCCGTGGAAAGAAAAACCTACATGTTTTATAAGACCTTTTTCTTTTTGTTCAAATGCCCAGGTCCAGAGGTCGTAATCATCGAAAAAATGTGTTCGTGGAGTTCCGAGGTTATGAAGAAGATAATAATCAAAATAACCTGCTCCTGTGCGTTCAAGAGATGTTTCGAACTGTTTGATTGCTTCTTCGCGGGTTTTACAATTAACCCATGGTGCAAGTTTTGTTGCAAGCTGATAAGATTCGCGTGGATGGCGTTCTACAAGAGCTTTTTTTATGGCTTCTTCACTTCCGTTGTAGACAAATGCGGTATCAAAGTAAGTAAATCCTGCTTCAAGAAAGAGATCAACCATCTGTTTTGTCTGTTCAACATCAATTACATCTCCATTTTTTGGAAGACGCATTAATCCAAAACCGAGTTTTTTGATTTCTTCACCTAAGTATGCCATATATTCTCCTGTTCTTAACAAGATAACATTACTTTATTGATTTACACAATAGAAGAAAGGAGAAATGGTCAATGCTATTTACGGATATCGTTTATTGGTCTATTATAAAATTCATTTAAGGAGAAAATTATGAGAAAACCTTTTTTGGACAACATTAGATGGGCTGTTGTTTTACTTGTTATTTTTTATCATGTGTTTTTTGAATTTAATAGCGTTGGGGTTCTGGGAGCAATCGGTGGTTTTACTTTTCCGCAGTATCAGGATGGAATTCTTTACTTTATATATCCATGGTTTATGATTCTGCTTTTTCTTGTCAGCGGAATCTGTTCCCGATATTCAATGGAGAAATATTCTTCAAAAGAATTTCTTAAGATGAGGGTCAGGACACTTATTGTTCCAGGTATTTTGGGCGTTTTTGTTTATCAGTGGATTGTAGGTTACATAACAACGAAGGCTTCAGGACCGGATGCTCAGAAGGTTCTTGAAACTGTTCCTCTTGTTGCAAAATATATTATCTGCAGTTTAGGCGGAATCGGGCCTTTGTGGTTTGCGCATCTTTTAATGATTCTTTGTCTTTTTGTTCCGCTTTTTAAAGTTATTGATAAAAATAACCATTTCTACGAATTTTGCGGTAAGGCTAATCTTATTGTTTTGTTTGCGCTTGCCGTTCCATTGTGGGGCTGTTCATATATTCTTAATACTCCGGTTATTACTGTTTACCGTTTTGGTATTTATGGTTTTGCTTTTTTTGCCGGATATTTTGTTTTTGCTCATGAACAGATTCAGGAAAAACTTGAAAAAATTGCATGCCCGCTTTTGATTATTGCAGTTTTGTGCGGAATCGGATATTCAATTTATTTCTTTGGCCAGCCCTATGCAGATGATAAAGTTCTGACACATCCTTTGACAAATCTTTATGCATGGATTATGTGTCTTGCAGTTTTGGGTTCTGCAAAAAAATGGTTCAACTTTCAGAATAAATTTACTGTTTACATGAGCCAGAACAGTTTTGGATATTACGTTCTTCATATGCTGTGGATTATTCTTCCGGCTTATCTTTTGAAGAATTTTACAGACCTTCCTGTCTGGTGTATTTATGTGCTGACTGGTCTTAGCGGATTTATTATGACCAGCGCAGAAGTTTTTGTGATGAAAAGAATTCCGGTCTTGAGATATTGTGTTCTTGGAATTAAAAAGAAAAAGGAGTAAATTTTAATTCATGTCTGTTACTGTATTTGATATTTTTTTAGTAGTTCTTGCAATTATTTTAATGCTGATTGGATTTATTGGTTGTGCTCTTCCGGCTCTTCCTGGAACACCTTTGTGCTGGGCTGGATTACTTTGCCGTAAGTTCATGACAAATTCGCCGTTTACATGGCGCCTTCTTATCATTGCTGGAATCATTACAATTGCGGTTGAAATAATCAACAATTTTGTTCCTGCCGTCTTTACCAAAAAAGCAGGGGGATCGAGGGCTGGTTCCATCGGTTCGACTGTGGGCTCAATTGCCGGCGTTTTTACAGGTCAGATCTGGCTGATTATTTTTGGCAGTTTTATCGGCGCTTTTGCAGGTGAATTGATTCACGATTATAAAGACGGCCAGAAAGCCCTTAAGAGTGCGCTGATGAGTTTTCTTGGATTTATTACAGGAACAGGTCTGCGCTTAATTGTCAGTGCAATCTGGATCAGCATTTACATAAAAAGTTTCTTTTAATTAACAGAGGTAAAATAAAAATGTCTTTTGAAACAGCAAAAGCATATATTGAATCAAAAGGGCTTGGAGAAAATATTCTTGTATTTGATGTATCAAGTGCGACAGTTCAGCTTGCGGCAGTTGCAGTTGGTTGTGCAGAAAATCAGATTGTAAAATCTCTTACTTTTAAGGTAGAAGATAAACCTGTTATGATTTTGTGCGCCGGTGATACAAAAATTTCCAATTCAAAATATAAGCAGTTTTTTCATGTAAAGGCGAACATGCTTTCTTTTGAAGAAGTTCATAACCTTATTGGCCATGATGTTGGCGGTGTGTGTCCTTTTGGAATTAATGAAGGCGTGAAGGTTTATCTGGATGAATCAATCAAGCGCTTTGAAACAGTTTATCCTGCATGCGGAAGCAGTAACAGCGCAGTAAGGATGACAATTCCACAGCTGGAAGCAACTTCTGGTTTTGCTGAATGGATTGATGTCACCCAGATAAAAGAATAGTTTACGGTCTATAAAAATTAAATCCGCGGTTTTTATTCTGCTTTTACTGCTGGTGAAGTTTTAATTGTAGCGGCGTAAGCACTGTTACAAAGTCCAAGAACTGCGGATACAATGAACAGTGTTTCAATTCCAAGTTTCTGCCAGATTACTCCGCCAAAAAGTGCGATAAAAATTGTAATCATGTGGTTAACTGAAATTCCAGTAGAAATTGTTGCGCGCATTTCTTCTTTGCTGTCTGAAATATCCTGAACATAAACATTTGATGCCATTGAAGCAAGAGATATGATGGAATCCAAAACGTAGTTTACGCAGCAGACAACAAATGCAACATTTTTTGGGAAGATATGGTGTGCAAAGCCATAAAAGAAACAAACAATAACAAGAATTAAAGTATCACCGATCATAACAGGTTTATAACCGATTTTGTCTACGATTTTTCCTACAAGTGGAGAAAGGAAAAAGCAGGAAACTGCAGAAACTGCGAACAGGAGACTGATGATAGAAGCATTTGCTCCGTAGAACAGAATCAGGACATAAGGTCCAAAAGTGAAGAATACCTGTTTGCGTGCGCCGTAGAAAATTTCCAGCATATAATATTTTGTAAACTTCTTTTTGAAGTAGAATCTGCGCTTTGACTTATCTGTTTCACTTTTTCCGGAAAGTCCCATAGCGAACATAAATGCAACAGCCATGAAAACTGTAGAAACCATAAAGAACGGTTTGAACATTTTTCCTGCAGCGAATAAAGCAAAAACAACAATTACAACAAGATAGCCTAAAAGGTTTCCTGCCTGATAAATTGCATTCTGATAGCCAAGTGCCTGTCCGCCAAGTCCGTCTTTTGAATATTCCAGAGAAAGCGTATTTTTCATTCCAAGCTGGATATGTTCACCGGTTGAGTACAAAAAGATAGAAAAAATTACGAGTGCTTTATAAGGTGGGACAAAGGCAAGGAGAGCCATTCCGACGATCATAATGAGTCCGCCCATTTTGTACATTTTTTCTGCAGAGAATTTGTAAAACAGGGCAAGAATAAAAATCAGCATAAGGCCTGGTAATTCCCGGAAGAATTCAGTTGCACCGCGGTCAAATTCCTTCATTCCTACAACTTCTGCAAGATAATTGTCGACGATTCCCTTATGAAGTCCATATCCGATAGCCATCATAAGAATAGACATAAAAAGCGGCTTCCATTTTGTATTGTCTTTAAAAACAGCAGCGATTTTTCCCATTTTGTTTTTCCTTCTATAAAATATATTACCTTGTAATTTGTAGCACATCTTGGAGTTTGTTCAAAGAGTATTTGATAAAATATTTTTATTGACTTTTGATACCCTGTGGGGGTATATTGAAAATATGAGTGAAAATACATGCTGCTGTTCAAAAGAAACAGAAAATAACGTTAAAAAAACAGTCCGTCAGGATGCTGATAAGAAAAAGCTTGTTTCAAGGCTTAATAAAATTGAAGGGCAGATCCGCGGAATTAAAAATATGATAGAAAGCGATGCTTATTGTACTGACATTTTGATTCAGGTTAGTGCTGCCCATAGTGCACTGGAATCTTTTTCTATGGAAATCCTCAAGAATCATATTAACGGCTGCGTAAAGCGTGACCTTAAAGAGGGCAGGGACGAAGTTGTTGATGAACTTATCTGGACTCTTCAGAAATTGAAATAAGGAAGACAGCAATGCAGAATTATGAAATAACTGGAATGAGTTGTGCCGCCTGTGTAGCGCGTGTAGAAAAAGCTGTTTCTCAAGTTTCTGGTGTTGAAAACTGTTCAGTTAATCTTTTGACAAATTCTATGGTTCTTGAAGGAACAGCATCTGAAAGTGAAGTTATCAGTGCTGTTGAAAAAGCCGGGTATGGAGCAAAGTCAAAAAATTCCGGGGCAGGAATTGCAGTAAATTCAGACAATGATGATTTTCTAAAAGATAAAGAAACTCCTGTTCTTAAAAAAAGACTTTTTGCTTCAATAGGTTTTCTTGCAATCCTTATGTATATTTCGATGGGTCACATGATGTGGAACTGGCCGCTTCCGGTTTTTATGAAAGGGAATCATGTGATGATGGGATTGAGCCAGCTTATTCTTGCGGCAATCGTTATGGTGATAAACCAGAAATTTTTTATCAGCGGATTTAAATCGCTTTTGCATGGAAGTCCGAACATGGACACACTTGTAGCGTTGGGTTCGTCAGCATCTTTTGGTTACAGTACGGTTGTTCTTTTTTTGATGACACATTTTCAGCTGAACGGGAACTTTTTAAAAGTTGAAGAGCTGATGCATGAATTTTATTTTGAATCAGCGGCAATGATTTTGACTTTGATTACAGTCGGAAAAATGCTTGAAGCAAAATCAAAGGGCAAGACAACAAACGCACTTAAATCACTTATGAAACTTACACCGCAGACTGCAACAGTTATTCGTGATGGAAAAGAAATTATCATTCCGGCAAGTGAAGTTTTAACTGGTGATATTTTTACGGTGCGTCCCGGAGAAAATATTGCAGTTGATGGAATTGTAATTGAAGGCTCAAGTGCAGTGAATGAGTCAGCACTTACAGGCGAAAGTATTCCAGCAGAAAAAATTCCCGGCAGCAAAGTTTCCGGCGGAACGATGAATACTTCGGGCTTTCTGAAATGCCGTGCAACAGCAGTAGGAAGTGATACAGCGATTGCAAAAATTATACAGATGGTCAGCGAATCTGCAGCAACAAAAGCACCGATTGCAAAAATTGCGGATAAAGTTTCGGGAGTTTTTGTCCCTGCAGTAATTTGTATTTCTATTGTGACGATTGCAGTGTGGCTCTTTACAGGTCAGCAGATTGGTTTTGCTCTTGCCCGTGGAATAAGCGTTCTTGTAATCAGCTGTCCGTGTGCTCTTGGGCTTGCAACTCCTGTAGCTATCATGGTAGCAAATGGAATCGGCGCAAGAAACGGAATTCTTTTTAAGAACTCTGAAACTCTTGAACAGACAGGAAAAATCAAAATAATCGCTTTTGATAAAACCGGAACAATTACAAACGGAACTCCCCGGGTTACAGATATTTTTGAATCAAATCCTGATCTTCTTAAAATTGCTGCAAGCCTTGAATCAAAAAGTGAACATCCGCTTGCAGGAGCTATTCTTGAAAAAGCAAAGCAGCAGAATATTGAACTTTTAGAAGTATGTGAATTTAATGCTGTGTCTGGGAAAGGTCTTGAAGGCACAATAAACGGCAAACAGGTATTCGGCGGTAAAAAAGAATATATTCAGTCAAAGACAGAAATTCCTCAGGAAGCAGTTCAAAAAGCAGATGAACTTTCACAGCAGGGAAAAACGCCTTTATTCTTTGCGACCCAAAATGAATTCCTAGGATTTATTGCTGTTTCAGATACGATAAAAGAAGAAAGCGCTAAGGCAATCAGTCAGCTTAAAAACATGGGAATTAAAACAATCATGCTTACTGGCGACAACAGGAACACGGCACTTGCGATTGCAGAAAAAGCCGGAATTGAAGAAGTAAAGGCAGAAGTTCTGCCGGAAGAAAAAGCAGCTGTAATCAGGGAGCTTAAGGCACAGGGAATTACCTGCATGGTAGGCGATGGAATTAATGATGCAATTGCTTTAACACAGGCTGACATTGGAATTGCAATCGGTAACGGAACAGATGTTGCAATTGATGCAGCACAGATTGTTCTTATGAAAAATAATCTGCTTGATGTTCCGGCCAGCATAAGGTTAAGCCGTAAAACTCTTGTAAACATAAAGCAGAATCTTTTCTGGGCGTTCATCTACAACACAATCGGGATTCCACTGGCGGCAGGATTATTCATAAATCTGTTCGGCTGGAAACTGAATCCGATGTTCGGCGCACTGGCAATGAGTCTTTCTAGTTTCTGCGTTGTGTCGAATGCACTCAGATTGAATTTTGCAAAAATATATAATTCAACACGGGATAAAAAAGTCAAAAATAAATCAATAAATAAGGAGCAGTTTAAAATGGAAAAGACTGTAAAAATTACTGGAATGATGTGCGGCCATTGTGAAGCACATGTTAAAAAGGCTCTGGAAGCAATTGACGGAGTAACAGGCGCAGATGTAAGCCACGAAAAAGGAACAGCAGTTGTTGCGCTTTCAAAGGATGTTGCAGATGATGTTCTGACAGCGGCTGTAAAAGAAGCAGGCTACGAAGTAACAGAAATCAACTAGTAGTAAAGAAAAAATCTGCGGTGAAAAAAGTCAGCCGCAGATTTTTGTCTTTATAAAATTATTCGTCTAACCAATATTTATAAGGGTCATAGGATTCAATGTTGAATTCGAAATTGAGGATTTTGAATTTGCCGTATTTCTTTTTAAGAGTGAAAACATGATTTTCAACGGTCTTCATATCAAGGCCGCCGTATTTTCCTTTACCAGTTTTCTTGTAATAAGCCAGGCTTTCTTCGTCAAGTTTGTGTATTTCTTCCAATGGAATGCAGATATCATTGTAATATGGGAATGAGCATTTTTTTACAGTTTCCAGAGTGTCTGCAGAATAAAACCAGTGTGAAGTCTTGAATTTTACGTTCCATTTTTGTTCTGATTCTGATTCACTGATTTTTTCAATTTTAAGAATATTACCAGTTTTTATTGAAAGAAGAAATTTGTCCGGCTGTTGTGAGATCAAAGGCTCAAAGTTATCCACAATGGTTACAGGTGTTTTTGAATCATAGAAAAGGCTGTCAAAATTTTTTCGCAATTTTGAAGAAGGTTCAAAAACTTCAAAAATGTAATCAGGGTTATCCGTGGTCAAATAAAAATTATCATATGCATCTTTGATATTGCTGACGCTGTCATAAAAAGAAATCAGTCTGCTGTTAACCTGTTCGTCGGTTTCTATTTTCTGGCAGGAAGAAAATAAAATCAAAATAAAAACAGGTACAAAATAAACTTTTTTTAATTTCATGAATTATATTCCTAGTTACAAAGTTTTATTACAGCTTTAAGTTCTGATTTGTCCTGAGATTTGATGGTGATGATATTTTCGTTTGTAAGGGCTGTAAAACTGCAGGAAACTGTTTCGTCATATTTGATTGCAGATTTATACATGATTTCAAATTCGCAGGATTCGCCTTTCTGGTAAACTTCTTCTGGCAGAATGTTTGTTGCAAGGTCCAGGTAATAAACATTGTTCATATGGTTGTTTGCATCAATGAAGTTTCGTTCGATGTGGAATTCTTTTTCAAAGTCAGATGTTTCAGGTTCCTTTAATTTTTCGATCCATGAATAATTGAAATTGGTTTTTTCTGGTTCGCTGCCGTATGCGTCAAAAAGTTCCTGGCTGATTCTTTCAAGGCGGAGAGTTTTTGCGTTAATTCTGATCCAGTTTGAAATTCCGATTAAGCACAGTTCGCCTTTTTCGTTATAGATTTCAAATTCGCGGGCTGCCTGAACGCCTTTCATATCGCGGCTCCAGGTGTTGATTGTAACTGTTTCGCCGTATTCAGGGCGTTTTGTGATTTTTACATGATAACCAGTAAGGAACCATCTTCCTTCGCTTTCGTTGATATCATCTTTAGCAACACGACTGTGCATTGAAGCTACATTTTCGAACAATTTTAAAATTGCTGTATTTGAAAGTGTCATGTCTTTTGTAATGTCGCTGTAACCGATGTAAAATTTTGCAGTAAAAACCATAGTGTTTAATCTCATCCTGAATTTTTTTAAGTATGAATAAAATTATAAAACATTTCGTTGTATTATTCCACTTGATAGAAAAAACACCATTCGAAAAAGAATTGATTCATTCAGTTTCAAATGGTGTTTGATGTCAGAAATTATCAGTAATTAAGATTACATCATTCCAGCACGGAGTTCTTCCAATTCCTGCTGGCGTCTTAATTCTTCTTCTTTTTTTCTGTTTTTTTCGTGATATGCAGTGAATGCTTTACGGAATTTATCTGTTTCCTCTGTATAAATGTAAGCAGTATCAGCAGGAATGCTAACTTCCGAAAGTGGAACTTTAAGTGTCTTGATTTTGGCGATTCTTTCGGCATCTGTTAAATAAGTATTGCGGTACATATCGTCGAATGCTTTAGATGGCTTAATATAACCATACTGGAGATAGATTGAATTTACAGCAAGAGTAGCTTCTCCAAGTTCAACTTTGTCAAACTGTTCGCCAGTAAGTCCAGTGATTTTTACTTCGAGCATTTCATAATCAGCACATTTTGTGAATATACGTGCACTTGTTCCGAATGAATTTCCTTCTTTGTCTACGAACTTAAATGTCATGTCGTACCAGCCGTCTGCAGAAGGGTTGCGGTATTCGATAATTCCAGTTGCTGCATAACTTGCAGGTGTTCCAAGTTGAGCAAGTCCGGCATATCCAGGGAATCCAAGAACGTATGCGCCATTAACATTATAAGCTGTATTTGCAGTTACAAGAGTGTATCCCATATCCTGATTGATTTTTTTAGGAGTTGAACCTGCAGGAATAGAAGCACTTGCTTTTGGCCATCCTTCAAGATTGTACAGGAAGTTTGTTCCATTAGCAGTGTATGCTCTTGGTAAATCTGTCCAGCTGTCTTCGCGAGCAGATCCATAGCCGTTTTTTAATGCATAGGTGATGTCTGAATAAGGTCCGTGGTCAGTAAGTTTAAAACTTACAGTATAAGTTAAAGCATGAGCATCACCTTCTACAGAGTAAACCTTGATACCACTTGTCATATGTGAACCATAATACTGTTCATATTCAATAAGAACTTTTTTCCATTCATCGTGAAGCATTCTTGATGTGTATTTATCAAGACCAGGTTTACCTGAATCGAAAGCTTTTTTAATTGCATTGAATTTTTCGATTGCTTCTGTACAGTTTTCTGAATCTGCAATGATTGCATCTCCATAAGTAGCCATAGCAGAAACCCATTTTTTCTGAGCTTCGAAATCTTTGGCTTTTGCAAGAAGTTCCTGGTATTTCTGTGACTGAGCAAAAATCATAGAAGTACACAGCATTGCAATAACAGCTGAAATGATTTTCTTCATAAAAATCTCCTTTAAATATTTAGTAATGATATTAACCTGCGCCTGAGGTTAATATTATTTTTTTTATATTTTAATCGTATTTTAAAGATTTGAAGTGAGTAATCATGCACGGTTTTTTTGTGAGTTTACGCACGGTTTTGTTCTGATTTCTGGTTGTGTCTGGTCAGGAAAAAAGGGCAGAAAATAACTATTTTTAGAAGAAAATTTCTGTTATAGTTTCAGAATATGAAGAAAATTCTTTCATTCTGCATTTTTATTTTTTGTTTCTCAGGAATTTTTGCTCATAATGAAAATTCAATGCAGCTGGAACCGAATGCGACTTCAATTCAGGAAGAATACAAGGCTCTTCGAAAACTTTCGTACAAAGATGAAAATCTGCTGCCTGCAGTTAAAAATTTCCGGGAATCTTTGCGGCTTTACAAAAACTCAACAAATCTTGAAAAAGAATTCAGAAATTCTGAAAACCGTCTTTACGGACAGTTAGATGAAAGCCTTGATAATTTAATTTCGTATCTTGAAGAATACGGCGGCACAGATAAATTTGATGAAGCAGTTTATTTTCAATATTTGAATAATATGACGGCCGGAATTCTTGCGCTGCATGATCTGTCGTATCAGGATTTAAAATTAAGCGGGCGCAAAACTTCGTTTTTGTTTCAGATATTTGTTCTGCTGTTTTTTATGGCTGTGATTGCAGTAATTGTACTGGCCTTGTCTTACAAACAGTCGGCTCACGAAAAGAAAGTTGCACGCCAGGTGAATCAGATTATTCTTCAGGCGCAGGAAGATGAACGGAAAATTATCAGCCATGAACTGCATGACACGATTGCACAGGAACTAAAAGGCATTAAGTTTATTACAAGCCAGTTGAGTTCCATTGAATTGAATGCTGACAAAACCCTGGAACTTTCTAAAAAAGCAGATGAAATTGTTTCGCAGGCAATGACAAATGTAAGATCAATCTGCTATAACCTGACACCGCCGGAACTTGAATACAACAAACTTTCAGAAGCAATAATTTTGATGAGTGATTCTTTTTCAAAACAGACTTCGATAGAATGTCCGGTTGCAGTTCAATGCAGCAGGGAACTGGACAGTCTGGATTCTGACAGACAGATTCATATTTTCAGAATTATTCAGGAATGTCTGACCAATATTAAAAAGCATTCGAAAGCTAATGAGGCAAGCGTAATTATCCGGCAGGAAGGCAATAACATTATTATTCTGATTTCAGATGACGGAATAGGATTTGACTGTAATGTGAAGCAGTTCAATTCAACTGAAAAACAGATTACTGCAAAACATTTTGGCCTTTTAGGAATTAAAGACCGCGTTGAAAATATTAAGGGGAAACTCGTAATCAGTTCTGAACCTGATATCGGAACATCTGTAAAGATTACGGTTCCTGTAATTACAAAATAGTGTATAATTATTTTAGCAGGGAATTTATATGAAGCAGCTGATACTTCTTGATGATCACACAATGATATTAAACGGAATTTCTTCTTTTATAGAAAACAGTACAAAGGACTGGAATATCATTGCAAAACTTAACTCATATGAAAATCTTGAAACTTTCCTTAAAACATTTTCTTCCTCTGAACCAGTAGTTGCAGTTGTAGACATTGAGCTTTCAAAAGCGTCAGAATCAAAAACAGGTTTTGATGCAATCAGGCTTTTATCGCAGTCTGGAATTAATTCGGTTGTCTATTCAATGTATACAAGTCCAAGTTATTTGATGCAGGCAACTGAGTTCGGCGCAAAAGGTTATGTTTCAAAATCAGCAGATGACAGCGAACTTCTTGAAGCAATTAATACAGTAGCAAAAGGTGAATCATACATTCAAAAAGATCTGGCAGAAAAAATGATTCAGCGGACAAACATTATGCTTTGTCTTACAAAACGAGAACGGGAAATTGCGGTCTGCATTAAAAATCACATGGATAATCAGCAGATTGCAGAAAAATTTCAGATTTCAGTAAGAACAGTTGAAAATCATTTGTCCCGTCTGTACGATAAACTTGGAACAAAGAACAGACATAACCTTGAAGAAATGCTTTAAATTTCTTTCTGGTTTCTGGCAGTAATTTGTTTTTCGATAAATTTCATTAAATTAAAAACACCCCACGCTGCAAAAACAGTAATGATTCTGTCTACAAGATTAACCGGGATTCGAACAAAAATTGAGTTCAACAGCGGTGATTTAATCTGAACGCTGAAAATCTTCTGAAGAAAATCTGTCTGGTAGGTGTAATTATTCACTTCGCCTTTTACAAGATCAATAAAGCGGCTTACAAGTCCACCAGTAATACTCATGACAAGACACATAATCAGTGAAAGTAAAAGCAGATGCCCGAGTTTTTTGATCAGGGAAAGATCCGCTTTAATAAATCTGTTCCGGTAAAACCAGACAACAAAACATCCGGCAAAAGCGGTAATCATATAGATGTGAAAAATTACAAAACTCTTTGAAATTATAAGATCGTAAATATGATTAAAACAGACTACTACGATTCCCCAGACAGGACCTGCAAAAAGTGACATTGCCATACAGAAAATCATGTCACAGAATAACGGCAGCTTTAACTGGTATGCAACAAGATCGCACATGTAGTAATCAAAAATTGAAAAGATAACGCAAATCAAAATGTAAATAAGGAATTTTCTAACTTTCATCACGAATATTATATAGTAATTTGAAAGATTTGTGTGAGGAAAAAATCTACAATATTGCGATGGAATTTGAACTGATGGCATAGCCTAAAGACTTGCAGCTTTTTTATTATTTTAATGCCATAATTTCTTCTACAGGAAGTTCTACGGCCTGGGCAATCTGTTCGGTTGTGAGAACATTCATGGCAAGAAGGTTTCTGGCGTTTTGAAGCTGCTGAGCATGTAATTGATTTTTGACTTCGAGAGCGACTTGCTTATCAAGTTCAACTGCAACTTGTTTTTCAAGCTCGATTGCGACTTTCTTGTTAACTTCTTTTTCAAGTTCAATAGCAACTTTTTTGTTAACTTCCTTTTCAAGCTTAATTGCAACTTGTTTTTCAACTTCGGTTGCGACTTTCTTGTTAACTTCTTTTTCAAGTTCAACTGCAACTCTTTTATCGACTTCTATTGCAACTTCTTTTTCGACTTCTTCCCTTATCCATTCTCCAACTGTCATATACTCTTTTCTCCACTTTGTGCTGTGCTTTACACTTTCGACTTCTTTTGAAATCTGCTTTGTAAAAACATCCTCTGGGTCATTTGTTATAAGATAGCGGAGAAAAGTTCCAAGTCGTGAATCTTCCCGCTTAAGCTCACTTGCATTCAGATTATAAAATACTTTGCGGGTATTGTCATCATAAGATTTGTCCGGCCGCTCGAGAAAATTCTGTTTGACTGTATAAATGAGAGAATCGTGGTTGAATGGATCGAAGGTACAGATAAAAATTACATAGCTTTCTTTTAAGTGGCGGTAATCCATGCTGCGTTCCAGCTGGTCGATGTCCATCAAAGCCTGATAATATCTGACACGCTTTTCAAGATTGTGTTTGTCTGTTGTCTGAATTTCGATATCATAAATTTTATTGCTGTCGCGTACATATACATCCAGCCTGATGCTGTGGGATCCATAATCCGGTGCAATTGCATACTGATTGTGAATGTATTCCAGCCTGTCTATTTTTATGCTTAAAAGCAGTTCAAGCATTTGACGGCAGATAGACTCATTCTGCATTACTTTGCAGAAGATAAAATCATCGGTGATTTTTAGTTCATTCCATGGTTTCATAACTGGTATCTCCTAAGTGTGGGTCTTAGTTATAGATACTTTTTTTTGGAAATTTTTACATGGAAATTGGGAATTTTTTTTTGCTTTTTTGAATTTTAATCAGTCTAAGCTAAACAGGCTGCTTTTACGTTTGTGGGTTTATTTTGCATCGCTTGCCAGAGGGTAAGCTTCATCTGCATAATCATCCAGCTTTCAGGGCTTGTATTTGTGGCTTTTGCAATTCTAAGAGCCATCTCTGGACTCAAGGAAGACTTTTCATTTATAAATTCAGAAAGTGTTTTTCTTGTAACACCAAGCATTTTTGCGGCATCTGTAATATTAATTCCAAGTGGTTCAAGAACATCTTTTAAGAATACTTCACCTGGATGTGCTGGTTTTCTTGTCATTGTGGGCTCCTAGTGATAAGTTATTCTGTAACGCGTAACGTGTCAAGTTGCATATTTGAAGTGTATTTTTTAGGGGAATTTCGTTAAAGGAAGTGTCATTCAGGTTTGTAAGTTTACTAGCGGGTGGCATGATTGGTATCTCCTAAGTGCGGGTGCTTAGTTATAGATACTTTTTTTTGGAAATTTTTACATGGAAATTGGAATTTATTTTTGTTTTTTTGAATTTTAATCAGTCTAAGCTAAACAGGCTGCTTTTACGTTTGTGGGTT
>JAKSTQ010000020.1 GCA_024402475.1 Treponema sp. | reverse complement strand
CGGAAGGAACAAACAGGAGGTTTGTGACTGGAGGGATCGGTTCAAGTCCGGGAGAATTCATTCAAATGAACTTTATAAAAAAAACTGCATTTCTTTTATTACCCCTGTTATTCTTTTTTAACGCATATGCAATAAAACCATCAGATGTTGATAAAATGTCCGAAAAGGAAAAACAATGGTTTTATGACAATGCAATTACATTCCCCGCTAAATACAAAAAATCTGGAGAAACTCCTAAAGAATATATAATTCAAAAATATGCTGCACCTGATTCCCAGACCGGATTTGAATGCAGCGGATGTTCAATCGGATATCTTATGCGTTTTTACGGCCAGCAGTGCAATGGTGTACAACTTTATCACAGCAAAAACTTTCCATGCAAATGGGAAGGCGGCGCATATCCAAAAGTTTTTGAAAAATATTTTGCAGGCTCAAAATTCACACCGGAATATTACACAGGCTCTGTTGATGATTTAAAAAATGCAGTTGCAAAAGGAATTCCTGTTATCATCCTTACTCAGGAAACTGCAACAACAAGTCATTACCTTGTAGTAACCGGATTCGATTCAAAATACATTTATCTTCAGGACTCTGTTCCAAAATGGCGTAATGTAAAAGGGAACAAACTTTACAACCGAAAAGTCGAAATAAATAATTTCAAACAAATCTGGAAATCACCCTACCCTTACTGTTCCAATTTGTTTATTCGCATCGTTAAAAAATAATTCCATTTTTATCAAAATTTTTTCCCACCATACTACAGATTTTTTACTGTTATGCAATAAACACTTCTTCTGCATTTTTTGCAAATCTGTGTTATAATTATTTTAATATGAAAAAAACATGCGTTTCTTATTTTGCTGCTATCTGTGTTCTTGCGCTTTTAAATATAACTTCCTGTAAATCAACTCAGCAGGAATCCACCGTCTCTGATTCATCTGATAAAAATGATCCGATTGTCAAAATGGTTAATTCCATGACCTTAAGGCAAAAAATCGGACAGGTACTTCTGGTTAACTTCAGATACTGGGAAATCTCAGACCTTGACTCTTATGACAAATCAAGAATTCAACCTTACGAAACTGCCCGCGGTATTAAAGATGTTGTGGGTCTTCAAAAAGTGAACGACACTGTCCTGACTGTAATCAAAGATTACCATGCCGGCAATGTTATTCTCTTTGCAGAAAATACAGAATCTGTTGAACAGACCATGCACTTTACCGGAATACTCCAGGAAGCCGCTGTTCAAAACAATAAAATTCCTTTGCTGATTGGCATTGACCAGGAAGGCGGCCGTGTAAACAGAATCCGTTTTACTCCGGTTTTTCCGCCTGCAAAAAAAATCGGTAACTTGCACAAACCGCAAATTTGCTTTAAACAGGGACAGATTCTTGGCAAGCAGTTAAAGGCTGTTGGCCTTAACACAAACTTTGCGCCTGTCTGTGATGTTGATTCAAATCCTGCAAACCCTGTAATCGGCGACAGAAGTTATTCCTCAGATCCGCAGAAAGCCGCTGTCTATGCAACTCAAAATTATCTTGGCCACAAAGATTCTGGTGTTATTGCGTGCGGCAAACATTTTCCGGGACACGGCGACACTCACACTGATTCTCACTACGGACTTCCTGTTGTAGAAAAAAAACGTGCCGCTCTTGAAGACTGCGAATTCGTTCCTTTCAGAAAAGCCATCAAAGAAGGAATCCCAATGATTATGACTGCGCACATTCAGTTCCCGGGCCTGGACTCAAATCTTATCTGGGCTGATAAAGCTCAAAAATACATCGAAAAACCTGCAACTTTATCTGAAGCAATTTTACAGGACATCCTTCGAAAAGACATGGGATTTGAAGGCGTTATCGTAACTGATGCTCTTGATATGGGCGCTATTGCTGCGTACTTTACAGAAAGCACTGCCGCTATCAATGCACTTAATGCTGGAGCAAATCTTTTGTGCCATCCTATTTCAATTACTTCAAGCAAAGACCTTGAACGCCTTGAACAATTCTACATCAACATCGAAAACGCAGTTAAATCAGGAAAACTTTCAGAAAATAAACTTAATGATTCTGTTACAAGAATTCTCCGCCTCAAAAAAGAATACGGACTTTTTGATGTAACTTACAAGCCATATACAAAAAAAGACGTGCTCGAAGCAAAGAATGCTTTAAGCACGCCTGATTTCAGAAAGTTTGTTAACTCTCTCAAGTAAAATTAAATCTGCACAAACTAAAGGGCTGCAAGTTTTTTAGAAACAAGTTCTGTAGCCTGTTTAGGATTTGCTTTTCCCTGAGACTGTTTCATAACCTGTCCCATAAGCCATCCTACAACATTTGTCTTACCTGATTTGTAGTCAGCAACTGCCTTTGGATTTGCAGCAATAACTTCGTCAACAATTTTTTCGATTGCACCTGCATCACTTACAATTTCCATGCCTTTTTCTTTAATAATTTCAGATGGCATTTTATTTGTAGCAAGCATGTCAGCAAAAACTTCTTTTCCCTGCTTACTTGTAATCTTGCTTTCTTCAAGTGCATTTGCAAGTTCTGTGATGTGTTTTGGACTTAATGCAACATCAAGAATTGACATATTCTTTTCGTTGAGAACTGCAAGAAGTTCAGAAAGAATAAGGTTTGCAACGCGCTTAGCACTTTTTGCGTCTTTGATTGCTTCTTCGAACCACAAAGCAAGTTCACGGCTTGAAGTAAGTGTTTCTGCATCAAAATCGCTGAGTCCAAATTCTTTCTTGTAACGGTTACGCTTTGCTTCTGGTAATTCACCTACTTTAGAAGCTGCTGTAGAAATAAGTTCTTCAGAAACTGAGAATGGTTTGATGTCAGGTTCAACAACAAAACGGTAATCTACAAATGAGTTCTTTGTACGCTGAACAACTGTCTGTCCCTTGTCTTCATCCCAACCCATTGTTACTTTGAAACCAGGATTGAATTCCTGACGGTCATCAATAAATTCCTGGAGCTGACGTTTTGCTTCGTAAGCACATGCTTCTTTAATTGCACGGAATGAGTTAAGGTTTTTGATTTCGGAAATTGGTGTGTGATAAAGTTTGCCGTCTTCCCAGACATTAAGGTTGATGTTTGCATCACAACGCATATTACCTTCTTCAAGGTTACCTTTTGTTACTTTTACATAACGCAAAATTTCCTGAACTGTCTGCATGAACAAAGCTGCTTCTTCTGGACTTGTCATATCAGGCTTTGTAACAATTTCGATAAGTGGTGTACCACAACGGTTATAGTCAATGTAAGAATGTTTGCCTTCAATATGAAGAGACTTACCTACGTCTTCTTCAAGGTGAATGCGTTCAATGCGCACGCGGCGGTATTTTCCGTCAATAATACAATCTTCGCCCTTAAAGTTCTTATCACGGCATTTAGCACCGCCTGGCTGTTCATCTTTTGGATAATGTGAGAACGGAAGATCAACATGACCATCAGAGCAAAGCGGAATATCGTACTGAGTGATCTGATAACCTTTTGCAAGGTCAGGATAGAAATAGTGCTTACGGTCAAATTTTGTAAAGCGTGCAATATTACAGTTGAGAGCCTGTCCTGCAACAGCGCCAAGTTCAACATAACCTTCGCTTACACGAGGCATAGCACCAGGAAGTCCAAGACAAACCGGACAAACGCGTGTGTCAGGCATACCGCCGTAACGGTTTTCACATGCACAGAACGCCTTTGTTTTTGTCAAAAGCTGAGTATGGATTTCGCAACCAATAACGATTTCGTATTTATCAATAGCCATAAATGTTTCCTAATTAACTTATTTTCCGCAGATTTTGCGCTGACATTCTTTGTAGATTTCAGAAGTCTTTGCAACAACATCAGCCGGGATTTCCTTAATGTTAGGATCGCCTGCAAGGTTGTTGTCTTTAAGCCAGTCACGAACAAACTGTTTGTCATAACTTGCAGGACTTCCGCCTACTTCGTATTTTGAAAGATCCCAGAAGCGGCTTGAGTCTGGAGTAAGAACTTCGTCTGCAAGAACGAGATTTCCTTCTTCATCAAGACCAAATTCGAATTTTGTATCTGCAATGATAATTCCGTTTTTGTATGCATGATCATAACATTTTTTGTAAACGGCAATTGCAGTATCAGCGATTTTCTGTCCAAGTTCTTCGCCAAGGTCATTCTTCATGTATTCGAGAGTAACGTTGATGTCGTGTCCTTCTGCAGCTTTTGTTGATGGTGTACAGATTGGCTGGTCAAGTTTTTCAGCCTGTTTGTATTCCTTGTCAAAAGAGTGACCGAGGAATGGTTCGCCTTTTTTGTATGCTTCGTACATTGAACCGAACATGTAACCGCGAACGATAACTTCGTAAGGAATCATCTTAAGTTTTTTACAGAGAATTGTGCGGCCTTCAAATTCTGGTTTCTGGAATTCAGCAGGCATATCTTTAAGATCAGTAGAAATCATATGGTTTTTTACAATGTCACCTGTATAATCAAACCAGAAGTTTGCAAGAGCATTCAAAACCTTTCCCTTGTCTGTGATCATTGTTGGAAGAATAACGTCAAAAGCAGAAATTCTGTCTGTTGTAACGATAACCATTGTGCCGTTTTCAAGGTCATAAACCTCGCGCACTTTACCACTGATAATTTTTTTCATATATACGAACCTCAAAAGTTACAGAAATTTAATTCATAATATTATAGTAAAAAAATGAAATTCGTTCAATCAGAAACAACGGCTAATCGCTTTTTGAATCTACAGCAGCTTCAATCCGGGCAAAAAAATCACGGATACTCTGGGCATCATTTGCAAAAACACGCAGGATTTTCCCCTGAATACATTCCGACTGCGCTGCTGCAATTTTTTCATTCACCCATGGAGAATAATCCGGAACGTCAAAACCATAAATGTACATAAAACCAGTATGGGAATACCGCTCAAAAAATCCGGTTCCTGCAAGTGAACAGTTCTCCGGAAAAAAACGGGTATTATCAAGAAAGACCAGTTTATCTTCTATATAAACAGCTGTTCTTGATATAAAGCTTTTAAAGGCGAATACTTCACCGCGCTCTTTTCTTCCGCAGCAGAATATATCGCTGTAAATTAACGATGAACTTTTATCAAGAGTGGCTTTTGTTTCTGCACTGTAAATTGATTCAACAAACGGAACAATCGGAAGTGGAGAAAAAATAAGGGATGCATTTTCTTTAACTTTAACCTGCGTATTCTGCCTGACGCCCGTTCCCTTTGGACATCTGAAAACTTTTGTAAATGACTGGCCTGTATATTTTAAATCTGCATTTTCCTGAACTTCGAGGCTGATATCATTTTCATCCCCTTCTAAAAGTCCGGCGCTTGCCTGCATCACCATAACTGTAGTACGGGCCTTTACATTTTTTTCCTGGGAATAAAACGGTTTTGCAACCTTAAAAGGCGAAGTAAAATAAAGAGAATCTAATACTGTTCTGTTATCCTGCTTTTTCGCAATGACATTAAGCTGCGGCATTAAAGATCTTCCAGAAGTACTGTCTTTTTAATCCATTGAATTACCTGATTCACTCCGTCCCGATTCATCAGGTTTGTAAAAATAAACGGACGGTCACCTCTCATTCTTTTTGAATCTGACGCCATGACTTCAAGGCTTGCACCAACCATAGGCGCAAGGTCAGTTTTATTGATTACAAGCAGATCACTTCTTGTTACGCCAGGCCCACCCTTACGTGGAATTTTTTCTCCCTGTGCAACATCGATTACATAAATTGTTGCATCGGCAAGGTCTGGAGAAAATGTTGCGCTAAGGTTATCACCGCCGCTTTCGATAAAAATAATCTGAACGTCAGGAAAATCTTTTGCCATTTTTTCTACTGCTTCAAGATTCATGGAACAGTCTTCGCGGATTGCAGTATGAGGACAGCCGCCTGTTTCAACGCCGACAATTCTTTCTTTTGGAAGGCAGGAATTTTTAATAAGGAATTCCGCATCTTCTTTTGTATATATGTCATTTGTAACAACGCAGATGGAATATTCTCTGGACATCTGTCGTGTGAGTCTTTCAATTAAAGCTGTCTTTCCCGAACCAACCGGTCCGCCAACACCAATCTTAACGTATGCCATATTTTCTCCTTGTCGTTAACTTATATATAAACGCGAATACAGTTTTTCGTGTTCCATGCTTCTAAAATCAAAACCCGGTCCGCCAGAGCCTAGTTCTTCTTCCTTAATGTTTATTGCACGGTTTACTGCATCGTCAATTTTCTGCATTCCATAAAACAATGCTTTCTGTCCTTCCATCTGACCAAGAGGAACAAGTTTAACTGCATGATTTACAAGTGTGGAAATCTGGGAATATGCATAAAACCGCAGCGCATCTTTTATATCAAGTTTTAAATCTGCAAAATAAAGTCCAAGTGCTACAGGGAACATTCCGTGACATTTATTTTCGCTGATCAGTTTTTCGTATTGAAGAAGGCTGTCCAGACTTGAACGGTTGATTTCTTTCTGTGCCTTTATGAACCGTGCACAAAGTTTATTGCTGCCCTGCCGTAATTCAACAGGCGACTTGCTGGCTGCGCAGACAGAATCTGCAAGAACAAAATTCTTTGTCTGCATAACAAAAGATGCCATTCCAAGATCATTGAATGGCATCAAATAAATAAATGTATCTAAATATTCCTGGAGGGAATTTTTATCCTTAACAATTTCTTTCTGTACATAAGTTTCCATACCGTTGCTTAAAGTAAAAGCACCGATTGGAAACAGAGAATCAAAAGACTGTAAAAGAACTAATGTTGATTCCATTAATGGCTGTGGCCTTTACATTCAGTGTAATGACTGAACTTTTCATGAACTTTTTCTACATCAAAGCCTTTATGCTGCATGTATTCAAAAGTCGGCTGATCAAAAGGACACAGAACCTTATCTTCATGAATCGCAAGGGAAAGGTGTCTGTTTCCAAGTTCAAAACAGCATCTTCCCATTTCTACGATTCCTTTAATATGAATAAGAATAAGATCACTTGCCGCAATCGATACCACAATTACTTTGGAGTCATCTTCGTAAAGTACATCGCCTTCGTTAAGTGAATGAGCTTTATCATCAAGACGGATTCCAATTTCCTGACCAGACGCTGTAATCTTTCTCAGGATTTTTTTATCGCGCTCGAACCAGTCAATTTCTAAAGCATCAATTGTTTTCCCTGCATGAGATAATTCATGCAGTTCATGATGATGCAGATGTTTAATCACTTTTTCGCAGATCATAATTCACCCTTTCCTAGAACAGATAATACTTTTGTGTAAGAGGAAGTTTTTCTGCTGCATCGCATTTAATTTCCTGACCGTCAACTGTTACACTGTAAGTTTCCGGATCTACTTTAATATCACCTGTGCGGTCATTAAACTTCATGCTGCTTTTACTGATTGTTCTGCAGTTTTTAACAGGAAGCACGATTTTTTCAAGACCCAGTTTTTCTTTAAGTCCGTCATCATAAGCCGCTTTAGAAACAAAATCGATACAGCTGCGTTTTCTTGCAAGACCGTGTGCACCGAACATTTTTGTATAAACTACCGGCTGTGGTGTAGGAATAGAAGCATTTGCATCTCCCATTTTCGAAGCACAGATAAATCCGCCTTTGATAATCATTTCTGGTTTTACGCCGAACATTGCAGGCTTCCACAAAACCAGGTCTGCAAATTTTCCTTCTTCAACGCTTCCTACATAATCAGAAATACCATGAGTGATTGCAGGATTAATTGTATATTTTGAAATATATCTTTTAGCTCTGAAGTTATCATTGCGTTCACAGTCTTCCGGAAGTATCCCGCGCTGATCTTTCATCTTGCTTGCTGTCTGCCAGGTTCTTGTAATTACTTCTCCGACACGACCCATTGCCTGACTGTCACTGCTCATCATTGAAAAAATTCCCATATCATGAAGCACATCTTCTGCGGCAATTGTTTCCGGACGGATTCGGCTGTCTGCAAAAGCAACGTCTTCTGCAACCTTTGAATCAAGGTGATGGCAGACCATAAGCATATCCAGATGTTCATCAATTGTATTGCGTGTAAAAGGCATTGTAGGATTTGTCGATGATGGAAGAATATTCTGGAAACCTGCCGCATGAATAATGTCAGGAGCATGTCCGCCGCCTGCACCTTCTGTGTGGTAAGTGTGAATTACTTTTCCGCCGATTGCATCAAGTGTATCTTCTACACAGCCTGCTTCGTTCAAAGTGTCTGTATGAATGCTTACCTGAACATCATAATCATCTGCTACATTAAGGCTCTGTCGGATTACGCTTGGTGTTGCGCCCCAGTCTTCATGAATCTTTAATCCGCAGGCACCGCTTTTTACCTGTTCTTCAAGTGTCTGGTAACTTGCACTGTTTCCTTTTCCAAGAAAGCCAAGGTTCATCGGATAGTCTTCTGCTGCTTCAAGCATTTTATGAATGTTGAATTCTCCCGGTGTACAGGTTGTAGCATTTGTTCCGTCTGCAGGTCCTGTTCCTCCGCCGATCATTGTTGTGATTCCGCTGTACAAAGCAGTTTCAATCTGGGTTGGAGAAATAAAGTGAATGTGTGTATCAATTCCTCCTGCTGTCAGAATCAAACCTTCACCTGCAATGGCTTCTGTTCCTGCACCAAAAACTAAAGATGGTGTTACACCGTCCATGATGTCAGGGTTACCGGCTTTACCGATTCCGCAGATTTTTCCGTCTTTAATACCAACATCTGCTTTATAAATTCCTGTGCTGTCAACGATCAGTGCACTTGTAATTACTGTATCAGGGCAGTCCTTATCAAGAACAGTACAGCTTTGTCCCATACCGTCACGCAAAGATTTTCCGCCGCCGAATTTTGCTTCTTCACCATAAGGAGTTCCGCTTAAATCTTTTTCAACTTCAACAATAAGACTTGTGTCTCCAAGTCGGACTCTGTCCCCTTTTGTAGGACCATACATTGAAACATACTGCTTTCTTGAAATTTTCATCAGTCCATTGCTCCTTTACACAAGTCGTTCAATCCGCCGCCGATGCGGTTTCCGCCGATTTTTACAAGTTCGACTGTTTTCTTTTCTCCACTTTCAAAGCGGACTGCATTACCTGCCGGGATATTCAGCCTGTAGCCTTTTGCTCCTTCACGGTCAAACTGCAGCTGTCTGTTAACTTCATAAAAATGGAAATGGCTTCCAACCTGAATCGGTCGGTCCGCCATGTTTGTGACTTCGATAGATTTTGTTTCTTTTCCGGCGTTAAGTTCAATTTCTCCGTCTTCGAGAATAAATTCACCAGGAATAATTTTCATGGAAGGAATAATCGGTTCATGAACTGTAACAAGTTTTGTTCCATCCGGGAATGTTGCTTCAAACTGAATTTCAGAAATCATTTCTGGAACGCCATCCATACAGTCATCTGCTGTAAGAAGATGTTTTCCGTCACTCATAAGCTGGGCAACTGTTTTACCGTCGCGGGCTCTTTCAAGCAATTCACTTGTAATATATGCGATTGCTTCCGGATAATTTAATTTTAATCCACGCTGTTTTCTTTCTTTTGCAAGATTTCCAGCCTGATGGATTAAAAGTCGTTCAATTTCTCTTGGTGTAAGATGCATATTACCTTCCGTTTATTCCGTCATCATTTTGCGGATTGTTGAATGATCGCTGTCGTTGCGGCCACCCTTGAATTTAATTTCACCGTGTTCCATTACATAAACTTCATCTGCGTTTTCAAGAACAAAGTCCAGATACTGTTCAACAAGCAGAACTGTAATTCCTTTTTCTTTGTTAATACGCTGAATTGCTGTTCCAATATCCTTAATGATGCTTGGCTGAATACCTTCTGTTGGTTCATCAAGAATAAGAATCTTTGGATTAGCAACAAGTGCTCTGGCAATTGCAAGCTGCTGCTGCTGACCACCACTAAGGTCACCGCCTTTTCTTCTTGCAAACTTTGGAAGAATCGGAAACAGCTCATAAATATATTCAGGGATTTCACCTTTACCGCCCAATGGCTGCAGACCAAGTTCAATATTTTCCTGAACTGTCATCTGCGGAAAAATATCTCTTCCCTGAGGAACATAACCAATACCAAGTTTTACACGTTCGTAAGGAGGAAGCTTTTGAATTTCAGTTCCGTCAAAAATGATTTTTCCTGAATCTGTTTTTACAAGCCCCATAATGCTTTTTAAAGTTGTAGTTTTTCCAACACCGTTACGACCGATAAGTGAAACAATTTTTCCTTTTGCTACATCCAGACTGAGTCCTTCAATAACACAACTTTCACCGTAATATGAATTAATTCCATCTATCTTAAGCATAAGTTACCTTCCAAGATAAACTTTCTGAACAGTTTCATTTGCCAGAACGTCTGTAATATTTCCTTCCATCAAAACTCTTCCTTCGTGAAGAACAGTTACCACATCAGCGCACTGCTTTACAAAATCCATGTCATGTTCAATAACAATGACTGTGCAGTCCTTCTTGATTTCCTGCAGAATGTCACCTGTCTTAAAAGTTTCACTTTTGCCCATTCCGGCTGCAGGTTCATCAAGCATAATGATCTGCGGTTTCTGAACAAGCTGCATTGCAATTTCAAGCCACTGCTTCTGTCCGTGCGCAAGACTTCCCGCTCTGTCGTTTTTCTTTTCAAAAAGATTTACACGCTTTAGGATTTCATCGATTTCTTCATAATCTTTCTGCGAAGGCTTTTTGAAAATTGAATCAAGAATTCCTTTATGTCCCTTTAACGAAAGAATCATATTATCAAGAACTGTAAGATTAACAAATACACTTGGTACCTGAAATTTTCTTCCGACACCTTCCTGTACAATCTTATATTCCTTCATTCCTGTCAGACGAATTTTTCTGCCGTCATCCGGATAGAAGAATACGTTTCCCATACTTGGCTTTGTCTTTGCACAGATAATATCCAGCAAAGTTGTTTTTCCGGCTCCGTTTGGTCCGATAAAAAAGTGAACTGTATTTCTTTTAATATTTGTACGGATATCTGTAAGTGCATAAAAACCGTCAAATGTAACTGTAATGTTCTTTATTTCAAGTACGTTTTCATTCATCTTTATGCCTCCTTGCGTGAACCGAACTTATCGCGGAAGAAACCAACAATTCCACCTTTAAAGAACAGAATTGTCACTACAAAAATTGCACCGATGAGGTACTGCCAGATTTCTACCATCGGGCCGCTGCTGAGATTGTATTCACAAAGGTTAATGACAAATGCACCGATAACTGCACCAATAATTGTTCCGCGTCCGCCGATTGCAACCCAGATTATCATTGTGATTGAATATCCGATTGTCATCTGACTTGGAGTGATGCTTCCATTAAAGTTAACAAAAACTGCACCTCCCAAAGCGGCGATTGCTGCAGAAAGTACGTAAACAAAGTTTTTGTATGAACTTACTTTATATCCGCTGAAGTATGTTCTGTTTTCTCCGTCACGGATTGCTACAAGAAGTTTTCCGAACTTGCATTCAGTCAAAAACTTACACAATGAATAAATCAAAAGAAGAAGTACAAGACTTACATAGAACAATGTCATCATATTTCCGATATTTGCATGTCCTTTAATTGAACCGAAAATACTTTTAATTTCTGTAATTCCGACGTTACCGTTTGTGTATGGACTCAATGCAATAAAAATTGAATATGCTGCCCATGTCAAAGCCTGACTGATAATTGAAAAGTAAACGCCCTTAACTCTGTTCTTAAAAATAAAATAACCGATTACAAATGCAAGAACACTTGGGACTGCAATCATCAAAATCAATGTACACGGAAGATTCAGAAACGGCTTCCAGATCAAAGGAAGTTCTGTAAAACCACCGACATGCATAAAGTCAGTTACAGCTCCGCCTGTTGCCTTGAGCTTTAAGTACATTGCCATGCCATAACCGCCAAGAGCAAAATACAATCCGTGTCCAAGGCTCAGGATTCCTGTGTAACCCCAGATCATATCAAGTCCCATTGCAACGATTGCAAAACTCAGACATTTTCCTAAAAATAAAACAGTTGATATATTCAAAACTCCAGCAGATCCTAATACCGGCATCAAAGCCAGTACAATAAAGATTGCTGCAAAAGTATAGTTTTCAAAATTAAAAATCTTTTTATTAAGCATATTTCCCTCACACCATTAGTCCAGACTTCTTGACTTGATTACAAAAAGTCCCTGAGGTTTCTTCTGCAAAAAGACAATTACGATAAGCAGGACGATTGCCTTTGCAATTGTAGAAGATGTAAAGTTCTCTGTGAAAATACTTGAGAAACCGATGATACATGCACCGATAACTGTACCTGCAAGTTTTCCAACTCCACCAAGAACGACTGCCATAAAGGCATTTACGATATAACTTTGTCCGACAGTTGAATCAATTGAACCCAAAAGCGCAACAGAACAACCTGCAATTCCTGCAAGCCCTGAACCAAGACCAAAAGTGATGCAGTCTACCTTACGGCTGTTAATACCCATACACTGGGCCATAGGTCTGTTCTGCATTGTTGCACGCATCTGCTTACCAAAGTTTGTCTTATTCATTACAAGCCAGACAAACACAAGACAGCAGGCTACAAGCAGAATAATGAATACGCGGTTAAACGAAAAAGTACATCCACCGATTTTTGCACCACCCTGTAAAAATGAAGGTGCATTTACGTTCACACCCTGTGCACCAAAAATTGAACGGGCTGCCTGCTGCAGAATCAGACTGATTCCCCAGGTTGCAAGAAGTGAATCTATCTCTCGGCCATAAAGCCTTGATATGACAACTTTTTCAAGAAGAATGCCAATTGCAAAAGTTGCTCCAAACGAAACCGGTATCGCAAAAATATAATAAAAACTCTGAAGAGAAACAGGCAGAAGCTTATAGAAAATCTGCTGAGTTACATAAGTCATATAAGCACCAATCATTACGAACTCACCATGAGCCATATTGATTACACCCATAAGTCCAAAGGTAATCGAAAGCCCCAGAGAAGTAAGCAGAATAATGGAACTAAGACTTAGTCCGTTGAATAAAATGTTTACAAAATTTTCCATATCATTTTCCTGTCTCAAAAGAACAGGAAGGCTCCTTATAATAGAAGCCATCCTGTTTATTTTCTTTCCGTAAAAATTACGGTTTATAAATCTTAGTTAGACAATCCTTTTGCCCAGTCATATGTTGTAAGGTAAGGATCTGGTGAAACTGCAGATGGTGTTTCATATACTGTATAAATCAAACCATCTTCTCCAACCTGTCCAACGCGTACTGGCTTAGACAAGTGCTGGTTTTCGCCGTTGATTACAACCTTTCCTTCTGGAGCATCGAATGAAATTGAACCTGTGCGGATTGCAGCAAGAACATCTTCAACCTTGAAACTTCCAGCTTTTTCACATGCTGCTGCCCAGAGGTAAACTGCATCATAAGCAGCTTCTGCAGGGTCAGAAGTTACGCGCTTAGCACCGAACATTGCCTTGTAAGAATCAACGAACTTCTTGTTAACTGGAGTTGCTGTTGTCTGGTAGTAGTTCCAGCTTACAAGGTGATCCTTAAGGATATCTGCACCGATTGTTGCAACTTCTTCTTCAGCAATACTGAAAGACATTGTCATATAATCTTTTGCACTGTAGTTCTTTTCGCTCATCTGCTTGAAGAAACTTACGTTACCTGTACCGTTCAATGTGTTTACGATAACATCTGGTTTTGCACTTTCAATTTTAGAAATGATAGCAGCAAAGTCTGTCTGATCCATATCAGCATATTCTTCACCAACAACTGTAAGTCCTGCATTTTTAACCTGTGCAGTAATAATCATGTTTGCTGTACGTGGGAATACATAGTCACTTCCGAGAAGGAAGAATTTTTTGTAACCCTTGCTGATAAGGTAATCAATAGCAGGAACGATCTGCTGGTTAGGAGCGGCACCTGTATAAATGATGTTAGGTGACTGTTCCATACCTTCGTACTGTACCGGATACCACAAAAGTGAATTGTATTCTTCGAACATTGGTTTTACTGCCTTACGGCTTGATGATGTCCAGCATCCGAATACTGTAGCAACTTTTTCGCTGTCGATAAGTTTTTCTGCTTTTGTAGCAAATGTTGATGGTTCTGATGCACCGTCTTCTTCTACATAAGAAATCTGTTTTCCAAGAACACCACCTGCTTTATTGATTTCTTCAATAGCAAGAAGTTCTGCGTCGCGTACTGACTTTTCACTGATAGCCATTGGACCTGTCAAAGAATGAAGAAGACCAACTTTTACAGTTGCACCTGACGACTTTCCACATCCTGTCAAACCTGTAACCAAAGAAGCTGCAATAACAGCTCCAGCCAAAACGGCACCTGTAAACTTTTTCATATTTTTACCTCCGTAAAAAGTTTCTTTATCAAAATAAAAAGCCGGCAAAAATCATGAACTGCGCAAATTCACATTTTTAAACCGGCCTCATTGCCTGAAAATATTTCTAATTTACTTTTTTTAATTTTTTATCTGACTAGAACAATGATGTATTCTTTAGGTAATCATCGTAATCAATGACACCTTTTTTTGTCAGAACCTCAGGTCCAAACTTTAACTTAAGGTAATCAATGATTACATCAACTGATTTATCCCTGCCGACCCTTGCGGTATTCAGCGTCATGTCGTAAGCAACCGGATCAGTCCAGGTATGTCCGCAGGTGTAATATTTATAGTAATCTGCACGATACTTGTCTGTTTTTGTAATCAACCGTGCAGCTTCTTTTTCATCAACACCAAGAAGTTTTGTAATTGACTCAAGACAATTTTTTCTTGGAGCTTCAACATAAAACGAAGCAACATTCGGTTCATCTTTCAAAATCCAGTTGGCACATTTTCCGATAATAATACAACTTTGATTTGCACAAAGCTCACGGATAATTTTTGCCTGAATATTGAACAGGTTCTGATCACCTGTAAATTTTTTATCAGAAGGAGTTGCAATAAAATCAAGAGAAGGTGTCTGGAACAGTCTCTGAATGTAACTGAGATTCATAAGGCGTTCATCAACTTTATTGAAAAGACCTTCATTGATTCCGCTGCACGCAGAAGCAAGTCTTAATATCTGGCTTTCATAGCATGGAATACCAAGACGCATCGAAAGTTCCTGGCCGATATGTTTTCCGCCGCTGCCAAAACCGCGGGCAATTGTAATAACATAATTTTCCATGATAACCTCCGTCTTTAAAACAAAAAGGTCAGATTCACCATTACGCGAACCTGACCCCTTTGTCGTTTGCACCTGCATATTACATAATTGAAAAATTATTTTCTTGTAAAAATCGGAAACGTAAAATTGTATAAATCGGAATTAAAAGGTAAAAAACAATTGACTATTAACCGATATAAGGTTATAAATTCTCATAAAGAGACAAAGAAGTCGGATTCATATTTTTGAGTCCGGCTTTTTTTTTGCCTGGAGAAAACTATGACGGAAGAAACATTTTTTGCATTACGACCGACACAGCCATTTTTCATTTTTGACACAGAAAATTACAGGCAGGAAATTTATTTAAAAAACGGAATCAGTCACTTCTACACTTTTACAACCAGTACAGAAAAAGAACACAGAATAGTTCCCGACGGATGCATTGATATAATCTTTGAATACAATCCTCTAAGACCAGGACACATGCATTCTTATGTTGCGGGAACTCCCCTTGAATATCACATCGACAGCAGACTTTTTCATAACGAAATTTTCGGTGTACGATTCATGCCGGGCAATCATCCAAAAATGCTCAACATTACGATGAAGGAACTTATCGAACACAGATACAATACAGAAGATATTCTCAACGGCGACAAGTCCTGGCTTGCTCTTATGGCAGGCGCTACAGAATTTGAACAGAGAATTAAAATCTTTACTGAATATCATTCAAAGTTCGAAAACACGCAGCCAAAAGCTTACGGCCGTCAGGAACTTTTATCTGCCGTTAAGCAGATGATTTACAACGCAAACGGAAACATCAAGATTCAGGAACTTCAGGAGAAAACCGGTTACACAGAAAGATATATCAACAAAGTCTTTATTGATGAAATGGGATTTTCGCCTAAGATTTTCTGCAAGATAATTCAGTTCCAGAAGACACTTGAAATTCTCAACAACGACTGCAATGAAAACATGTCAGAAACCGCAATGAATCTTGGTTACTACGACCAGAGCCAGTTCATCCGTGACTTCAAGAAATACTGCGGAACTACTCCTTTTAAATACAAAAAGATGCAGGAAGAATTAAATTCCCGCACCCCAATTGTTCCCGCAGACCTTTAAAATCTCAGACAGTAATTTTATTCCTCAAGACAGTCAATCAAAGTTTCGACATTGTACTTCATCAGGTTAAGATAAGATTCGCCCATAAGAACATCTTCTTCTACAACCTGCTGCATGCTGTTCATAACGATAATCTGAACATCTTTATTTTTTGCATTTAAAATTACTGTGTTTGCAAGTTTAAAATCGCTTGTCTCACTTACCAGAATTTTTTTAAGGTTGTACTCATCAATTCTGCCTGCAAGCCTTAAAACAGTTTCAAAATTAGCATTTGTATCTGCTGAGCAGCCCGGGAATGCAGCATCAACTTCTACGCCGTAATCACGCATAAAATATGCAAAGGCGTAACGGTCAGCAAACACTGCAAACTTTTTAAGGTTCCCGGAAGCAATTTCTGTCCTGCAGAATTTCTGCAGTTCATCAAGTTTTGCGCAGTAACTGTCTGCATTATTTTTGAACTCATCTGCATGTTCAGGAAAAAGTTCACTAAGCGCAAAAGCAATCTGAGTCACACATATTTTTGCATTATTAAGAGAAAGCCAGATGTGTTCTTCGTATTCAAGTTCATCATGATTTTTTTCATGTTCTGCTTCATGCTCGTGTTCTTCTTCTATCAGTTCATCATGAAGAATGTTCATGCAGTTAATGACACGAGTTTTGCTCTGCTTATTTGAATCAAACACCTTCTTTACCCAGACATCTGATTCTCCGCCCACATGAATAAAAGCATCCGCATTAATCACCGAAAGAATATCCCCTGCGGCCGGCTGCCAGCTGTGCAGGTCAGTTCCGTTTTTCAAAAGCAGTTTTACATCAACTGCATCGCCTGCAATATTTTTTGTCCAGTCATAAAGCGGAAAAACTGATGCAATGATTACAGGTTTCTGTGATTTTTCACCAGCTTCTTTTTTACAGGAACAAAGCCCCGCAGAAATTCCTGCAAGTACCATAACCGCACTTACAATCTTTATATTCTTTATAGAAAACATTTTCATAAAATTAATTTCTCCATCCGGCTTTTTATTTTGCAGCCGCACAATCAGCACAAAGTCCGTAAATTACTGTCTTTCCAAAATCCAGGGTTATTCCATGTTCTGCCTGAATATGCTTTGTAAAATCTGATGATTCATGACAGTCAAGATGAACTATCTTTGAGCAGCCTGTACACTGAATATGCAGATGATTAAGACATTCTTCATTCTGAGCAATATACTGAAAAAGTATTTTTTTACCGTTTGATCCGCTGTGCGTGATTACCTGTTTTGCATCAACCAGTTTATCCAGCTGGCGGTAAACTGTAGTAATATTTGTTTCCGTATTCTGAGCTGCAAGCCATTCGCAGATGTCCTGAACGCTTAAAGCCTTATCCTTATGTTCTTCCAGACACCGCAGAATTTCTTCTCCGATTCTGGTTTTATAGGTCTGAGATCTCATAATGTTAATATATTCAATTTGCAAATGAATTGCAATTACATTTTGCAAATTATTTGCAGTTTACAAATTCATTGAAAATCTTGCATTCATGCAATATAATAGTAAGGATAGGATTTATCAGAAAAAATGATTTCAACATTTCGCAAAGCATTGTACATTCTCTATAAAAAGGACATCTGCGTCTTATGCGCAATTCTTTGCATTCTTCATCTTTTCCTGGCTCCATGGGCTTTCTATTTCAGCTATGATTTTGTAACCTGCTACCACCTTTGTGCAGCACTGTTTACAGTTCTTATGATTCTTTACTCAAGGACAAATTCACCATATGCAATGTTCATGCTGATGGATGTAGAAACCATGGTTTACGGTTTTGTCATGACTGCAAAATACGGAAGTCCTATGGGCGCCGAAATTCTTTCCATCGGAATCATGAGCTACCTTTTTGTTCTTGTAATCATTTCGAACAAAAAATCAATGTCTGCAATTCTTCCGATCACAATAACCACAAATGCGGTTATCATCATGCTGGCATTCAAATATAAAAACAGTCTCAGCACAGCAACACCTGTTCCAGATCTGTTCTATACAGTTCATAACACAGCATGCAGTCTTGCAGGTCTTCTTTCAATTCTTTTTGCCGCCATGCAGACTCGACAGAAAATCAAGCGTTATCACCTCAAAACCAAAAACCGCGAAAATTACCTTATTTTCTCTGCAAACCATGATGCGCTGACAAAGATTCTTAACCGCCGTAAATTCATTTCGATTCTCCGTGAATACCAGAGCAATGATGCACACAAAAATTCAGACTTTGCAATCGCAATTTTTGATATTGACGGATTCAAGAAAATCAACGACATCCAGGGACATGACTGCGGTGACCTTATTCTTCACGACATGGCCCAGCTCATAAAACAGCATCTGCCAAAAACAACTGTATTTGCCCGCTGGGGTGGCGAAGAATTCATCATTTTCTTTACAAGCAATGTTAAAACAGCTCACCGCGTTCTCGAAGACATTCGTTCGACAGTAGACCTTCATCCGTTCATTTTCAACAAAAAACCGGTTAAGGTTTCCATTACAATCGGATTGAGCAACCCGGGAAACCCAGACACATTTGCCATGCAGCTTATCGAGGCCGACAAAAACCTCATGTACGGTAAACAGAACGGCAAAAATCAGGTAGTAACAACAGGAGACACAAAGTAATGAAATCCAATCTGTCATCTAAATTCCTGGCGTTTTCTACAATGGCATACTACATGCTCGGATTTATCCTGATTGCCAATATTGCCATACTCCTGTCCCTGCTGCTTCATTATGACGAAAGCTACTATTACTTTATTTTATACAGCTCAATTACTATCGGGCTTTATTTTATTCTCCTGCACACAGTTCCAAGAACAAAGCGTTTTTTCCTGCTGATATTTTATGCTCTTGAAATCTCCTGCAGAACGATATTAATTACTGTCCAGATTGGAATTGATCCATACTTTGAAATTTCATTCCTTTCGATTTTTACACTCTGCTACATTTTTTCGCGGGAAATCAGCAAAAAAGTTTACTATATTATAATTCCAGGAATTCTTTGCCTTTTGACTTTAATCTGGTCATATTTCATGCGAATTATGATTCTTCCACAGTTTTCGGCAGTTTCTCCGGCATCAAGATATTTTGCTCACTGCTACATTATTTCAATTATAATTCTTACTGCATGCCAGCTGGGATTTCTGTCTTTCTTTGCTTCTCACATCCTTAACCTTATTCATCACCGCAACAACCACACACAAAAGGAACTGGAACATATCGCAAACCATGACATCCTTACAGGACTCATGAACCGTTACAGAGCTTCGACCATTCTTACTCAGTGTGAACAGCGCAAGGAAAACGAACATATTGAATATGCAATCGCAATCCTCGACATTGATGACTTTAAGAAAATTAACGACAATTACGGACATGACTGCGGTGACTTTGTTCTCAAAAGCTATACTGCAGAATTGCGCAAAAAACTTCCGATCAGCATAAAAATTGCCCGCTGGGGTGGCGAAGAATTCATCATCATAATTCCTGTTGCTTCTGCGGAAATTCCTTTTGAACTTGATAAAATCCGTGAACATCTTGCCATGCTGACTTTTATGTACGAAGACCAGCCGATTCACGTTACTGCAACATATGGAATCAGTTCTTCAAGAAAACACAAAAACGCTTATCAGGTACTTAAAGACGCCGATGCTCATCTTTTAGTCGGAAAAGATAACGGTAAAAACAGACTTGTTGTTTCACAAAACTTCTGATAGGATAAACCCATGAAAAAAATAACTGTACTTTTGACACTTACCATGACTGCATTGCTTTTCGGCGCATGCCAGTCTGTTCCAAAAAATATTCCAGCTGACCTTACACCATCCCAGCTTTTACAGCGCGGACAGGATGCTTTTGCAGAAGGTAACTACGCCGGAGCAAAAGCCTACTTCAATACAGTAATTCAGCGCTACGGAACTGATGCTAAAGTTTATGTAGAAGCCCGATACGAATTAGGCCACACATACCTTAAACAGAAGGATTACAAAAAGGCAAAGGTTATCTTTCTTGAAATAATCGAAACTTTTGACAACAATCCCCAGGCTGTGTATATCATTCCTGCAAAATACAAAAAGCTCAGCGAAATTCAGCTTGAAGAAATAGAAAAAAATCCTCAGGCAGCAAGCGCAACAGCTTCAATTAAATAATATCTTTATCTGCCCCTGCGGCCTTTATCGTCAGGGGTAATAATAGCATTGATTTCAATTCCCTTTTCATGTGCAGTCTTGAGAATCAGTTCACGGCTGTATTTTTTACTGCCTCTTGGGGTTGGATGAGGTTCTGCATCACCTATCAGAATCACCTTTTTAAATGCATCTTCCCTGTATTCAAAGAAAGTCATACCTGCATATAAGGCTTCGTAAACGGCTTCTGGAATATCGCCGCCTTCATTGCCTGCAATCTTTAAAGCACGCAGGTTTCTGATAAAAATCTTTTCGTCTGCAGTAAAATCATAATATTTTACGGGAAGACCCTTTGTACTGAAGTTGGAACCGTAATCCCTGTAAAAAACAAGACCAAGACGCACATTCTTGAATTCTTCAAGTCCTTTTACAAGTTCAGGAATCCATTCATCCTTCAGTTTCTGAACATCATCCTTCATGCTTCCTGTTGCATCAATTGCAAAAACGATATCGGCCTTATCCTTAGGATCTATTCGGGTTATTGCATCCATGATATCGCCTACAATAGATTCCGGGCCCTTGGAATAAATCATGAAATCAGAAATTTCATCAAAAGTCGCAGCTGCAACCGGATTATAATCATCCACAAGGACAACTTCCTGTACAGGAGGCTTTAATTCAGCAGGCGCAGTCTTTTTCACAGGCTTAAAATCGAACATAAACGGGTTGTCATAGAATTTTCCCGTGTAATCACAGTATTTCTTTTCAAAACTGCGGATATTTATAAAAGTTCCTTTATCGATTTTAACAGTACCGTTACGGCTCCAGGGATAACCAAAAACGATTTCTGCAGGGACAAAGATATGAAAAGCCTGCCCAAGCCCGGGATAATTTTCAGTAGTTGAATCCACAAGGGAATATTTTGCCTGGGGAGAATCAAGAATTTCGCCGTTAAGCATGCGGATTTCGTTGCCGTTGTAGCGGTTCCATTCCTTTGCACGGTAAGCATAGTTCGGTTCCTGGCCTGACGGATCACGGGTAGTTTCTGTAAGCATGACAGATTCCACGCCAGGAATCTTTTTAATATACATGTGATAGCCGATAACTTCACCATTACTGTCTGTTTCACCAGTAATGCGTATAACTTCAGGGCCAACCAGCAGAGGATTAAGAGGATTGTCCGCAGAATTCTGAGCAAAAAGCAGCGGAAAATTCAATAAAAAAACCGAAAAAACACAAATTCTGCGTAATATAGAAAATTCTCTCATATATTAATTATCGGTTGGTTTATTTTTAAACTTATGATATAATTCTTTATTGTGATTGAAGATCCAATTAAAAAAGATGATTTTGTCAGCGTGAATATTTCAGATTTTTTTGATGAAACTGAACCTCTTCAGGATGAATATGGCATCGTCGTTCTTACTCCAAAACAGAGCGAAATGTACAACACCTTCATCCAGAAAGTCAAAACCGTTGACCCTGAAAACTACGAAGCACTCATAGAACGCATGGAAGACCTTAAAAGTCTTGCCGTAAGCCTTGCAAAATTCCCTTCACTTCTGGAACGTCACAAACTTACCGGAGGGGAACGCACGGCTCAGTCTCTTATTGAATCCCTCATCAACCACCAGGCAGAAGGTGACTACACACTCATGCTGCCTTCAAAAGCAAGTCTTGGTAAAGGATTCCTCGTAGCAAAAATTCATACTTTTTCTTCACTTACAAAACTTGCAAAAGCAATTCACGAACCGGAAAGCGTTATTCAGGGCTTTCATGCAGAAACAGTGGGAATGATGTTCTCGCTCCTTGCAGAAGATGTTTACCTGAACCTGATTCATGACCCTGCAATTCCGGTTGACTTTAAGCGTGAACTTGCAATGTCCCTTTTGCTTTTATGGGAACACCGCAGTGACCAGAACATTGCAGATATTGCACCGACTCTCCAGACAATCTGGAATGCCCGCCGCCGTCTTGCTCCGGCTTTCGGAACAATGATGGGGACAAGCGAACTCCTTCTTATTTCCATGCAGCTGGACGAACAATGGACAGCATTCATCAAGGCAAAACTTGGCGATAACGGTGTAACACAGGCAATGGAAGAATTCCTGTTCGGTATTTCACATGAACAGATTCTCAAACTCAGATCGATTCTCCGTACAAAGGGAATCTCAGCAATCGGCCGTGATGAAGTTTCACAATTCCTTGGGATCCACATCAAAGCCGATGCCGGACTTGACTACCGAGACTTTTATTCCATGTACACCTTAAGACGCGATAATGCCCGTGTACGCTCAAGAATGAACCTTCCTGGTCCTCATAAAACCCTGGAAGATTACTTTATCCAGTTTGTAATGGAAGTTAACAAGGAGAAACAGAACAATGACACCTTCGCAAAATAACGATTCAACAGAAAAACGCGTACCATATCACTTTGGCGAAAAACTGCGCGCAGTACGTGAACGCAAAGGCTATACATTAAAAGTTGTTGCAAACCGTGCCGGCGTTTCAGAAAGCCTTGTTTCTCAGATTGAACGCAACCGCGTTTCTCCTGCAATTGATACACTTCTGGCACTTGCAGACGTTCTGGACATCAATCTGGAATTCCTTTTTGAAGAATACCGCCGCCAGCACCCTGTTCAGGTTATCCGTAAAGATGAACGCCGCCAGTCAAAAGAAGACGGAATCCTTTACCAGGAAGTTGTCCGCCCCGAAAAATCCGACGGCCAGAATACACTGGAAGCCTATAAAATCATCATTCCCGCAGGCAGCCAGACAAACCGCGGTTCATACGGACATCTTGGCCGCGAAATGGGAATCATTCTCAACGGTAAATGTGAACTTCATTACGAAAAACTTGTTTACGAACTTTCTGCCGGTGACAGCGTAACTTTCAGCGCTGGAACACCTCATGTAATCGTAAACACAGGCGACTGCGACCTCGAAGCCATCTGGGTAGTAACTCCGGCACAGCGCTTTGTAGAAAAATAATCAGTAACATTTTGTAATTTCAAAACTTATGTATATAGAGGTAAAAAATATGAAAAAGATTCTTCTTTCAATTACAGCTCTTATTGCAATGACATTCGGCGTTTATGCAGAAGAAAATCTCAGTCCTGAAGTCATTCAGAAAATTACAGCCAACGTTTTTGAAGTTGTATGTAAAAAACCAGAAGCTGACAATCTTACTTATGAACGCGAACTTCCACTGGAACGCATTCCATACAAAGAACGCATGGACAAATACAATTCCATCGGAACAGCATTCCTGATGAAAGACGGAAACTTCTACACAGCACACCATGTGCTCCGCCTTGAACGCATGTCACAGCAGACAGAATATGCAATCCGCGACGCAGAAGGCAATGTTTATCCTGTCAAAGACATCCTCAAGTTTGCTTCTGACAGAGACTTTACAATTTTCTCTGTTGAAGGTTTTACTTTACCAGAAAATTACGGACTTGAATTTGAAAAGAATTACCAGAAAAACTCAGTAGTATTTTCTGCAGGTAACGCACAGGGCGAAGGAATCGTTTTGCGCAACGGACTTTTGACAAGCGAAACACCGGAAAATACATCAGGCGCATGGAACTGGATCCGCTTTTCTGCCGCTGCAAATCCAGGTAACTCAGGCGGTCCTCTTGTCAACACAGAAGGCAAGGTTATCGGTATCATCACAATGAAGAACTCAACAGAAAACCTTAACTACGCTCTTCCTGTTGCAGAACTTGACAAAGCCCAGGATTCTACAGGTTACTTCCACCTTGAATTCTACTACAACCTTCCTAATATCGAAAAAGAAAAATTCTTCCATATTTTTGAAGAAAAAATTGCCCTTCCGCTTCCAATCAACGAAGCCCGCGAAAAGGCATTCACAGCATATCTCAATCACACACAGAAATTCGTTGACAGCCTTAAAAAGCGTTTTTCTCCTTCAGGAACAGAATCATTCCCTATCAAAGAAAAATACAACGAACTTATGAACGGATTCTGGAATCCAAACTTCCCTTACACAATCAGTCTTAATGACAAGGGTGAATGGACATGTATGTATCCTCAGAAAGTTTCTACACTTAACCTGGAAGACAATGCAGAAATCAACATCGGTTCAATGCAGGGCCTTGCAATGTCATACCTGGTTAAAGCAGACAATACTTCAATCGAAGAATACATCAAAAATCCAAAAAGAGTTATGGATGAACTTGCAAAGGCTTACCAGATTTCTCGCCGTGTAGGAACAGAAAGAGTCACAGTAACATCTTTTGGAGAACCAACATCAAACACAACACATACTGACTGTTTTGGCCGCACATGGATTGTTACAGAATTTGCAATTCCATTTGCTGATGCACAAATTCTTCTCTATACACTTCCATTACCTGACGGACTTTACACAATGGGAGCTATTGCAACAACACATGACATTCACAACGGATTCAACTTTGACATTCCTTACATGACAGACTTTGTAATTACTAAATACATCGGTACTGCAAAAGAATGGAAAGAATACCTTGCAATCCCGGAATCTGTATACCCACGCCATACAGCACTTAAAGACGCTTACTTCTCATACGATTCAAAGAAAGGAACTAAATTCAAGATCGGAAGTTTTGAAGCTGAAATTCCTGTAAAGGTAACAGTTGTTGGTGACAAGGACTACATTTCAGGCGGAATCTCTTTCCGTAATGACGAAGCTGGTCTCCGCCAGGAAATCACTACTGTTTCAGTTACCGGTCAGAGAAGAACAAACAATGAATCTGCAGTTGTTTACAGCAAACAGTACAGACCACCTGAGAAAGCAAGAAAATCAGTTACAGAAACTTACGAAAAATACACAAGCAAGACTATTCCTTATGACGGAAATCCTCATGAAGATGAATCTTCTTCTCACTGTTATAACGTAATCGACCACGGTGATTATGCCGTTATTACAGGACTCATCAAAAAAGGAAGCCACTCAAAAACACTTCAGAAGCTTCTTTCTACAGTTGAGTCAAAAGTTAAAGTAAAATAATTTTCCCGTAACACGTATTACCGATGAATTCAAACCCAAAAGTTATGCGTGTGACCGGTATTTTCAAAAAAGCCCCGTCTATCCTCACGGGGCTTTTTCTTCCTTTACTGCTGGTCACTGCCCTTACCGCCTGTACCACAACTGCTTCACTCGACAAAACTCAAGACCTCACCTGGAATCAGATTACAGATTACGCATTCCAGGCAGATTTTTCCGTTCCAGAAACAAAAAGCCGCTGCCATGCAGTAAAAATTGACCTTACACACCCAGATCTTTTAATAGAAAGCCATTATTCCCCAAAAGGACTGTCCCTCACTCAGGCTGCAGCCGACCATAACCTTGATATTGCAATCAACACAACTCAGTTTTACAGTCAGAATTCTTCAGGCGGCAAAAAAGCAGGTCTTTATCCTGCAGGAATTCTCAAAGAAAATATTTCTTCTCCTGTACAGCCAGAAAGTTTAAAAGAACGGTACTGCGCTCTTGCAATCCGGAAAAACGGCTCAAATGGTTACGCAATGCAGATTTTTCCTTCTCAAAATGAATCGCTTTTAAAAACTTCAGGTGAATTTGACATTATCCACGGCGGCTTTTTTGCAATTCTTATAGATTATAATCCTATACAATACAAAGAAATAAAGGATGCACGAACCTGCATAGGCCTTACAAAAGACGGTAAGACCCTTTATATTCTTGTTGCAGAAGGCGGATTTCCTTCTGTTTACAAAGGCCTTTCTTACAATGAATGTGCCCGCATTTTACTTGAATTAGGCTGCTGCAATGCAATGGAATTTGACGGCGGATCAAGTTCTTCACTTGTAATCCGCAAAAAAAGCGTTATGAGCTATCCTGTAAGAAAAATTCCTGTAATTCTTGGCTTTAAATCCCGCTGATTTTTTCAAATTGACAGATACCAACAGATAGTTTATTATTAACAGATATGGGTATTACAACCAGTCAGCAGATTCAGGATTATTACGACCACTTCCGCGACACAGAAATCACTTATTCTAAGGATATTCTGCGTACTTTAGCGGTAGACCCACGCCAGATTTATGTTAAATGTAACGGCGGTCAGTGGCCATGCATCATTAACTCGACCTCATTCCAGTTTGCTAAGATTATTATCGGCACTAAAGGCGGTGCGTATGCCCAGATTTCCAAAAAAGAAGCTCCGCCGGTTTCACTACGCTTTTACTTTTTCCAGGCATCAGGCCAGCCAATCAGCTTTTTTATCACAAGCCGTGTAACAGAAATCAATCCTTACATGAATTCAGGGGACCTTGCAATTGTTACCCTTACTTTTACACAGCGTCCGCCTGATGACTTTATTGAACGCGTCGGTTCACTTCTTGAAGCAAACTCAAATGCAGTCCGCCGCCGCGAAGAACGAATCGTAATTTCAGCTGACTCAAAGCGCCGCCTTGGCCTTATTAAAGACGAAACAATCGTATTCATCCAGAATGTTCCGCGCCGTTGTGTTCTGCGCGATATTTCATTTGGTGGTGCAAAAGTAATTCTTCTTGGTCTTGAACGATTCATCATCAATAAAGAAGTTATGATCCGCATCCACTTTGATGAACCGGACGAAATTGTTTCTCTTAAGGGAACTGTTGTTGCAACAAGCCCTGTAGAAGGCAGACAGGACATTATCTTTGCCTGCCTCAAATTTGATGATGCAACAATTCCGCTTTCTTACAAGATTCGAATCAACAACTATCTGACAAGCATCAGAAAACATATTCTTAATGTTAATGAACAGCAGAACGCAGAAGCTCAGAAAGCCAGAGAAGCTGCCGCTCAGGCAAAAGCAGCAGCACAGGCAGAACCTGCAGCGCAGACTCAGGCTGCTCCAGCTGAACAGGCTTCAGATGCACAGAACGCTCCTGCTGCTGAACCTTCTGCAGAACCACAGGCTCCTGCAGCACAGGAAGTAAAGGCAGAAGAAAGCCCTAAAGCAGATTCTCCAGACCAGAATGCAGCACAAGCCGCTTCTCAGGAATAATTAACTCTTGACCTTAACATAATTTCGTATATATCTTCATAGATACAGATTAATTCAGATTCTATTTTAAAATATAAGGAAACATTAATGGATCCAACAAAAGCACTTGAATCAATTTTTTATATCAACCTTCCGGAAGATTTTAAGCTTTCTCAGGAAGCTTTCCAGATTGATACAACAATTCCTCTTCCTGTACAGAAAAAAGCAGTTGCAAAAGAGGATGATCCGGGCAACTTCAATACAACAGAACTTACAGAAGAACAGATCCTTGCAGGAATTCTTACTGTTCTTGCATACGATAAACAGAACAAGCACACAGATTATTACAGATCCATAATCATTAAAGCCCGTCCAAACATCAAGACAGAACTTTCAGAAGCTGCAATCCTTAAAGTTAAAGACATGGATTTTGACCTTGCAGAAGAAATGTTCCTTGCCGTACAGGGAATTGACCCAGAAGACAGAGCAATTACACTTAACATGGCATTGTTCTTTGACCAGCGCGCTGATTATTACCGCAGTTCCGGCCTTCACGAAGACGCTGACGCTTACGACAATTCTGCTCTTTCTTACTACAAAGAAGCAATTCTTGCAGAACCACCGCTTCCTGATGCTTACTTTAACTTTGGTTTCTATTATCTCAAGAATAAAGACTACATCAATGCAAAAGACTGTTTTGAAACTTATGTTGCATTGACATGTGATGCAAAAGACGAAGATCTTGGCCCTAACGGAATTTTCAAAAAAGAACGTGCCCAGGAACTTATCAACAACATCAAAAATCAGAATATGGATGATGCCCGCTTTAAGGCTGCTTACGACCTTATTTCTTCTGGCCGCGAAACAGAAGGCCTTGAACAGATCCGCCTGTTCCTCCAGAAAAATCCTGATGTATGGAACGGATGGTTCATGCTGGGATGGGGATTACGCAGACTTGGCCGCTTTGAAGATGCCTCTCAGTCATTCTTAAAAGCCCTTGAATTCGGCGGTGACACAAACAGCGACACCTTTAATGAACTTGCCATCTGTTATCTTGAACTTGGTAATCTTGATGCTGCAAAAGAAACTTTGAATAAGGCTCTTGCAATTGATCCTGAAAGTACAAAAATTATTTCTAACCTGGGATACATTGCATTAAAGGAAGGAAATCCGGCAGAAGCACAGAAGTACTTCTCCATTGTTCTTGAATACAATCCAAACGATCAGATTGCTCTGGCAGAACTTGCAAAACTTGAAGTTTAAGCTTCTGCCAGTAAAGAACTAAAAATCTATTCACGGGCTGCAGGAACACCGGTAAGGTTAACCTTGCAGCCTTCTTTTATTGCATTCTTTGCATACCAGCCCTTTGGAACTTCAATTGCATAACGAACACTCACAGAACTTGAAACTCCTGCCGTGCTGAAAGGAACCATATCATAAATATCGCGGATAATTCCACGGCTGTCCACATAAGCAATAGACAAAGCGGTTGGAGTATTTTTCATCCAGAAGTTAAGCTGCTGGTCATGGTCAAAAACAAAAATCATTCCTGTACCTTCAGGGATTTTTTTTCTTTCCATAAATCCGTGCTGGCGGGTTTCTACTGTATCTGCAATTTCAACATTCAAAGCAACGGCGGTACCGTTTTCGTTTTCGATTGTAATATCAGTTACTGGAAGTTTTGAGTTAAAGCAGCCGGAAAAAGTCAAAACGACTGCTGTTATTATCAATGCCGCAAATGCTGTTTTTTTACTTACTGAGTTTTTCATTTTTATTCCTGTTTATGAATTAAAGGCTGTCCAGAAATTCTTCACGCATTTTTTCTCTTCCGGTTTTTTCAACACGGGACTGGGACTGCAGCTCATTAAAGACCTTAAGGTCAATGTATTTTATTACAAGAGGGCGTTCCAGAGTCATACGGATGCTGTCGTTTTCCCACAAAGCCCGTTCCGGAGAAAATTCTTTTGGCTCACCGTATTTCTTTACAAGCGAAGAATAAAGGCTGTAATAGTCCATCTTCTTTTTATTGAAGTTGATCATTATTGTATAAAGAGAATCTTCGTAAAACTGAAACCAGCATCGGTCAAGATATGACCATTGTGCAAACACCTGAGCATCAGTTTCGATAAGCACACGGTTTTCTCCTGGCAAAAGCGAAACATCGGCGTCTCCGTTGTATCCAAAGTCACCGTTTTTCTTAAGAGCTTCTTTTGCTGCATCTACGCTCATTCCAAGTGTAACTCCGCCAAAACCAGACGGAAGTTCCTGTGCAAAACTGAATGCCCCGAAAATACATGCGCATACTAAAAAACAAAGCGCTTTTTTTGAGAAAAAATTTGTAGTCTTCATCTCTTAGATTATCGGACTTAGTGTTTGATTTGTTTACTCTGTTTGCGGTAAAAAGCTGCCTGCTTGATAAGTTCCATGCAGTTAGGAACAAAAATCTTACCGTCAACAAGTTTAATGCGAGGATCATTCTGCAGGTTATAAACGGCTGCTGCAACCTGCTGCTGGTTAATACCACACATGTTTGCAAGATCCATACAGGTAAGTGTTGACTGGAACGAAACTCCAGGAGCAATATTGATATTTGTTTTTTCAACCTGAAGAGCCAGCATATCGATAAGCTTCATGATTGGTTCTTTAAGCTGAGTATTTGCAAGCTGACGATACATTGACCACAAACGTTCTGCAAGAGTTGTTGTAAGGCGGGCAATCAGCTGTGGCTGGGTTGCTACCATCTGGTCAAAGTTGCGGCGGTTAACTGTCATAAGACGGCAGTCTTCGTTAGCAATTGCGCTGGCAGAACGAGGCTTATTTTCGAGCAGAGCCATTTCTCCAAACATATCACCCTTTTTGAGAACTGCAAGAACTACTTCCTTACCTTCTACAACTTTAGTAATACGGACAGATCCTTCCTGAATGATAAACATTTCAGAACCGGCCTGATGTTCTGCCATAATCATTGTATCTTTAGGATATTTTCTTAAAAGATCCTGATTTGATTCAAAATAAACTGCGCGGCTGTGAGGCTTGATTGCCATAAAACGCTGCTTTGCTTTTTCAAGGTTAACGCCCACTGGACAAGCCTTGATGTACTGATAATAAGAATAAATTGCGATGTCTGTCTTTTTGAGGTTGAAGTAATATTCAGCAATGTCAAAAAGCTGTTCCGGTGAATCCTGGACAGGAGCTGTATTCAAAGCAAGCTTTGCAAGGTTTTCATTCAATAAACGCATGCGGTTTGCAAAAGTACGGATTATCTTCATGGCAACAGGTGTGTTGCGTTCGATGAGTTCAGGATACTGATCACGACGGACTGCAATACAAACAACATCAGTCATTGCAATTACAGTTTCGATCTGGAGGTGATTTGACATACAGGGAATAACACCGACAAAGTCACCAGGGCCGAGAATATTATTTGTGTTATTAGTAGGAACGTTTGATTCAACAAGACACTGAACATGACCGCACTGAATAATGTAAAAACGGTCGCTGTCGTCCTTGCCTTCTACTTCGAGATATGAGCCTTTTCGAAAATTTACAAATGAAAGCTGTAACACTTTTTATTCCCTTCCAGATAATATTTTACTATAAAGAACAGTATTTATTCAATTATCGGATGCTTCAATATTAAATTTTATTAAAAACTCTAATTACCATAAAAAAGAATTTCGCATTCAAGATCAAAACCTGTTGCAGCCTTAACCTTGTCCTTTACCATCTGAACCAGAGTTTTTACATCAGCGGCGCTGGCAGTTTCTATATTGATGATAATGTTTCCATGCCATGGAGCAACCTGCGCACCGCCGTAAGCCAGTCCCTTAAGGCCACATTCATCTACAATGACACCTGTAGGTTTCCCAAAATCATGATTGTTCTTAAAAACACTTCCGGCGCAGGGATACTTAAAATGTCCTTTATCAACGCGGGCTTTCATGAACTGCGCAGCATTTTCCTTTATTTTATCCCAATCCTGAACTGCTGCTTTGCTGACAATAATTTCTACGCTTGTAACGACACTGTCAGTATCTGTAAAAGGCGAAATTTTGTAAGCCCAGCTATCTTTAGTAAAAATCTTACGGCGTTTTTCATATCTTGCAGAACCTGAATCCGCAGATTCAACTTTTTCAAGATATTCCACAGCTCCGGTTACCATTGACATTTCAAGGTCAAAACAGCGGGCATTCATATAACAGCCGCCGCCCACAGTTCCCGGCAATCCGCAGAATGCTTCTATCCCGGTGAATCCATTTTTTACGGCATAGTTGACGATTGCATTAACAGCAGTTCCACAACCGCACTTCAGGATATGTTTTGGTCCGCCTGTTTCAAGATTCACAGGACTGTTTTTGTATGCAGAAAACTCGCGGCTTACAAGAGGAATTTCGTCGATCCCGTTCAACTTATCTGTAGAAATTACGACTCCATCAAAACCATTATCGCCAAAAACAATATTAGTTCCGCCGCCAAGAATAAAATACGGAACATTATTTTCCAGCAGCAGATTCAAAGTAAACAGCAGGGCGTCTTCGTTTTCAGGTTCAACAAGAACAGGAGTTTTACCGCCGATTTTAAATGAAAACCTTCTGGCCATCGGTTCATCTGTAAAGACCTTCAAAGCCTCGTGTGTATTGAGTTTTTGTGCTATTTCTCGTAAAATGGTCATGAATTTATTATACAAAAATCTTCAATAAATAGCGAGTGAAAAATACATTATGGCTTTAAAACTTTTCAATTCTATGGGTAAAAAACTTGAAGAATTCGTTCCTATCACACCAGGATACTGCGGATTCTATGGATGTGGACCAACAGTTTACAACTATGCACATATCGGGAACCTCCGTGCCTATGTATTCCTTGACATTCTCGACAAGACACTTACTTACCTTGGATATAAAATCAAACATGTAATGAACATCACCGACATCGGACACCTTTCAGGAGACAGCGATGATGGTGAAGATAAAATGGTAAAGACAGCCGCAGAACGTCATCAGAGTGTTATGGACATTGCAAACTTCTACACAGAAGCTTTCTTTAAGGACATTGACCGCCTTAACATCCGCCACCCTGATGTTGTATGCCGTGCTACAGAACATGTTGCAGAAATGATTGAACTCATCAAGCGCCTCGAAGCTAACGGACACACATACATGGCCGGCGGGAACCTTTACTACGATACATCTACTTTTAAAGATTACGGAAAACTTGCAGACCTCAAGCTCGATGAACTTCAGGAAGGCGCAGGCCGCCGTAAGGTTGTTGTAGTTGATGACAACAAACGCAATCCTACAGACTTTGTTCTCTGGTTCACAAAATCAAAATTTGAAAACCAGGCTCTGGTTTGGGACAGTCCATGGGGAAAAGGTTATCCAGGATGGCATATCGAATGTTCTGCCATGAGTATGAAATACCTTGGCGAACACTTTGACATTCACACAGGTGGAATTGACCACATTCCTGTTCACCACACAAACGAAATTGCACAGTCAGAAGGCGCAACAAACAGCAAATGGGTAAATTACTGGCTTCACAACGAATTCCTCGTACTTGCCGGTGCTACAAAGATGTCTAAATCAAGCGGTAACTTTTTGACACTCCAGTCAATCATCGACAAAGGCTTTGATGCCCTCGACTACCGTCTTTTCCTCCTGGGAGCACATTACCGCAAGCAGGTATTCTTCAGCTGGGAAGCACTTGAAGGAACTAAAGCAGGCCGCAAAGCACTTGTAACCCGTACAGCAAAAGTTCTTAAAGACTGCGACGGAAAAATGGCTGCAGCAGATGCATTAAGCGCAAAAGCAAAGGAATACCTTGATCAGTTCAAAGCTGACCTTGAAAATGACCTTAACACACCTCAGGCATTAAGCCGCCTTCAGGTTGCAATCAAAGACCAGGACCTCAAACCTGAAGAAACACTTGCCGTCATTGCAGAAATGGACAGTGTTCTCGGCCTTAACCTCATCGAAACAGCAAAAAAAGCTGATTCCACAGACGAAAACAGCCACGAAGGCGACCCGGAAGCAGCAGAAATCGATGCTCTTGTTCAGGCACGCGTTGATGCAAAAAAAGCAAAAGATTTCGAAAAAGCAGATAAAATCCGTAACGAATTGCAGGCCAGAGGCATTATTATTACAGACACTCCTAACGGACCTGTTTGGAAACGCAGTTAGATTAAGATTATTCAGGGAGAAAAAAAGAATATAAAAGATTAGAAAATTTTAATCTTTTATGTAACTTTTGAATATTACGTTGGTTAAAGATACAGATACAGCGCAGAGCACAGAAATTAAAGCCGCTGATCCGCAGGATTTCAGAAAAATCTATGACGCTACAATGAATATCCTGTTCAAGGTTGCCTACAAAGTCGTTAACAGCGAAGAAGTCGCAGAAGACCTTGTTCATGATTCATACATCAAGGCGACAGAAAAAGAAATGGTATTCCCAAGCATTAACGATGCCACATACTGGCTTATTCGTGTTGTAAAGAATGCCGCCTTGAATTATGTAAAGCGTAAGGGTCGCGAAGCAAAGGCTTACCAGAAGGCTCTGTACGAAGACACAAGAAAAGTTGACTCCGGTGAAACAGAATTGCTCAAGGCAGAAACAGCCCAGAAAGCAAAAGAAGCACTGGAACAGCTGCCTGATAACCTCAAGGAAGTTCTTGTTTTACGCGAATATGCCGACCTGAACTACAAGGAAATCGGCCAGACACTTGGTATAACAGAAGGCAATGTCAAAGTCCGTGTTTTCAGAGCACGCGAACAGCTGGCAAAGCTTATAGGAGAAGACGATGTCTACCTGTCCTGAAAAAGATATTCATTCACTTTACCTCGACAACGAACTTCCGGAAGTATTCATTCCTGAATATAAGGCTCATCTTGAGTCATGCCCTAAGTGTGCCGCAGAACTGGAAAAAATGCGTACAGTTCACGAGGCTCTTCAGGCTGACAGCAAATCCATCAACCTGGACAAAGTTTTCCTTGACCAGAGTTTTGAACGCCTGCAAAGCCGTATGCGCTACGCAAAAGTTGTATCACAGGCATCATCTGAAGAAGATAACAGAATCATTAAATTCCCTGGCAAAAAAACAGCACGTTTTATTCCTGCAGCAGTTGCAGCCGCAGCAGTATTCGCACTTATGCTTCCATTTTCAATGAGAAAAACAACAATCATTGAATACGGTCAGCTTTCCCAGATTAAACGAACAAGCAGTGCCCTTTCAGTAAATAATCCGACAGCAATGGCAAACACTATGAATGCAAACTTTACAGGAAATCTTGCAGGTTTTGATTCAAGACGCAACGGCTATTCAAATTATTCCCTTGACAGTTTTATTCCTGCCCAGCAGGTTTCAAATGCCGCATTCGGTAATATGGTTCCAGTGCAGGTATCACGATCTCAGTTCATGGATAATGCAGATTCATCTTATTCAACTTTGATGTCGGATGACTTTTTCCGTCCGGAATTTCCTGCAGACCAGAATGCTGACTTAAGGGTTTACATGCCGTCTATTGTTGATATATCATCATTAAATAACGCTAAATAGATAAACATGGAACATTAAGTTGAACTTTCTTGAAAAAATAATTTACTACCTTAAAAAATATACCAGAGCAAGAATCATACTTGTTCTGGTTTTGTGTGTTATATTCATTGGAATGCTGTCTTTGGTTAACCATTCCGTACATGAAAAACCAGTCATCTTTTCTGTAAGTCCTCAGGTAGCATCTGCAGGCGACAAGATTACAATCAAAGGAAAATATTTCCACCACGCTAAAGATTCAGGCTTTGTAGAAATTGCGGGTTCCAAACTTTCCGGGAGTACTTACAATTCATGGAAGGATGACGAAATCGTTCTTACAATTCCTGCAGGAATTTCTGACGGTCTGTTATTTGTTGTTTCAAGTGCAGGTAAATCAAACCCTGACTTCTTTGCCTCAAAACCTGGAATTCCAACTCTTGTTCCTCAGACATCACAGAATACACGTCCTGCAATTTCTTCCATCAGCGCAGAAACCCTCTACGTCGGACAGATTCTTACAATCTCCGGAAAAAACTTCGGACCTAAAAAGCCTACAAGCAAAGTATTCTTCTCTACAAGAAAAATCTCTTCATCCGGCCAGACAAACGCCTTAGATGACGGAACAGAATACATTCCTGCAAATGATGCAAACTTTGACTACGACTACTGGAGCGAATCAGAAATCCGTGTAACAGTTCCAGACGGTGCTACAACAGGAACTATTTATGTTCAGACAGAAAACGGTCAGTCGCAGAAACATCTTCTTACAGTTCAGCAGAAAGCCGGCATCAAATACTATGAACGCAAACAGACATACGTAATTCAGCTTGGAGTCGACATCAACGGCATTCAGGGAACAAAAGATTCAATCATCAATGTACGATTCCCTCACCCGGAACTTACTTCTTCGCAGATTATGACTGACTGTACTGAAATGAGCCAGAAACCGCTGCTCGAAGATTTTGACGGTACAACCCTTTATCAGATTGGAATGGATGCAACAGGCCGTAACTCATTCGCCGCTGCAGAAAATACACATATTTCTCAGACTCACGCAATTACAGTCCGCTCTGTAAGAACAAGAGTTGATATTGATTACGTTACAATTCCGACAAACAGATCACGACAGCTTTACAGAACATTTACAAGTGCAGACAAAATCGTTCCTGCAGATGTTCCGCAGCTGGTTAATCTTTTGCCAATGATTATCTATCAGTCCCGCAACCCTTACCGTCAGGCAAAACTCATTTACGAATACATGGTCAACAACTATAAAATTCTCAATGAACTGCGTGAAGACAGCGACGGAAAATCCAGCACAAACTGTCTTGATATGCTTAAAAGCCGTCAAGGTGATGCTTATGACTTTGCAGTTTTATACGCAGCTCTTTTAAGAACAGCAGGAGTGCCTGCCAAAGTAATGACAGGGCTTTTTATTGACAAAAACAGAGAAGCTCACAATCACTGGTGGGTTGAATTCTACATTGACGACTTTGGATGGATTCCAGCTGACCCGGCTTTGGGTGCAGGACTCAACCATTCACTCTTTACAGAAGTTAACAGAAAAACCTTCTACTTTGGAAATCTTGATTCCCAGCATATCATCTTCTCTCAGACTGTAAACAACCTTAAACCGGCTCTTGTAAACAGTAAGACAAAGACTTACGATAAATCATGGGCAATGCAGTCAATCTGGGAAGAAACAACTTCTGATGTAACAGATTACAAAGCAGAATGGAACTCACCGGTTGTAATCGGTATTTACTGATCAGAATATATTTTGTAAACAAAAAGGCTCGAAGTTATCTCCGAGCCTTTTTTGTTGGACTGATAATTTTATACAATGCCTTTATTCTGCCAGCGTTTACTGCGCCATCTGAAGAACATCACAATTCCTCGTGTTGTTTCTTCTGTTCCGGTTGCAATCCAGAAACCAACAAGCCCAAGCCCGCAATACAATCCAAGGAAAGCACCAAGCCCTACAATGATTGTCCACATAGAAAAAATACCGTACAAAACAGGGAACCTTACATCCCCCGCTCCTTTTAATCCACCGATATAAATCAGGTTCAGCGAACGCCCGAATTCAATGTAAATTGCAACAAGCATTAAAGTTGAACTCAATTTCAGAATATCAGGACTTTGGGTAAAAAGTTCAATAATCGGCATCTTGATGAAATTCAATCCGATACAAAGCAAAGTCGAAGTTAAGGTTGCAGCAATAGAATATTTGTACAGATTTCTGTAAGCAGATTCTTTTTCTCCGGCTCCGACATAATGACCGATTTTAATCTGAGTTGCACTTCCGATACCAATAGCAGTTGCATAAACGTAACGCACGATTGTCTGTGTATAAACATGGCTGTTGATGGCAAAAGTTCCAAGTGTAGAAATCATTGCCATTACAGTAATCTGCGCTACATTGTAAGAAAGACTTTCGCCTGCAGTTGGAACACCAATCTTAAGAATCTTGCGGTAAATATCCTGGGGAACACTCAGCATTCCTTTAAGGTTGAATGAAACATCTTTTTTGCGTGCAATAATAATTCCAAGGATTATAAACGAAACAATCTGCGAAATAGTTGAACTCCATGCAACACCAGGAACTCCCAGCACAGGAAGCCCAAACGGTCCATACAAAGCAATTGCATTTCCACCTACGTTAAGAAGGTTTGCAATAAGAGTAACGATCATTGCTTCTTTTGTATAACCATAACAACGCAGGATAGAACTCTGAAGCATGTTAAAAGCTATAAAGAATGCGCCGATTCCGCCAAAAACAGTAAAATAATCATAAGCAGACTGGCGGACTTCGTCTTCAAGATCGTATGTAGACAAAAGCGGTCCGGTTACGCAGAGAACAAGAACAGTAATCAAAAGCGAAACGACTGTAGTCATCACAGAACTTGCCTGGCTGACATAGTTCAATTCCTTTTCTGATTTTTCTGCACCAAGGTACTGAGAAAGAACGATTGTTGTTCCAGTAATTATTACCGAAAAAATGATATTCAGAAAGAAAACATACTGCGCTACAAGACCGATACCTGCAACAGCCTTTTCTGAGTAGCCGCTGACCATAAAAGTATCTACAGACGATACAAGTACACGCATAAACTGTTCAATTACAAGCGGTAAAGCAAGACTGAACATTGGCAACGCACCACGATTAATTTTTTTCTGTGACATAGATTTTTTTTAGTTCTTCCTCAATATAAAGAGATATTCACTAACGTAGATACTGCGTTCTGCAAGATTTCTTGATCCGCGGAAAGTGTTATAAGGAATTTCAATCCGTTCAAGCTTTCCGTATTTTTCAAGCATCGATGTCATCTGCTCAAAATCAATAAATCCTTCAGAGTTGTAAGAAACAATGATGTATTTTGAATCAAGATTATTTATAATAACCTCCAGACTGTCAAGAGCCTTTTTTTTCTTGTTGAACGCAGACCTGTTCCAATCACTTACTATACCAGAAACACGGCTTACAGGTGCAGTAATTTCATTCTTTAAAATGAGGTTAAGCATAAAATAATTTGAACCATAAGGATGCTGGTTATACGGAGGATCAAGATACACAACATCAAGATCTTTAAGTTCCCTTGAAAGTTCAACAGCATCTTTCTGGAAAATTTCAACATTACAGTTAAAGTTGCTTAAAACAGGTTCCTTTAATTCAATCTTTCCTTTAATACGGCTTAAAGCATTCTGTCCCATTCCGCCATAAGAACCGATTCCAGTACGCTTATCTTTATAAAATCCCTTGAACACACCGCTGGTATTAGTATGAATCGAAGCTTCGATGATTAACGGAGCAAGGAAAAACTTCTGGTAATCTGCAGGAACAATACTGTCAATAAGTGAACGATATGTATCAATGGCAAGAGCATTTTCTTTTGTATAAAAAACCCTGTCTTCTTTTTTGATGTGATCTTCGTCAGCAGGCGCGTAATCTTTTGTTATGATTCCGGCAATCTGTTCTTTTGCAAATTTCTTTTCAATCTGTGATTTTAATTTAAGATACAGGTCACGGTCGAAATCTTTCTGATTGGTAAGATAGCAGGAATTAATTACAGCAGAATAATTTTCAAGGTCGTTGACAATTAAAGTCTTGCAGTGACTTTTAAGCATTCTGGCAACAATACCGGAACCTGAAAAAATATCAGCACAGACAATTTTATTTCTGCCAAGCTCTTCTTTAATGCGCTGAACGATAGGTTCAATTTCCTTGATAAGAATTCGCTTATTGCCGATATAAGTGAGAATTTGAGATGTCAAAAAATCCGGATTTTCTTTAGTCAACTGAATTCAAAAAGCGGAAAAAAAATTTTATCCGCATTCCCCTCAAAACAATTATACTAGAAAAAAATTCCCGTAACAAGTAATATTTATATAGAAAATAATCATGCCAGCAGACTCAAAAACAAAGACACTTTTACATAAACTTGCCGCACAATATGAAACTCCCGAATTCTTAAAAGAAGACCCGAGCCAGTTTCTGCGGTATTATTCTTCACCAGAAGATGCACAGCTTCTTGGTCTTTCAGCAGCCCTTTTATCTTTTGGAAACCGCAGGCAGTTCATTCCCAAAATACAAAGCCTTTGCGATATGACAAAAGGAAAATCTTTTTACGAATGGATTGCAGATAGAAGTTACCGTGATTTTTTTAATGGCCAGAACCAGACCTGCTTTTACCGCTTTTTCAAAAACAAAGATATGTTTGACTACTTTGAACGGCTTAGCCAGATTCTTGCAAACGGCAAAAAAGAGTTCAAGACATCTGACTTTGGCACCATACTGAAAAACCTTCACCAAAATCGCCTTACACGACTTTGCAGTTTTCAAGACAAAAAAAACAAAGAACTTACAAATCTTGCGGACACAATCAGCGATGCCTTTAAAGAAATAAAACTTGTTCCCCAGACAAAAACATCAGCAAAAAAAAGATTATGCATGTATGTACGCTGGATGGTCAGAGATAATTCACCTGTAGATCTGGGACTGTGGTCCTGGTATGACAAAAACGACCTTTTGATTCCTCTTGATGTACATGTTGTCCGCCAGAGCAAAAACCTTGGATTACTTGATCAAAAGGCAGATGCAACAAGAAAAACCTGCGAAACACTTTCAGCAAAAGCACGTGAAATTTTTCCTGGAGATCCATGCAAAATGGACTATGCCCTTTTTGGTCTTGGAATCGACTCCAGGTAAAAATGCAAAAATCCTAAGCAAGTTCATATTTTTCAACAGACAGAGTTACAGAACCTCTACTGAAAAATTCTATACCATCCGCATCAGCCGCTGTGTCAATACAAAATGACATAACCTGCTTACCGCCGTTAATAAAAACTTCAACACAATTAAGGTCAATAATAATCCTTAAAACTATCTTTGATTTTTGCTCATCGCCAAGATAGCATTTTCTTGCAGACAGCTGGTCAATTCGAGAACCATCATGCGACCTGTCAATTTCAAAAGTCCGCTCATCAGGACGCCAGCAAAGAGTCGAATAACATCCGTTTCCACATGCAATTTTTAACCCGCACACAGCACCGGCATTTTTCTGTTCTTTAGTCCGCCCTTTAATCTGTTCCTCAAAATCAAAACATACATCCAGATCAACAAAGCGGCCTTTAACACCATCAAGTACTTTGGTATCTTCAAAAACGATATTTGTATAGCGATGTAAATTTTTCCGCCGTGAATCAATTTCCTTTACAGGCATCTGATAAAGATCCCCGTCCTTTATTTTCAGTTCACGGGGAATCGTCATCTGCCCGAAATATTTTTGCTTTCTGTCATGATTACGGCATGTAGCCCAGTTCCCCATCCAGCCTACAAGAATTCGTTTACCATCAGGCCCGGCAATTGTTGCAGGAGCATAAAAATCAAGGCCATAATCAAGACTCCTGTCAGATTCAATTTTAAATCCAGAAGGAGAATTTTTTCCGATCATAAAAACAGTTCCATGCCCGTTATGATATTCAAGATTAAAAGCCATCATATCGCAGGGACTTATCATAAGAACATCTTTACCATCAAGAGTAAAAAAGTCCGGACATTCCCAGATTTTACCAAAACGACTGTTATTCACATCAATGATATGATCAAACTTCCACTTAAACCCATCGTCGCTTTTATAAAGCAAAACCCGCCCGTCACTTTTACTGTCACAGGAAACAATTACAGCACCATAAGTTCCGTCTTCATAAGAAAAAATCTTAGGATCCCTGAAATCAAATTTTGAACAGCCTTCCGGTAAATCACAAGCCCTGATCACAGGATTATGTTCATACTTTGTATAATTCACACCGTCACCAACAGCAATACATTGTTCCTGAATGTCACGAATACTGCCATCACTTTGAACTTCTTCGTGAACACCGGTATACATCAAAAGATGACGTCCATCCTTTAATTCAATTGAACTGCCGCTGAAACAACCTTTATTGTCATAAGGCATATCAGGCGCAATGGCACAGCAAAGATATTCCCAGCACACAAGATCATTACTTACAGCATGTCCCCAGTGCATGGGTCCCCAGAAACTGTCATACGGATGATACTGATAAAAAAGATGATACTGTCCTTTATAAAAGCAAAAACCATTTGGATCATTACACCAGCCGGTCATTGGAGTCAGATGGAATTTCGGGCGAGAACCCTTTTCAATTTTTCCAGCTTCACGCTTTTCATATTCCCGGGCCTTTTGCAATTCAACACTAATATTTTCACCAATCATATAATTCCTCTTTTTACTTTTCTACAGGAATCGTAAATTCCTTGAACTGAGGAGCCAGATGCGAAATAACCCATTCACCGGTATAAAACCCGGTATTGTCAGCAACCGGATACACAAAAAGAACTTTAGCCGGATTATCCGTATCATAATAAAATTCGTTGGAAGTCCATTCTTCGTGGTTAGGAATCAGATTCGGATATTGTTTGTCTTTAGGCGTATAAACCGAAAACCGATACTTTCCTTTTTTGATGTTAAGATGCATCGCCATCCCGCCGCTTAAGTAATAAGTTTTCTGATAAAAATTAACTCTGTCAGGAATAGAAACCCATTCGTAAGTTGCAGTGCAGCAGGAATAAGTAACATCGTTTCCATCCATATCAACAATTTTAAGCCAGCAGCGAATGTCATTAATATGAAAAGAATTTTCAGGCCTGTAAATAATCAGCTCCCAGGGATTGTGTTTGATATCAGGCGGAGAAGCAAAACAAGCGAAAATTGAAATTAAAAAAATACAGGCTAAAAGAAATTTCTTCACAATAATATTATAAGCAGTAACGCAATTTTTGAAAACAGATATTTCTTACGAACATATTGAACAGACTCGAACTTCGAAGTAAAATATAAATATGAAGTGTTTATTTTTACAAGTTAAATATACCTTGGCAAAAGGTACCCGCGAAGAATTTTACCGCAGATTCAGGGACAACAACATAACAGAAATGTCCATGGCCGAAGAAGGAAACATCGAATACGAAATCCTTTTACCTCACAACTACGAAAATGAAATCTACATTCTGGAAAAATGGGAAAACCCAGAATGCCTGGAAAAACACAAACACAGTCTGCACTACGCAATCCTTGGCGAACTCAAAGCAAAATATGTATCTCGCGTCGAAATCCAGAAATACTGGCTGACAGATTTCGAAGAAGAAAAATAATTTTTTGGCAGGGAGAAGTCTCTCCCTTCGCTCCAAAGAAAAGGCACTGTATTCACAGTGCCTTTTGCTTTTCCGCTACCCTCTCTACGGGCTCAGGCGCCGCCCGTAACGCCTGCTAAATCCCTTCCTTACAAAAATCCGTTAAGACGCAAAAACCGCTGCGAGCCTCGCGTTTTTTAGCGTCTTTGCGATCAAGGGTTTCTCCCTTGAGACTGGCCACGAACTACGTTCGTGCCCCTCTACCTAAATCTCTTCTTCACATAAAAAAAAAGACTTTCAACGCAGTTGAAAGTCTTTGGCTTTAGCCCCGACGGGAGTCGAACCTTCCCTTTTCCCGTTAAGACGCAAAAAACGCTGCGAGCCTCGCGTTTTTTTAGCGTCTTT
>JAKSTQ010000002.1 GCA_024402475.1 Treponema sp. | reverse complement strand
GCTGTGAAATAAGTACGGCGTCTTCGTAGTTGTAACCATTCCAAGGAACGAATCCAACCAAAAGGTTGCGTCCAAGTGCAAGTTCACCATTGAATGTTGCAGGACCGTCAGCAAGTACTGAACCTGCTTCTACCTTTTCGCCTACAGATACTGTAGGACGCTGGTGATAACATGTATCCTGGTTTGTTCTCTGGTATTTAAGAAGTGGATATTCATCGAATTCTCCACGTTTAGCACCTTCCGGCTTAACTTTAACGAGGTTGCTTGCTACATAAACAACTTCACCTGCGCGTTTAGCCTTGATAAGTACACCTGAGTCATAAGCACATTTCTTTTCCATACCTGTACCGACATGTGGTGGTTCTGGGAAAAGAAGAGGAACTGCCTGACGCTGCATGTTACAACCCATGAGCGCACGGTTGGCATCGTCGTGTTCAAGGAATGGGATGAGGGCTGCAGATACAGAAATTACCTGACGTGGTGAAACGTCGATGTACTGGATATCTTCTACTTTCTTCTGTTCGTAGTTACCGCGGTTACGGCAAGAAATCATTTCTGAAGGGAATGTTCCGTCAGCCTTCATACCTTCTGTAACCTGACCAATGTTGTACTGGTCTTCGTCCATAGCTGTAAGGTATTCGACCTTCTTTGTTGCCTTTCCGTTTTCTACCTTGCGGTAAGGAGCTTCGAGGAAGCCGTAATCATTTACATGTGCATAGATTGAAAGAGAAACGATCAAACCAATGTTTGGACCTTCCGGTGTTTCAATAGGACACATGCGTCCATAGTGTGTGTAGTGTACATCACGAACTTCGAAACCTGCACGGTCACGAGAAAGACCACCAGGACCCAAAGCGTTAAGACGACGTTTATGTGTAAGTTCAGCAAGAGGGTTAACCTGATCCATGAACTGTGAGAGCTGAGATGAACCAAAGAATTCTTTGATTGAAGCTACGATAGGTTTAATTGAAATCAAATCCTGTGGCTTCATTGTATCTGTTTCTTTGAGGCTCATGCGGTCGCGTGCAATACGTTCCATGCGGGCAAATGCTGTTTTAAGGGCATTTGTCATCAATTCACCTACAGAACGGATACGACGGTTACCAAGGTGGTCGATATCGTCGAGCTGTTCTTCACCACCGTATACGTTGATGAGGAACTTCATTGTTTCAATGATATCCTGCTTGATAAGTGTGTGATCCTGAACATCATCAGTGTAACCGAATTTTTTATTGAGCTTGTAACGACCTACACGGCCAAGGTCATAACGGCGTGGAGAGAAGAACATGTAGTTCAAATCTTTTTCTGCAGCTTCAACTGTGATTGGTTCTCCAGGAAGAAGAACTTTGTATACTTCGCCGAGTGCATCTTCTTTTGTAGGTTCGTCGTTTTCAAGACCTTCTTTTGCAAATTTGATTTCTTCGCGTTCAAAACAGTTGATGATAATCTGTGAATCAAGTGATTCATTCTTATCAGATTTTAAATCTGCACGAGTATCAAATTTGATAACTTCGATCTGAGTAATGTTATTAGCGATAAGATCGTCAACATCATGTGGATGAAGTCTTGTACCAGCCGGGAACAATTTCTTGTCTTCGCCAGATTCTTCATCTTTAATAAAGATTGCAGCAGAAAGAACTTTTCCTACCAGTGCATCGCGTTCTTTTACAGATTTAGAAACTTTTACTGTTTCTGTCTTGTAGAATACCTTGATGATTTCTTCGCGTGTTTCGTATCCGAGGGCACGAAGGAAGATTGTTCCGAGGATTTTCTTTTTGCGGTCAATTTTTACGTAAATAAGTTCTTTTTTTGGATCGATTTCAAATTCGAGCCATGAACCACGGTAAGGAATGATACGGCTGCCGTATACACCTTTTTCGTGATTAAAGATTACACCAGGAGAACGGTGAATCTGGGAAACAACTACGCGTTCAGCACCGTTGATAATAAATGTACCACGGTCTGTCATGAGCGGAATGTCACCCATATAAATATCTTTCTGAAGAATTGTGTTTGTATCGTGTTTAACGAGATTAATGCGTGCCTTGAGAGGTACAGCATATGTCAATGTCTTCTGCTTGCATTCAAGTTCAGAAAACTTGATATTTTCTGTATCAAGTTCATAAAATTCAAATTCCAAATGCATATCGCCATTTGGACTTTCAATTGGGAAAGTTGAAGTAAATACTTCCTGTAATCCCTGGTTTAAAACCGGCTGTTTAGCTTCGAGTTTTTCCTTCTGAAGGAAATATTCATACGATGATGTCTGAATGTCGATGAGATTTGGCACATCCATAGAGTTCTGGATGTCTTTACCAATGTATTCTCGGTTGATGATTCGGCTTTTAGCGAACATCATTCCCCCTAAAATAACACTTTACGGTCACTGACAGTCTGCTACGTGGGGAAACTCCTCCACAGCACAGTAAAGCATGCCTTTTTAAGTGCTTTAAATACTATGTAAAAAAAACGACTAAAGCAGACAGAGAAATTCCCTGTCTGCCTTATTTGATTTAAGCCGCGAAACGGCTGTAAATTACGGTTTGGCCAGCCAGAACAGGACACACGTCTGTATCATCTGCTATGGACTGGCAAAAAATAAAGAAATCAGATTCCTTATTTTTTAGAAGCTTTACCACCAGCTTCTTCGAGTTTCTTGATGAGGTCATCAGCATCAGCCTTAGAAATTCCTTCTTTAACTGCTTTTGGAGCACCTTCAACGAGTGCTTTAGCTTCACCAAGACCAAGTCCTGTAACTTCTTTAACAACCTTGATAACTGCAATCTTTTTAGCAGCATCGAAGCTGTCGAGCATTACTGTGAATTCTGACTGTTCTTCTTCAGCAGCAGCTGCACCAGCAACTGGACCTGCAGCTACAGCTACAGCAGCTGTAACACCGAATTTTTCTTCCATTGCTTTAACGAGTTCTGAAGCTTCGAGAACTGACATAGATGCGATTGCATCAAGAATCTGATCATTTGTAAGAGTTGCCATATTGTCTTCTCCATAAATATATATGTTTTTTCGTAAACCGCCAGGGCTTACGCAGCAGTCACTCCTTCTAAGAAGGGTGCCACATTTTGTAACACGGACAGTTGGCAGCTTTTTGAAGCCTGACCGTGCTTAATTACAAGTTTTTTCAGTAACTGATTACTCAGCTGCTGGTGCTGGAGCTTCTTCAGCTGCTGGAGCTGCTTCAGCTGCAGGTGCGGCTTCTGCTGCAGGAGCTGCGGCAGCTGGGCCTTCTTTTTCGAGCTTTTCAACATAAGCCTGCAATGTAGCTGCGAGTTTCTGAGCAGGTCCATTGATAGCAGACATGAGCATAGCGATAAGCTGTTTCTTGCCTGGAACCTTTGAATATGCTTCGATTTTAGCTGCATCGTAAACTTCGTTATTTACGTAAGCACCTTTAACCTGAAGTTTTGGTGCATCCTTCATAAAGTCGAAAAGGATTTTTGCTGTTTCGTTTGAATCTTCTTTAGCCATTGCAATTGCAGTTGGGCCTGAAAGATAATCAGCAACATTTTCAATCTTGAGTTCATCAAAAGCAATTTTTGCAAAGTTGTTTTTGATAACTTTGATTGCTGCATTGTTTTCGCGGAGCTTTTTGCGAAGATTTGTGATCTGTTCTACAGTAAGTCCACGATAGTCAGTAAAGATAAAGTCGTTGTATTCAGCGAGAGTCTTTTTAGCTTCTTCAATAGCAGCTGTTTTAGCTGGCTGAACTTTTTTTGCGTTGATTGCCATCTATTACTCTCCTTCCTTAACGTCAACCCAGACACCAGGTCCCATAGTTGAGCTTACAGAAACTGTCTGAACATAACCTGCTTTAGCGTCAGCTGGCTTCTTACGATTGATTTCAGAAAGAAGTGTCTGAACGTTTTCAGCAACTTTGTCAGCATCCATTGAACACTTACCAACAGCAATGTGAACTACGCCACCTTTGTCTGCACGGTATTCTGTACGACCCTTTTTGAGTTCGCCGATAGCTTTTGCGATATCAACTGTTACAGTTCCAGTTTTTGGGTTAGGCATAAGACCTTTGCGGCCGAGTACCATACCAAGACGACCTACGTCTTTCATCATGTCTGGAGTTGCTACTGCGATATCAAAATCAAGCCAGCCGCCCTTAACTTTTTCGATGTATTCATCTGCACCAGCAAATGCTGCACCTGCGTCGAGAGCTTCCTTTACACGGTCTTCTTTACAGAAAACGAGTACTTTCTTTTCTGCCTTGAACTGGTTAGGGAAAACCAATGTGTCACGAACTGTGTCACTTTTACCAAGACGAAGTGAAACGTGAGCTTCTACTGTTTCGTCGAATTTGGCGATTTTCATGTCCTGTACCATTTTACAAGCAGCTGAAATGTCATATTTCTTTGACAAGTCGTATTTGGCAACTGAAGCGCGATATTTCTTTCCGTGTTTCATTTAGGCCTCCACTTCAACGCCCATACTGCGTGCAGTACCTGCGATGATTTTTTTAGCTGCTTCGATATCGTTTGCATTGATATCAGGCATCTTTGTTTTTGCGATTTCTTCAAGATCTTTAGCCGAGAGCTTTGCTACTTTATCGCGAAGTGGGTTTGCTGCACCCTTGTCGAGTTTGCAAGCCTTTTTGATAAGTACTGCTGCTGGTGGAGTCTTGAGAATAAAAGTGAATGATTTGTCTTTGTAAGCAGTAATAACAACAGGAATGATAAGTCCTTTTTCCATGTTCTTAGTTCTGTCGTTGAACTGCTGGACAAACATTGGAGCTGGAACCCCGTGAGGTCCGAGTGCTGGTCCAATAGGTGGAGCCGGTGTAGCAGCGCCAGCTGGGCACTGCAATTTGATTACAGCGGTTACTTCCTTTTTAGCCATTTTGTATTCTCCTAAAATTGGTGTGAAGGAAGGCATTACAGCCTTCTCTTCTAGCGAGATACACTGTCAGCCAACGGCCCGGTACCTCTCCCAAAAACAGGTTTAATTCCTTACTTGCGTAAGGCCTGAATTGCTAATTAAATCTTTTCGACCTGAAGAACGCCGATTTCTACTGGAGTAGCGCGGCCGAAAATCTGTACCATAACGCGAAGCTTATCTTTGTCAGCATAAACTTCTTCAACTGATCCGCTGAATGTAGCAAATGGACCGTCGTTGATTTTAACCTGATCGCCAACATTAAAGAGCTGCTTAACACGAACTGTTTTTTCGCCTTTAATGTCACCTGCTTTCTGAAGGATAACCTTTGCTTCGTCATTTGAAATAGGACGTGGGCGTTCACTAGGACTTGTTCCTACGAAACCAGTTACGCCCTGAATACGACGAATTGTATTACAGGTTGTTTTCCATCCAAGATCAGGGAGATCAAGTTCAAGCATGATATAACCTGAAAGGAATTTGTCTTTTTTAACGTGTTTTTTTCCGTCTTTGATTTCTACAATTTCTTCAACTGGAACTTTAACGGATGTTACGATATTAGGATCAAGTTCGCCGGCATCAAGCTTAAGACGAATTACTTTTTCGATTTTAGCTTCGTATCCTGTGTATGTGTGCAGGATATACCAGTTCTTTGCCATTAAGACTCTCCTAGCCCATCAAGAGCTTAAAGAGGGAAGAAAAACCAAGGTCAAGAAGACCAAGGAGAACAGCCATAATTATTGTCAAAACAATTACAACTTTTACAGAAGCCCATACGTCAGTTCTTGAAGGCCATGTAACCTTCTTTAATTCTCCAACACATTCTCTGAAAAATCCCTTAGCCATAATTTCCTCGATTTACAACGTTTTGATAAAAAAAACACGGGCGGTAGGACTTGAACCCACGACAGCCGGTTTTGGAGACCGGTGCTCTACCAACTGAACTACACCCGTAAAATATTTCTACATTCCTGAAACCAGAAATGAAAAATCCTTATTTAATTTTTGTTTCTTTGTGAAGTGTGTGCTTCTTATCCCATGGGCAGTATTTGTTAAGTTCAAGCTTACCCTGGATATTTTTACGGTTTTTAGATGTTGTATAATTCTTGCGTTTGCATTCTGTACACTGCATAGCGATGAGTTCAACTGCACCCTTTTTCTTGCTTGCCATTGTTTACTCCTTGTCCAGCCTTCATGCAGAATCGAACTGCAGACCTCAACCTTACCATGGTTGCGCTCTACCGACTGAGCTATAAAGGCAAAAATAAATCATAAATAAAATGATGTGTTTTAGAAAAATACAGAATTTATGAATAAGTGTCAATAGTCAAATGAAGAATTTTACCCGAATTTTCAAAAATTCACATAAATGAATACATTTTGAATAGAAAATATCCCTTCACGGACAGTAAACAAATTTTTTTATAAAAAATACGGGAAGGAAGAAAACGGCTGGCAAAAACACTCGCAGGTCGGAACATAGTTACCTTGCCGACCTGCGCGCGTAGCGACGCTAGCTAGCGGTTTTGTCAGTCGTTTTCTGACTGGTAGTATTTTTTATGGATATGATTCAATTTTGTCCGTGAAGGGATATTTTCGATTTAAGATACAAGTCATGACCTTTACGAATCTGTCGACATTCAATTCAATAATATGGTATATTTTGACGTATGACTATAGATTCAATGATTGATAACATAATGGATTCCTACGAGACTATCGGCGGAATCAACAGAAACGGTGCTGAAAATTTTCCTAACCGTTCAAATGTCGTGACAGTACTTTCTCACCTGCAGAGCCTTATATTCCCTGGTTTTAAATATGAAGAAGGCATCGAAACAGGAAACCTGCGCTATATTACAGGAACTCATGTTAACCAGATTATTTCGATGCTTACCCTGGAAATTCAGAAGGCACTGGTTTATGTTGTTTCTTCCAATAAAGGAAGCTGCGAATCTACAGTAACTGCCATTCACAATTCACACTGCTATAAACTTGCACAGCAGACTGTTTTTGCACTGATCGAAAACATTCCTGCCATCCGTGCCATGGTTCAGAAAGATGCACAGGCTGCCTTTATGGGTGATCCTGCAGCCCGCAGTGTTGAAGAAGTAATTCTTTCTTACCCTGGACTTGAAGCTATTGTCGTACATAGAATTGCACACTTTCTGCACAATGCCGGAACTCCTGTAATTCCCCGCATTATGAGTGAACATGTTCATGGCAAAACAGGAATTGACATTCACCCTGGAGCTACAATCGGAGAATCATTCTGTATTGACCACGGAACTGGAATTGTCATCGGCGAAACTACAGTAATCGGTAATAACGTAAAAATTTATCAGGGAGTTACTCTTGGTGCATTGAGCGTTAAGAAACACCTTCAGGATAAAAAACGCCATCCGACTATTGAAGATGATGTAACAATTTATGCTGGAGCCACAATTCTTGGCGGCGACACTGTCATTGGTAAAGGTTCTGTTATCGGCGGTAATACCTGGGTTACAGAATCTGTTGCACCTGGAACAATTCTTGTAAACAAATCATAAACTTTTCTGCCCTGACAAAAGTCATCAGGGCAAAAAAATAGAGCTCTCGAAAAGCAACGCTATCCAAGAGCTCTACCGTCCAGCAAACTGGACATCGGAGAGAGTTTATCAGCTTATTTACAAGCTGTGATAAATATACTATCAGGATATTATTTTGTCAATAACGTTTAAGAAAAAAAACTTAAAATTCCTCGATATTGTTATTTTTTTTATATTTTGTGTGCTTTTTTTTGCAAGTATTTGTATGATAAAAAGCGGGAAGAAAAAACCTCTTGTAAAAATTGTAACCGACAAAGAATTCATCTATTCACTTGATAAAGATGAACGACTTGAAATTGAAGGCCCTCAGGGCATTACAACTGTTGTGATAAAAGACGGACAGGTTTGCGTGGAAGATTCACCCTGCCCGAACAAAACCTGCATCAAAGGCGGATGGATTTCAAAGCCGGGACAATGGCTTTGCTGTGCACCGAACCAGGTTATCATTTTAATAGAAGACTGACAGAATTCCTGATCAAGGAGATTTTCATGGCTAAGAAAAAAACGATTACATATAAATGCTCTCAGTGCGGATACACACAGCCAAAATGGCTTGGACGATGTCCTGAATGCGGTGCATGGAATTCTCTTGAAGAATGCGTTGTTGACCCTAATATTTCTTCACTGGTAAATCCGGGAAACATTGCACAGAAAGTCAAACCTGTTCCCCTTGATTCAATTGAGTCAATGGCTGACGACAGATGGTCCACAGGAATCGGGGAATTTGACCGTGTTCTTGGCGGCAAAGGTGCAACTATCCGTTCCGCAGTTCTTTTAGGCGGTGAACCTGGAATCGGTAAATCCACACTTCTTTTACAGACAGCCTCAAAGTTCGCAATGCAGCATCCTGACAGCGTTCTTTATGTTTCTGGAGAAGAATCTGCAGGACAGATTAAAGCCCGCTCTGACAGACTTGGACTTGATGTTAAAGGCATTCAGATTATGAGTGCAATGCGGCTTGAAGACGTTATGGAAGCCCTGAACGAGCTTTCTCCAAAACTTGTAATCATTGATTCAATTCAGACCTGTTATTCTGTTGAAGGCGGAATTATTCCGGGAACTGTAAGTCAGCTCAAATACTGCTGTAACGAACTTACCTGCTGGGTAAAGGAACACGATTCTGTCCTTATAATGACCTGTCATGTTACAAAAGACGGCGCAATTGCAGGTCCTAAAGCTCTTGAACATCTTGTTGATACAGTAATTTCATTTGAACGCAATAACGACGAATTAAGGTTCCTGCGTGCCCACAAAAACCGTTTTGGTTCCGTAGATGAACTTGGAATTTTTGAAATGACTGAAAAAGGTCTTGTTGCCGTAGAAGATCCAAGCGCTATGTTCATTACGCGCCGTGACGGAGAAATGCCTGCGGGTGTTGCAGTTGCGGCAGTTTTTGAAGGTACACGTGTATTCCTTGTTGAAATACAGGCCCTTACGGTTCCTGCAAAATCCAGCGTGACAAGAGTTTTCAGTGACAAAATTGATTCGGCGCGGGTTAGCCGTGTAGCTGCGGTTCTTGAAAAACGCACGGGATTAAGGTTTTCGGACCAGGATATTTACATCAATGTTGCCGGCGGGGTAAGGCTGACAGAAAGCGCTATTGATACGGCTCTTGCAGCGTCCCTTTATTCTGCAAGGACAAATGTTGCGGTCAGTGCAAAAACTGTTCTTATCGGGGAATTGAGCCTTGCCGGTGAAATCCGTCCTGTGGGCAGAATAAAGGCTCGTGCTAAAACTGCAGCGAGCCTTGGGTACGACTGTGTTGTTGCGCCCGAGAAAGAAGAAGGCGTTAAGGTCGTGAAGGATATCAAAAATCTTGTAAAAGAGATTTTCGGATAAAAAAGATATTATTATTTAAACAGATTTGAAAGAAGAACAATCATGTCTGTTCCTGCTGCGAATGTTCCGATTGTACTTCCTAATGAAGAAAGGAAGAATACAAGAAGAACACGCAGGATTCTGTTTTTATAAACGCCTTTAAAACTTCCTGCATCAGACTGGATATTTTCCATGTCTTCTACCTTTGGTTTTTTAAGGACAGCCTGAAGAATTCCTGAAAACATTCCTACTCCAACAAGCGGGCACAAAGAAGTAAATGGCGCAAGAACGGCAGACAGCAGAATTGCAAGAGGATGCGCGAGTGCTAAAAGTGCTCCGATTGCAGAAAGGGATGCATTCCAGATAACCCAGTTTAAAACCATTTTTTCGCCAACCTGCATTCCGCCTTTATAAAATGACCATCCGATAAGGCCGGCAATTATTGCAGGAATGATCCAGCCTGCGATTTTGCTCCCCACACCTTTTGGCGGAACCTGATCAATCTGGCTCACATCAGTTGATTCACCTGCTGCAAATTTTGAAAGCCATGCTTCTACACCAGGAAGATGCCCCGCACCAAGAACAGCAATGACAGTTTTACCTTCGCACTGCCAGATATTACTTGCAAGATATCTGTCGCGTTCATCGATAAGAACTTCCTTTACTTTTGGAAGATAATCTGCAAGCCCCTGCATCATTGTATCCATTTCGTTTTCCTGCTTGAGGCTTTCGATTTCTTCTTCTGAAACTTCTTCCTTGTCAAAAGCACTTGCAATCAGGGCTGACAAAAGCTTGCACTTGCCCCAGAAAGAATTTTTTGCCCAGGCACGGCGCAAAGTTACATGGATAGGACGGTCAACCATCACTGAAGGAATATTGTTTTCTGCAGCACAGTTGATTGCTGCAAGCATTTCGTCTCCAGGCTTAACACCGATATTCTGTCCCATGCGTTTCTGGAAAGAACTTAAAATGATGTTTGCAATCATTAAAAAGCCTTCCTTGCGTTTAAGGACTTTTATAATATCAAGTTTACGGTAACTTTCAGGATCCATCATTGCATCATAGCGTTTCTGGTCAAGTTCAATTGCTACACAGTCCGGTTTAATCTGTGAGATTTCCTGTGTTACTTCGTCGATGCTTTCTTTTGAAACATGAGCAGTTCCAAGAAGGATAATTTTTTTTCCGTTAAATTCTACTACTTTTTTTGTGCTGCTCATTTTTCAAGCCCCCATTCTGCAAGGCGATATTCAAAGAACATCGGACTCTGCATACCTTTAACTTCTGCATAATATTTTTTTGCAAGCTGGTCATAACCTTTAATTTCATAATAAAGGCCAAAGTAAAAGAGCATCTTGCCTTTTTTGTTCATCTTGTCTTCTTTCTGGATTTTAAGTGCAATGTCATTTTCTGCATTGTTTGGTCCAAGGTCATGGAAAATTCGAAGCATTGAATAATCCAGTGTCTTTTTATCCTGATAGCTTTTAAGGACGCCGTCAAGGAACTGTTTTGACATTGGAGCCTTTTTTAATTTGAGCCAGCAGGCACTGATCATCAAAGGATAAGAGATATTTTCTTTATTGTATGAATATGCCTTTTCGTAAGCCTTGCGGGCTTCTTCCCACTGACCTTCGTGCCATGCAAGATTTCCAAGTGACTCATAAGCGTAGTAGTAGTCAGGATTTGTTCTTACTACAGCGCGGTAATCATTAAGGGCTTTGTCAAACTTATTCTGTTCGTCATAAAGGCCGCCGCGGTATGCGTAAGCAAGAAAGTAGTCCGGGTTAATTTTAATTGCCTGTGTCCATGCGGCTTCTGCATCTGCAAAACGGCCGAGGAATCTGCTGTAATTTCCAAGATCCATATAGTAGTCGTATGCCGGTTCAAGCTCAATTGCTTTTTTTACATATTCAACTGCCGGCTTATAATTCTGTTCTTCTGCAGAAAGTTTTCCAAGGTAAGCCCATGCAATTGAATCATATGGATTCAGTTCGATCATTTTTTTGAATGCCTTGCGGGCTTCTTCGATATCGTTCATGTAATATGAAGTCTGTCCGTAGCCGAAAATTGCATTTGGTTCTGAAGGATCGCCTTTAAGGGCTTTCTGATAGTAATTGCGTGCAATCTTGTATTTCTTTAAGAGAACCTGTTCCTGGCCCAGTTCCACATTTGCAGTTGCGTTGTTAGGATCAATGGCAAGAACCTTCTGGATGGCAGCTTTTTTTGCCTGAACATGACTTTTTCCCATTGCCTTGTATGCAACAACTTTCATTTCCAGAATATCTACATTTGAAGGATTTGAAACTTCCAGAGCCTCAAGAAATTCAATTGCCTGTTTTGGCTGTCCTGCAGAAATAAGAAGCGAACCTTTTATAAGCATAAGGCCCATATCTGATTTAAGGTCTGCACCAAGATTATCAAAGGAAGCTATTGCTGCCTGAAGATTCCCTTCTGAAAGGAAATTCTGAAGATTTTTTACAAATGCGACTTTTGGCGAATCTGCCGGCGATTGTGCCTGAGGCTTCTGTTCTTCGGCTTTCTGAGAATTCTGTTCAATTGCAAAAAGTGAACCTGAAGCAAGTACGGCAGTCATAAAAATTAATGCTGTTTTTTTAATAATTTCTGGTTTTTTCATGTCTTTTCCTGAAATCTGGTCTTGTTTAAATTGCTTGTAAATTTGGCGGACAAACAGTTGATTTTGAATCCCATATTGGCTAAACTTAATAAAATGCGTAATCATCCTATCAGAAAGTCAGTGGGACTTATAGTCCTTTACGCCGTTATTATTGTCGGCATTTTTGTAATTCAATTTAGAAGCGATTCTATCATAAGAAAAAACATTCATGCAATGAGGGTTACACTTGCAGAAGCAGAAACCCCGGATGGAGTTGCTTCTCTCAAAAACCAGATGAGTTTAACCTACAACGGAATCATGTTCCTTGCTGATGACTCAAATCCTCTGGAATACACAAATTCAAAGAATCAGACTGTAAAAGCCGTTCTTGAATCATACGAAGAACCGGACGAAAATTCCTGCTCATTCAAGTTCTCTGATGACATTCAGATTACATTCACCCTTGCAGATGATTCTGAAAATGCACCTCTTTTAGTTACAGCCGCATTCCCTAAAAACATTGCTTTTATTTCCATTAAGATGCGTCCTCAGGGCGGTTATTCATTTACTTCTTCTGCTGCTAAACAGGCAATTCTTGAAGGTAGAAACGAAGCTTATGCGCTTATTGCACCTCAGATTCAGGATGACAGACTTTTCCTTCTTGATACTTCAAAACTTGCCAGATACACAACTTATGTTAAACAGACAGAATTCGCAATCGACAGCATCGGTGCTTTTGCCGGTACAACTCCTGCTGAATTCAAAAATACTGTAAACGCTTTGAGCGAAGGAATCATCAGCGAATTCATCCGCCAGAGCCAGAGCAACGCATCCTTTGCTTCTTCACTTACAGAACAGTCTGTAATGTCTTTTGCAGCCTGTATGGGTAATGCAGGCCGTTACAATGAAGGTCTTAACAGCGTTCCTGATTCATTTATCAAAGGTTCACGCAGAACATACCTTACAGCGCCATTCTTTGGAAACCTTGCTAAAGTTGCTCCTGGAATTCAGGTTCAGATGGAAAATTACGCTGCAATGATCAAGCAGTCAATCAACACAAGAAACCTGGACATCTTTACAAACGATGACATTCTCAACTACATGGTTCTTGAAGCAAACAGTCCTCATGTAAAGGCTCTTCTTGGAGTTCCTTCCATCCTTGCAGAAGCTGACTATACACTGCTTCAGGCTGCAGGTATCTTAAGGGCTTACGCTAAACTTTCTGAAAGCGGATCTGCAAACGCAGGCATTCTTGATTCTGTTCTTGATAAATGTCTTAAGAAAATTACTGAATGCTGTACAATTGATTCACAGAAACTCCGCCTTTCTGAAAACGAAACAAACCTCAGTGTTGCTGCTGCCGCTTATGTCGGTGATGCACTTATCGGTTACGGAAAGGTAAGCGGTCTTGATAATGTTGAAAAATGCGGTTACCTGGTAATCAATTCTTACCTTGGTGATTTGAGCGGTCTTGACCTCCATACAATGACTGATGTTTATCCTGTTCTTGTTCATGACAATCCTTACTATCCTCATTACCTTGATCTTGGTAATGCAACAGGTGCTCCTGTATGGGCATGGACAATTGCTAAGAATATCGGCCTTACACAGAACGAAAACCGCACGGTTTCTCTTGATATTGATTTCCCACTGGGACTTACCCACTACATCATCGTAACAGGCATCAATCCATTCAGAAGAATCCAGATTTACAACATGGACTTCAGAACGGACCCTCAGTTTGAAATCTACAACTCTTCTGGTTATGTTTACCGCCTGAGCATGAAGGGACTTCTTCTTAAATCCCGTCATAAGTCACAGCACGAAATTATCCGTCTGTACTACAGAGATATCGTAGAAAATCAGTAAAAAACACCAGAATCGAAGCCCCGGAGATTAAAACCCGGGGCTTTTTTTCGCATTTATTAGCAAAATCTAGCAAAATTCGCATTATTTCTAAAGAAATTTACACTTTTTTAAATAAATTTAAACAGTTTTTGAAATTCTGTGATATACTACAATTGAATATATATCCGACAAAGAATTTAACGGTTTTAAATTTTTAAATGTCTTTGAATCGGATCAGGAGCATTTGTGAACAAACGTGATTTTCCGAAGATCCACTTTTATGACCAGGATTTCGTAGATATTTACAACAAAACATGGAACTGGATTTCTGATTATTGGATTGAGCCTAAAAGTTCGTCAGAAAAAGCTTCAGGAGGATATTTTGTATATCCTGAAGACGGAGTTTCTGTAATCAATCAGTTTGATTCAATTTTTTCATCATTCTTCCTTGTATACTCAAACCGCAACTATCCCGCAAACCAGAATCTGGATTACCTCTATTCACGCCAGGAAAAAACCGGTGCTATCCGCTGGAAGTACGATTTAAAGAAAGGCAAACCTATCGTTGATAAAACCAACCCGGAAGGTATCGGCATGCCTTTATTCGCATGGGCTGAATTTAACCTTTACCATAAGTCTGGAAACAAGAAACGCGTTAAGGAAGTTATTCCTGTTCTTCAGAAATACATTGAATGGATTGATGCAAACTTCAAGAAGCCTAACGGTCTTTATGCTGTTCCTGTTGCTGCTTCCGGAATGTTCAATTCACCACGCGACAAATGTGTTTATCCTGTAGACTTTAACGCAGCAATGGCTATCAACGCTACTCATATGGCTGCTCTTGGAGATATTCTTAACGATAAGGACATCAGCTTCCAGTACAAAAAGATGTACTTCTCGCTTAAAACAAGAATCAATTCCATGATGTGGGATCAGAAAACTGGTTTCTATCATGATCTTGATAAAGAAGAAAAAATTCTTCCTCAGAAAACTATTGCAGGTTTCTGGCCTTTGCTTGCTGAAATTCCTAATGCAGACAAAGCTGACCTTTTGATTTCTCATTTGACAAATCCTAAGACTTTTGGCACTGACCATCCGTTCCCTTCTCTTTCTGTTGACAGTCCTGATTTTAAGGAATCTGGAGAAGGTTACCGCGGTTCTGTATTCCCTGCAATGAACTTTATGGTTATCAAAGGACTCGAAAAATATCAGAGATTTGACCTTGCCCGCGAATGTTCAATCAGACATCTGTACTACATTCTTGAAGGTCTTACTCCTAATGATCCTAAACTTAAGGGCGATATTTATGAAGCTTACCTTCCTACAAAAGAAGGAAAAGCAAACCTGCGGGGAAAACCAAACTTCCCTCGCCCTCGTTACCTTGTTACTGCAGGCTTGAGTACAATCGCACTTATGATTGAAAACGTAATCGGTCTTTTGATCAGCCTTCCCCGCAAGACTGTTGACTGGATTATTCCTAACCTTGAAGTTATGGGTATTGAAAACCTTTCGCTTAAACGAAACCTTATTACAATTTTAAGTAACAAAAGTACTCGCGGCTGGGAAATCCAGATGGAAAGCGAAAAACTTTATTACTTTACAATCAATATCCTCGATCAGAAGAAAAAGACATTACCTATTCCTTCTGGTAAATGTTCTATGCTTATCGATAAACTTTAATCGGAGGAACTTATGGCAACACCGGAAGCAGTTGTTGAAATCGGCTCTACCGGAATCCGTCTTCTGGTGGCCGAAGTTAATTCACGAAATGACTGGCAGGTACTCGACAGGTCTGAAATGCCTGTCAGCCTTGGCCGTGAAGTTTTTTCTACGGGTTATGTTTCCCGTGAATCCCTTCTTTCATGTATTCAAATCCTTTTACGCTATAAAGAACAATTAGCTGGCTGGGGAATTACGCCTGACCAGGTTTTTGTAATCGCTACAAGTTCCGTGCGAGAGGCGCGAAATCACGACCCACTTCTGGACCAGATTTTTATTAAGACTGGGTTTAAGGTCAGGATTATTGACGGTATTGAAGAAAACCGGTTGATGTTTCTGGCGGTCCAGAAATGTATAAAAGGGATTTCGCGGCGGGTTCTGGAAAACGATGCAGTTATACTTGATGTGGGAGGCGGTTCCAGTGAACTTATGCTGATGCGTCAGGGTAAGATGATGGGAGCCCACTCTCTTAAAATCGGTACTGTTCGCGTGGACCAGGATGCAGGAAGCAATTCTGGTGTTACAGAAAATTCAAAACGCTATCTCAAGCAGTTCATTCTTAATACAAAGGCTTCTCTTAATAATGAACTTAATCTGGCGGAAGTAAAACTTTTCTTTGCTGTTGGTGGAGAAGCAAGAATTGCGGCTAATGCGTGCGGTAAAAAAATCAGCGATGCATTATGGGAAATTTCCCGCAAGGATTTTGAAAAATTCACTGATCTGACCGGAACATATTCCATTGCTGAATGCGCTGCTAAATTCAACATTGAATACAGCGATGCCCAGCAGCTTCATATCGGCTTATTGATTTACAAGATGTTTATCCAGCTGACGGATGCTGATAAAGTTCTGGTTCCGAACACCAATATCCGTGATGGAGTGATTATAAGCCGCACTTCCCGTCCGGATTCACAGCTGCAGGCTGAATTCTATTCTCAGATTTCTGCTTCTGCATTAAACCTTTTAAGAAAATATCACGGTGATGAAGCCCACGCATTATATGTACGTGACACAAGCCTCATTATTTTTGACGCACTTAAAGAAGAAACCGGGCTTGATGAACGCGACCGCATGCTGCTGGAAGTTTCATGTATTCTCCATGACATCGGTATGTTCATCAGAATGAGCAATCATCAGAATCACAGTGCATATATAATTTCCAATTCTGAAATTTTTGGTTTGCGCAAATCAGAAATTAAAGGCATTGCAGAAATTGCCCGCCATCACAGAGGGCCTTCGATGCCGCTGGATGATGAATACTTCCAGGCTTTAGGGCATGAAGAAAGAATGCTTATTCTTAAACTTACTTCAATTCTACGCATTGCTGATGCTCTTGACCGCAGTCACCTTCAGAAACTAACTGACCTTTCTATTTCAAAGCAGAACGACTGTCTTTTCATTACTGATAAGGCCGGTCACAATAAAACTATGGAAAAACACGCCCTTGCTGAAAAAGGAACGATGTTTGAATTCGTATTCGGTTACAAAATTATTCTTTCTTAAAAGGCAAAGTAAACTATGGCAAAAAACAGATTTTTTAACAGAGAACTTTCTTGGATTGAATTTAACAAGCGTGTTTTATATCAGGCTTGCAGAAGCGACATTCCTCTTTTTGAACGCCTTCAATTTCTTTCAATCGTAACCAGTAACTTTAACGAGTTTTTTCAGGTTCGTGTTGCATCTATCAAGCGCATGGAAAAAATTGATCCCCGCAAAAAAGATATTTCTGGCTTTACTCCTTCTGCGCTTTTAAAACAGATTTCTGTTCATGCCCATGAAGTTGTCAGCCAGAAAAACAAATGTCTTTTTGAAGAAATTCTTCCGCTTTTGAAAAACGAGGGTTTTATCTATACCCGTCCTGAAGAATTCTCCATTGAACAGAAAGACTTTGCAAAGAAATATTTTGAACAGGAAATTCTTCCTCTTTTAACTCCTATCCGCGCTGACGCAAATAAATTTCCCGGCATCAAAAGCCTTAATTACCATGCTGTTTTTATGCTCAAGGAAATTCCCGGAACAAAACCTTTGCATTCTGAATTTGCTGCTAAAGACGGCAAGGCTCCTGTTGCAATCGTACAGATTCCTGAAGGCGTCAACAGAATCATCTGGCTTTCAGGGACTGGAAAAACAAAACAATTTACTTTGCTGGACAACCTGATTATTGAGTACGGAACTTTACTCTTTCCTGGCTATGAAGTTAAAAATTCCATGCTTTTCAATCTTGTACGTGATGCTGATTTTGCTGTTGATGAAGATTCCGGCAGCGATTTTATTTCTGCAATGGAACAGGTACTTGAACAGAGAAAATCTTCTTTTGCTGTCCGCATGAACTGCAACAATAAGAGTCCTGAACTCAAAAAATTTCTTTTGAAAGCCTTTGATTTATCAAACGACGATGTCTATGAATGCGATGAACTTCTGGATCCGGGCGTTCTTCTTGGCCTTAGCGAAGCTTCGGATCTTTTGACAAAACATCTTCGCTTTGAAAAATGGGATAACTTCTATCCTTACGACCTTCCTGAAAACGAACCTTTCTGGGATATTTTAAAACAGCATGACATTCTTCTGCACGTTCCTTATCAGTCATACAATCCTGTTGTAAAATTCTTAAGTGATGCTGCCGACGATCCTGATGTTGTTTCCATAAAAATGACTTTGTACAGAACCGGCAACAACTCGCCTGTTATCTCTGCATTAAAACGCGCTGCCGCAAACGGAAAGCAGGTTACTGTTCTTGTTGAACTTAAAGCCCGCTTTGATGAAGAACGCAACATCGGCTGGGCTAATGAACTTGAAAGTGCCGGTGCTATCGTAATCACTGGTATTGCAAACCTTAAGGTTCACGCTAAAGCCATGATGATTATCCGCCGTGAAGAAAATTCCATGAAGCGTTACGTTCATATTTCGACCGGCAACTACAATCCTAAAACTGCACGCCTTTATTCAGACTTTTCAATTTTTACTGCTGATCAGAATATTGCCGGCGACATTACTTCTTTCTTCAATATTGTAACCGGTTACACTGCGATTCAAACCATGAAAACTGTTTCCATGGCTCCGATAAACATTAAGTCAAACCTTATTCAGATGATTGAACGGGAAGCAAGTCTTTCAACTCCACAGAATCCAGGACTCATTATGGCAAAGATGAACAGCCTCACTCACGAAGATGTAATTCAGGCTCTTTATGATGCCAGCCGTAAAGGCGTTAAAATCATGCTCAATGTCCGCGGAATCTGTATGCTTGTTCCCGGCGTTAACGGCATGAGCGAAAACATCGAAGTAATTTCAATCGTTGACCGATTCCTCGAGCATGAACGCATTTTCTATTTCAAAAACGCCGGTGCACCGCAAATGTTCCTTGCCAGCGCTGACTGGATGAACAGAAACCTTGACCGCCGCATTGAACTTATGTTCCCTGTACTTGATGCTCAAGTCTTTAAAGAAATTAAATACTGCCTGGATACTTACTTTGAATCCAACACTAATGTTCATAAACTTGTAAGCGATGGAACCTGGTATCCTTTACATCCTCGTTCTGTTTCTGACACCCGTCGTGCACAGGAAATTCTTTATGAACACTACAAGAGCCTTAACGACAGACACAAGAAAGGCCCTAAAATTAAATTCCATGTAAGACGCAAGGGCTGATTTTTCACTATTTGAAAACAGTTTTTAAATGTAATATAATCTACTCAAAGGAATTAACTATGACAAAAATTGGATTTATTGGAATGGGTAATATGGCTCTTGCCATTGCCAAAGGTTTTATTGATTCTGGAAAAGTTTCTAAAAATAATATTTTTGCTTTTGCTCCTAACCAGGAAAAACTTAAAACCAACGCCTCAAGTATCGGCTTTACTCCATGCGCTTCTTCCAAAGAAGTTCTTACTGAATGTGATACTGTAATCATTGCCTGCAAGCCTTATCAGATTGAAAGCGTTCTCAAGGAACTGAACAACAACTTTAACGAAAAAACTCTTGTCAGTGTTGCTGCCGGCTGGACTTTTGAAAAGTTCAATGCAATTCTTGGTAACACCGCTCGCATACAGTGCATTATGCCTAACACTCCTGCAATGGTCGGTCAGGGTGTCATGCTTTTTGAAAAAGAAAATTCACTTACTGCAAATGAACTTTCTGAACTCAAAGATCTTTTTACAAGTCTTGGTATTGTTGAAGAACTGCCATCAAACCTTATGGGCATAGGCGGAGCAATTTCCGGCTGTGGTCCTGCTTTCATGGATCTGATTATGGAAGCTTATGCTGATGCTGCAGTAAAATATGGAATTGCCCGTGAAACTGCTTATCGTCTTGTAAGTCAGACAATGGCTGGAAGTGCTCTTTTGCAGCAGAAAACTAAAGCCCATCCTGGTGTTCTTAAAGACGCTGTATGTTCTCCAAACGGAACAACAATCCGCGGCGTTGATACTCTTGAAAAGAACGGCTTAAGAGGTGCCTGCATTTCAAGCATCGATGCTATTATGGAATATAAAAAGAATTAAAATAAAAAAAGCCAGTTGAAGTTCATCAACTGGCTTTTCTATGAATATTCAACAACTACAGATTCATCATTTGTGTTAACTGGTGTGCTGTAACATTTGCTTTTTCTGACATACCGCGCAAACTTGCTACGTTATCTGCAAGCTGTTTTGAAGCACTTGCGATTGCATTTGATGCATTGTTTACTGAATTAGATGCTGACATAAGTTCTGCCATACTGTCTTTTACAAGCTTGGTATATGAAACCTGTTCTTCTGCACTGCTCTGCATTTCTTTTGCAACCATTGCAATATTCTTTGCTTCTTCTTCGATGCGGGCTCCCTGTTCCTGCTGGCGGTTCATTTCATCGGCTGCAGACTGAACATGATTTGCTGTTGCTCCTGCTTCCTTACGCATTTCATCAAGGGACTTCTGAACGTTTATACAAAGCTCAACGCCTTCATCGATTGATGCTGTAATTTCTGAAACGTTTTCACCAATTTTCTGTGCCTGAACAGAACTCTGTGCCGCAAGATTTTTAATTTCGTTTGCAACTACTGCAAATCCTTTTCCTGCTGTTCCTGCATGTGCGGCTTCGATTGATGCATTCATGGCAAGAAGATTTGTTCTTTCAGAAAAGTCATCAAGTACTTTTACAAACGAAAGAATTTCACCGGATCTGGTTTTCATTTCTTCCATTGCAGCAGAAAGGCGTCCCATGTTTGCAGAATTTATCTGTGTCAGCTCATCAAGAGTCTTTGAAAATTCTGCTGCTCCTGCAATTCCTGTTCCTACTGAAGAAAATCCCTGAATAAGACGCGAAGTTCCATCTGCTGCAACGCTGATACTGTTTGCTTCGCGTTCAAGGTTCTGGTTTGTAACTGAAAGTGAAGTAATAAGCTTATCAACTGCTGTCTGTGCTGCTTCAAGCATTTTCTGCTGCTGTAATACTGCTGTTTCAATTCCTGCAACTTCGTTATTTGAGATTTCTGCAATTTCTGATACATGGTGAACTGCATCATTAAGGCTGGAAGAAATTTCAGATGTATCTCCTGAAAGCGATTGTGCCTGACTGAACAGTTCCTGCATACGCTGATTTGCTTCGTTTGTCTGCTTCATCAGGTTATCAATTGCACGTTCATTCTTTGCGGCTTCTACTGACAAGGTCATGAATACTGCAACATTCATAATAAAGAATGCATATCCCTGAAGCCATACGAACGGATTTGTTCCTCTTACCTGAGCCACTACATCACTTGCGGCAAGCACTACTGCAATTGTAAATCCGGTAAGAATGATAAGAAGTCGGGTTCCTTTATTCCTGATTTCGCGGATTGCAAGATAAATACCATAACCAAAAACATAAACAACCGGCAAAAGTGTAATTGTAAAGAACAGTCCCTGCGCATTGAAATTATTCATAAGTGAAAGGTGACCGATAACTACAAGAGCATCTACGATTGCTACATAAATTTTTGTATGGCGCGGACAGCTTCCTTTATCAAAAAGATGGAAGAATATCAGCAGGAAGTTAATGCTGACTGGAAGACAGATTCTGGAAAGTTCTCTCTGCCAGATAAAAGGCAAAAAGTTTGTCTGACCTCCCATGTCAAGAAAGTATGGTGCAATGATAAGGGCACAAAGTCCATATGCAAGATTTGTCTTTGTCTTTGGATTATTAAAGTAGAGCATCAGTGTGTAACATCCAAGAACAATACAGATAACTGCAATAATTACATAAAGACGTGCTCCGATTAAATTTCGCCAGAAAGAAATATAATACTGCTGTTCCACATCACAGAAAGATGGTGATTCAATAAACTGACATACATCTGCCTCTGTCCAGCAGCGTAATGCAATTACCATAGAACCATCCTGTGCAATACAGTTTACCGGGATGTCAAGAACATAGTTATAGATTGGTCTTACGATTTTTAACGGCGGAAGGTTTCCGTTCGATCCGATTTTTGTTCCATTGATATAAACATCATATGCTGCGTATGCATGTCCTGTATCAATATAAAAATGCTGATTTTTCATTCCCGAAGGAATTTTAACTGTTGAACGCAGCCAGATGTACTGATTTCCTTTTACATCAATATTTCCAGGAAGCTTTACTGAGCTCCAGGCTGAATCATCAAAATCTGGTTTTGCATATTCTGAAGAATCCCCCAGAGTATATTTCCAGCCGTCATTCAATGGAACTGACTGTCCTTTGGCAAATACTGCTGCCAATGCAAGAAATAAAATCATTGTAAATGCTGATAACTTTTTCATTCTTCTATCCTTTTAATAAATAGCCAAATATAATTATAACATTTACTTTTGATTTTGTTAATTTATATTTATGTCTTTTACAATCTTTTTATAAATGACAAGAAAGCAAATTAAAAGAACAGCCCATGTCACAATCCACGATATTCCGTATGACAGATAAATCGTAAACAATGTATGGAATTTTGGAATCTGGAAAACTGTAAAAATCCATACAAGACGAAGTCCGCAGGCTCCGATCAAAGTTACTATCATTGGCAGAACACTGTGTCCGACACCGCGGATAAGTGCTGCCATACAGTCCATGATTCCGCACAAAAAGTATGGAATACAGATTGTCTTAAGTCGAAGCATTCCATAATCCTGAACTTCTGGAGTCGGCGAAAAAAATCCAAGAAGCTGGCGTCCCAGAACAACTACCAGACAGCCAAGAACAAGTCCGACTCCTGTTACAAAGAATTGAGAAATCCATCCGACGCGACTGATTCTGTCAAATCTTCTTGCTCCAAGATTCTGCCCGGCAAAAGTCAAAGTTGCCTGAGAAACGCCGTTCATTGAAGTCCAGACAAAGCCTTCTATGGTTCCTGCAGCTGAGTTACCGGCAACTGCTACAGCACCAAAACTGTTTACGCTTGACTGAATGATTACGTTTGAGAAAGAAAACATGATTCCCTGGAATCCTGCCGGAATTCCGATCTTTGCGATGCGGATTAAAATTTCACGATCAAGCTTTAACTTTCTGACATCAAGGTGAAAATCATCTGTCTCACGGATAAGAACAATTACAACCATAACTGCACTGAAGCACTGAGAAATTACAGTAGCCCATGCAACGCCTGCAACATTCATATCAAACTTGATTACAAAAAGAAGATTAAGTGCAACGTTCAAAAATCCTGCAATTGTCAAAATTACAAGAGGACGAACTGTATCACCTTTTGCACGAAGAATCGCACTGCCAAAATTGTAAACCATACCGGCTACGCTGCCTGCAAAAAATATCTGCAGATACAATGTTGCAAGCGGAAGAACTTCTTCTGGAGCCTGCATCCAGCTCAAAAAATATTTTGAACCAAAAACTCCTACAACAGTAAGAACTAATCCTGAATAAACGCTTACAAGCATTGAACAGTGAACTGTCTGCTGAAGACTTTTTGAATCGCGGGCACCAAAAAAATTTGCGGCCGTAACAGTTGTTCCCACAGAAAGGCCTATGAAAATATTTACAAGGAGATTAACAAGTGATGCAGTTGAACCAACAGCCGCAAGACAGTGATCTCCTGCAAAGTTTCCGACTACAACAATATCTGCGGCATTAAACAGCAGCTGTAACACACTTGATAAAATAAGTGGAACTGCAAACAATACAAGTTTTGAAAAAATAGATCCGTTCGTAAAATCAATCTGAACCTTTGACATTTTGCCCCGCCAGTTGAATGTTATCACTGCAAAAATCTAAAATCAAGTATAGGAAAACTTTATATTTTGTGCTTTACTATATTCATGTCAAGTTCAAATCCATCTAATCCTGTCCGCAAAAACATCTGCTTTATTGGCAGAACAAATGCAGGAAAATCAACTCTTGTAAATGCAATTTTAGGACAGGACTCAAGCATCGTTTCTGCCATTGCAGGAACAACAACTGATCCGGTTAAACGCAATATGGAACTCATTCCCGCAGGTCCAGTTACGATTACAGATACTGCCGGTTTTGACGATAAAAGTGAACTTGGAAATTTCCGTACTGAAAAAACTTTTACATCAGTTATAAAGGCTGACCTTGCAGTTTTATGTATTGATGCTGTCCGTGGAATTACTGAAAGTGACAAAGAGATAATCGGTTTTCTAAACAAACAGGAAATTAATTTCATTACAGTTTACACAAAATGCGATTGTGCGAAAGATTTTATTCCTCCAGAAAACAATTCATCAAACGGACAATGTTTGTGTACCGGCATAACTGATACAAATTCAATTACTGCATTAAAAAACAGGCTTGCAGAAATTCTTATCCAGACAGAAGAAAACCGCTCATTATTTGAAGGAATTGTAAATCAGGGCGATACTGTAATTCTTGTTATTCCGGTCGATGAAGGCGCTCCTAAAGGCCGCTTAATTTTACCTCAGCAGATTGCATTACGCGAAATCCTTGACCGCAATGCAACCGGAATCATTACAAAGCCACAGGATCTTGAAAATGTTCTTGGCAACCTAAAAAATCCGCCTGACCTTGTTGTCACTGACAGTCAGGCTTTTGACATCGTGAATAAAATTCTTCCGGCAGAAATTGCGCTGACTTCTTTTTCGATTTTAATGGCACGCTACAACGGATTTTTGTCATGTGCTGTTCAAGGCATTCATGCTGTAAAAAAATTAAAGGATAACGATACTGTTTTAATCTGTGAAAGCTGTTCTCATCATAAACAGTGCAATGATATCGGAAGCGTAAAAATTCCTGCACTGCTTAATAAGATTACACAAAAAAAACTGGTAATCAAAAACTGTTCAGGTTCTGATTACCAGTCTGATTTAAAAGATGTTGCTCTTGTAATTCACTGCGGAGGCTGCATGACAACTCCACGTGACATTAAAACAAGAATGATTATTGCACACGAGCACAATGTTCCGTTTACGAACTACGGAATTTTTCTTGCTTATGCAAATGGAATTCTTGAACGCTGTCTTATTCCGCAAGCATAAAATTGTGCATCATAGGACCTGAACCTTTTCCAAGATCAAGCATTGCACCAAGAGCCTTTGAAATATAATCTTTGGCATTGCGAACGCTTTCTTCCATAGAAAATCCTTTTGCAAGTCCAGAAGCAATTGCACTGGAAAGTGTACAGCCGGTTCCATGAGTATTCGGATTATCGATGCGCTTACCGTTAAACCAGAATCCTTTTCCTGATTTATCATAAAGGTAATCGTTTGCATCATTTAAGTTATGTCCGCCCTTAAGCAAAACGCTGCAGCCAAATTTCTGGCTGATGAATTCTGCGGCTTTTTCCATATCCTGAGCTGATTCAATTTTCATATCTGCAAGAATCTGTGCTTCCGGAATATTTGGTGTTACCACACCTGCAAGGGGCAGAAGTTTTTCTTTAAGAACAGCAATTGCATCATCACTGATAAGTTTTGCGCCGCTTGTTGCAACCATTACAGGATCCACAACAATATTCTGCGCTTTATAAAAAACAAGACGGTCTGCAATTGCATTTATCAGTTCAATTGAAGAAACCATTCCAATCTTTACTGCATCTGGACGAATATCTGTAAACACTGAATCAATCTGCTGGGCAAGAAATTCTGGTGTTACTTCAAATATTCCCTGAACGCCAACTGTATTCTGAGCTGTAAGGGCTGTAATTGCACTTGTAGCGAACACACCGTTACAGGTAATAGTTTTGATATCTGCCTGGATTCCTGCACCGCCTGATGAATCAGAACCTGCAATTGTAAGTACTGTTTTCATTATATTTCTCCCTGAGACAATTGTGACCATTCCTGGATATACCAGTCACACAATGTCTGCATTTCATCTTTATGACTTTCTGCTTTATCAAAAATTCCGCAGATTTTATATCCTGCTTTTTTTGCAGTACGCACAGCGTGAATTGCATCTTCAAAAATTACAGTACTTTCTTTTGTTCCATTGAGAAGCAAAACAGACTTATCATAAACTTCTGAACTTTCTTCTTTTCCCTGGACACAATCGCATGTGGAAACAATTCCTTTAAAGAAAGAAAAAATTCCAAGGCGGTTAAGTGCTGCCTTTACAGATGCTGTATCAGTTGCTGTTGCGATACACATTTTTATTCCCCGTGAATTAAGTTCCTCAAGAAACGATTTAACTCCCGGCTTAAGCTGGACTTCATCAGAATAAAAATGAAACACCATGTCGTTTATTTCCTGAACGATTTCTTTTACAGTCTTATCAAGATTATAAGTACTGATAAAATATTCTGCGGTTTTATCCACAGTGAATGTCATCACTTTCGCAGCAAGACCTTCTTCAGGTATTTTTCCGACTGACTTTATATACCTGGAAGGCAATTCTTCCCAGACATACATTGAATCTAAAAGCGTTCCATCAAGATCAAAAACTGCATTATCAAATTCAGTTTCAATTCTGATTTTATCCATTCACCATATCCTTAGAAAGTGTTACAAGTGCGCGGACTTCTGATTCAATATTTTCTGCAGCAAAAACAGCGCTGACCAGAGCAACGCCGTCGATACCGCTTCCTTTAAGGTCGCTGATATTTTTTTTATTGATTCCGCCGATTGCAACAACAGGAATATCAACGGCAGCACAAATTGATTTCAATTCGTCAAAAGGAACATCTGCCGCATCAGCTTTTGTTGCTGTTGGGAAAACCGCTCCTACTCCGATACAATCAGCTCCGGCTTTCTGTGCCTGAACTGCCTGTTCTACAGTTGCTGCACTTACACCAATAAATACATCAGGACCGACTTTCTGTCGTACAAGACCTGCTTCCATGTCAGACTGACCGACATGAATTCCATCTGCTTTTGATTTTACTGCAACTTCTACATTATCGTTAACGACAAACGGAACATTATATTTTGTACAAAGCTTTCGGACTTCAATTGCTTCTGCAAGAAAATCTTCGTCTGACAATTCTTTTTCTCTAAGCTGAATGCAGGTTGCTCCGCCTTTAAGGGCATCTTCTATCTGTTCAAGTAAAGTCTGCCTGCCAACCCATGCACGGTCAGTAACTGCATACATGAGCATGGCTTTTTTAATCTGTTCTTTTGTAAGCTTCATAATTATTCGGTAACTTCAATTTTTGTATTAAGAATTTTTTCTTCGTTCAAAAGATAAAGTTCATCAAGGAAGCACTGCTGGAACGATCCTGGTCCCTTACAGTTTTCTTCTGCACGGATTGCGGCTTCGTTATAAGCGATGGTTCCTGCAAGAGCTGCAACAAACGGAGTTGCAACACAAGCATAAATTGCACAGACACCACCAAGAGAACAGCCTGCTCCAGTAATCATCGGAAGGAATTCACTTCCACCATGGCAAAGAACAACTGTTTTTCCGTCAGTTACAAGGTCAACTTTTCCAGAAACTGCAACTGCGCCGCCTGTAAAACTTGCAATTGCCTTAGCTGCTTCTTTAGCACTTTCAACTTCGTCAGTTGAATCTACACCGCGACCGCCGGATTTCTGTGCATCAACGAGTCCCCACATTGAAGCAACAGAAATGATTTCAGAAGCATTACCACGAATAATCTGAGGCTTTGTTTCTTTCATATCTGTAATAAGTTTTGTTCTAAGTGAACCGATTCCAACAGCACAAGGATCAAAAACCCAGTTACGTTTATTTGCATTTAAAGCTTTTGTAGTTGCAGGAATTGTCTGTTCATACCATGGGAACATTGTTCCAAGATTGATGTAAACGCTCTTAGAAATCTGAGCCATAAGTTCACCTTCGTCAGGAAGATAAACCATTGCTGCAGAACCGCCGACTGCAAGCTGTGCATTTGCAACAAAGTTAATTGTTACACTGTTTGTAATCGATGGTGCCATTGGATTCTGTGCTTTAACATCCATAACGGCTTTTGCTACTTCTTTAAGTAATTCTTTCATTTGTATGTTCTCCTGTTTATTTTTTTACTGCTTTAATAATCTGATTAACAATAACTGTAACAACTGCAACAATCAGCATTACAGGAATTGTGCAGCCGATAATCAAATCAATTCTCATCATAAATCTGTACAATACAAAACCTGCAATCCAGATAACTGCATTTGGAATGCTGATAAGTTTTCCAGATGAATCATTTTTATTGATGAAGTAATCTGCAATCTGAATAGAAATCATTGGTGCAAAAATTGAACCGATCCAGTACAGAAATTCTTCCATGTTTTCAGGCTTTGCAAAAATTGCAAGAACTGCTCCGATTCCAACTGCAACAAGTGCGGCAACTTTTTCTGAAAGTTTATGATTAACTGTTCCGGCACTTACACCTGCACTGAAAGCATCAAGATAAGTTGTAGTAACTGTAGAAAAAATAATGATTACGAGGGCTGCAATTCCAAGGCCAGCTTTAAGCATGATAAGTGCAACATCACCTTCTCCAGTAATGATTGCAGCACCCATTCCAATAAAATACATCCAGCTGCTTACTGCAAAATAAACTGCACTTCCTGCGGCACTTGAAGCAACCGGCTTTTTAGCATTGCGTGTATAATCACTGATAAGAGGAAGCCACGACAAAGGCATTGCAATCGAAAGTTCAATTGCAGCACCAAAACTCAATGCTTGCGCTGCTTCTGGAGCGGCTGTTTTATCAGCACTAAAAATTACAACACTCATTACAATTGTAAGAACAAAAAGCAGAACCATTGCAATTGTGTTGAGTACATTCAGCTGCTTAAGGTCAACGATAATCCATACTGCAATCAAAACAGCAATTACAAGACACCATACCCACGGCATGTTAAAACTGAAAACTGATTCACAGCCTGCAGCACCACTGCTGATCATAACTGCTGTCCAGCCAACAAGCTGCAGAAGATTTGCAACTGCAAAAAACTTTGATCCGATTTTACCAAAGTTCATTGCTGTACTTTCCATTGCACCCTTTCCAGATTTTCCGCCGATCACTCCGGCAGCAAAAAGAAGAACACAGCCGATCAGATGTCCAATAAGAATAGCTGCTGTTCCTTTTGCAAAACCAAGAGGTGCAAAAAATGTACCTGTCAAAATTTCCGCAATGGAAACACCAGCACCGAACCAGATCAGTGCGCTTGAGAATACTGAAGATTTTTCAGTTGAATTAGTTGAATCTTGTGACATGACAAAACTTCCTGTAAAAAAAAGAATTGCCTGTACGGACAATTCTTGTGCTTACAAAAAGTTTTATGTTAGAAACTTCCTACGCCGGCATTATCCGAATCAGGTTTAAGGGTCGAAGCCATACTTCCTCTCAGCCCGGTAACGGACTCCCCTGTTTTATAATGGAAGTTTATCTTAGTTTTTTGAAAATTTCAAGGTACAAAAATCAGCAGCATCTTTCGTATTTTACAAACTGATATGTAAAATCCTGTGTGTGATTTTCGCCAAGAACAGTTCTTTTATAGAGCTCTTTATTGAACTCAGGAAATTTTACGTCACCTTCTGCACAAGTCAGAATTTCTGTCAGGTACAAAGTATCAGCAATGGAAAGAGCTTCTTTGTAAATTCCTTCGCCGCCGCAGAAAAATATTTTTTTACCTGGCGCTGTCTGTTTTGCAAGAGCGACTGCAGAATTTATGTCAGGAACGCTTTTAACTTCTCCAAAGAATTTTTTACTCACGACAATTGTTGTTCTTCCGGGTAAAGGACGGCCGATTGATTCATAAGTCCGGCGGCCCATTATTATTACATTCCCCATTGTGAGTTCTTTAAAATGCTGCAGATCTTCAGGGATGTTCCATGGAATTTTATTGTCTTTACCGATTACAGAATTCTTTGCAACGGCAGCAATTATGCAGATATCGTTCATTATTTTTCTGATGGAGTTTCTTTTTTATTTTTTATGTCAGAAGCATTACCAAGAATTACTGCAATGGAATTCAGATAAGGAATATATTCACACACAATCTTGATTATTACCATCATTGGAACTGCAAGCAGCATTCCCAAAAATCCCCAGATGTATCCCCACACAGAAAGGCTGATAAGAATTACAAGCGGAGAAAGCCCAAGATTTTTTCCTTCGATACGAGGCTCAAGAATATTGCCAAGCGTAAAATTAACTGCAAGCATAATAACAAAAGTAATTCCCACCTGCCACCAGCTTGGATAAAACTGAAGCAGTGCAAACAATGTAGTAAGAACAGTACTGAAAATTGAACCGAATGTCGGAATAAAATTCAAAACAAAAGCAAGGAATCCCCACACGATCGGGAAGTCAATCTTTAACAGGAATGTTCCCAGGAAAACAAGAATTCCTGTGATGAGTGAAATATTAAATTTAATCGAAATGTAACGGATGACTTCGCGCACAATTTTATTTGAAACACGATAAACCCGCATCTTTGCTTCGCCTTTAAAAGCAGCTTCTACTTTTGTCTGAGTATAACGAGCCTCGATCAAAAAAAATGCCATCAAAAAGAAAACCATAAAAATATTTTTTCCGGTTCCTACAACACCAGAAGAAAGTGTGACAGCAATTTTTTGAATTCCCTGTCTAAGCTGACTGCTACCTAAAACTGTCTGAACAATTGACTTGTCTTCGTCAACAGGAATATTCAATGTACGGATAAAATAATTATAAATTGACAGAAAACGATTTTCATACTTTGGAAGTTCTGATGAAATTGAAGTTAAGCTCGAAACGACCAGAGAAGAAAGTGCAACAACTAAAAGCAGAGAAAAGAATGTCATAAGAATGGAAGAAAGAGCCCATGGCATGTGAAGCTTTTCATTCATCTTTTTAACAATCGGTAAAAGTACAGTTCCAAGAATGAACGCAAAGAAAATTGGAAGAATAACAGAAGAAAGTACTTTACATAAAAAACCTACAAGCACTACAAGCATTGCAAGAAGAACAAAATAAATTCTTTTCAAAAAAACATTATCGTCCATACATTTACTTCCTTTCTATTTTTTGAATTATTATATCACAAGCCAGTTTTAGTTTTTACAGCAATATTCAAGTATTTCGTCAGGTGAACTTACTATGCAGGCCGCACCATTAGCTTCAAGAAAATCTCTGTCCTTAAAACCCCAGACAACGCTGATACAGTCGATTCCGGCATTACGTGCAGTCTGAATATCAACCTCGCTGTCGCCCACAAAAACAGTATCTTTTTTTTCAGCATTCAATGCAGCAAGAATCAATTCAACTCCTGAAGGATCTGGTTTATGAGGAAGGCCAGGCTTGTTGCCGATTGCAAAATCAAACACTGCCCCGAACTGTTTTGCAAGAAGCGGCTGAGTTGCAATATCAGGTTTATTTGTATTTACGGCAACTTTAATTCCATTGCGTTTAAGGCTTTCAATCAGCTCAGGGATTCCAGCAAAGGGACGAGTTTTATCACTTGAATGATCCGTGTAGCGGCTGCGGAATTCCTGTTCAACCTTGATAACGGTTTCTTCATCTGTATTTTCCGGCAGACAGCGAAGAATGAACTGACGCTGTCCATTACCGACATAGGACCTAATCTGTGCGACAGTCTTCTGCGCAAAATTATTTTCTTTAAGAGCATAATTCATGCAGTCTGCAATATCATCAATAGTATTTAATATTGTTCCATCAAGATCGAATATAACCAATTTTTTCAAAGGGGATTCCTCATATCTGCAAAGTGTAAATTCAGTATATCACCTGCAGTCAAAAGTTTAAAGGTTCCTTAAAAATTCAATATTAAACATACTGAAATGACATATCAAAAGCTAAAATACATCTTCACAAGAAGTTTATTATTCCCAAAAACACTTTAAAATATATTGATATGACCGTTTATGAATTACAAAAAAGACTTTCAAACAACATCAAGCGCTTGAGAAAAGGTAAATTCACTCAGGATGAACTGGCAGAAAAAACCGGATTATCTTTTCCAACAATCAATGGCATTGAAGGTTGCCGCAGAGGTTTTAGTCTTGACGGTCTGATTAAAATTGCAGCAGCCCTTGAATGCGACATCCATGAGCTTTTTATTCCTTCTCCAGACGAATCCCAGGAAATCAGCGACCTCTATTCGACCATCAAAAAACAGGTACTCCAGGAAGTCCGCGATTCACTGAACAATACGATGGATTCAATTAAATAAAAAGCTCATTTAAGAAATCTCTACCGGCCCTGAAACCTATTCCCATTTTGCGTAAATTACTGGACAATAATCATCTACGGTAATTGTTGTGACAGGATTATCGCTGCCCCAGATGTACCAGCCTTTAAATGTTTTTCCTTCACACCTGAGAACATACTGACTCAAATCTACTACAGTGCCAGGAATAGCAAGAATTGATCCGTTGCGGCGGTATATTCCCTGATCTACACCGTTTTTTGACCAGTATATTTTTTTGCCGTCAAGAACAGGGTTAAGCCAGTCTTCCTGCCATTCATAAACTTCAAAGCGCATTTCACTATATCGGTCTGTTTCACGGGAAAAATACGGACCACTATCATAACGGAGGAAATTTCCTGCACCGTCAACGATTACTCTTACTTCACAGAATTTGAAATCGCCTCTTACAGGATCTTCTCTTCCAATATCCTCTATGTAGTTTTCACTTGTAATCCAGCTCTTAAGAATTTTACAGCATTCAATGAATTTATAATTTTCAGTAGCAATCCAGTCATTATCCACAACAAAGCTAAACCGACCGGTAAATTCCGTTCCAAAAACAGAATCCAGAGGTTTATCCAAAACAAAAACTCCATCAGAATTCTTTGTCATCTTATGAGCTTCATCGCAAGTCCACTGACCGTCTCCCCGACCACCGTCATTATCCCAGCCTACACAATATACATTGCTTACAGCAGTCTTTCCCCAGTCTTCCGGAACAAATCTGAAATGAATTCCTGCAGCATCAATTGTGGCAGGTTCGATTATTGAATCAACCCACTTTGCATAAACAGTAACCTCTTCATCTTCTGAATCGATTCCTGTTACGATATCATTTCCATTTTTAGTTAATGTCCAGCCCTTAAAGAATTTATCACCGTTTACTGGCTCTGCACAAATCTGACTTAACAGACCTTTTGCATCATCGCCGCTTTTTACGACATTATTAGTATTGCCGGCAATGTTTCCGCCGTTAAGGTCAAAGATAATTGTTCGGCTTACACACCAGTTGATTATGTTCTGGCGCATAGCTGCAAAGTGAGTTTCAGGATTTCCCCAGTCCCATGGAGCAACTGTATCATATGTATCATTGTCCCATACAAGATCTGTACTTCCTACATAACCGCGGATTTTATCCTGCCAGCCATGAAGACGAGACATAGCATATAATGTATATGAATCACCGCTTATCTGCAAAAGCCATTTTCTGTAAATTGCCTTGAACTCTGGAATTTCCAGCATTTTTTCGATAAGAGGACGCTTACCGTATTCCAGTGGAGCTTTACCGTTTTCTGCAGTAAGGTGCCACTCAAAAGGACTTCTGTCATAAGGTTCTGGATTATGCTTAATTGAATGTCCGATTGTATTATCATAGTCATACGGAATCCACCAGAATTTATCATTTGCGTCAAAATATGCATACCAGTTATTTGCATTAGCCCAGTAGTCATCATCCATACCGGTAATTACAGAAACCGCAAGACCTTTAAGGAAATAATCAACATCCATCTGTTTTTCGAACCAGGCTTTTGATGCTGCTCTTCCTACATCTGTTGAATTATCAAGGGCATTAAGTTCCTGAATGAACTTCAGCATGCGGTTTGTTGCAGCTTTCTTTTTGCCTTCTTTAATGCTGTATGTATATTTTGCAGCAACCTTTGTTTCAAAATTAATGTCATCTTCGCCGATCTTTGATTTTACATCACTTGAATTTAAAAGGTCTGAACCGCCACCGCATTTAAAAAGGAAACAGGTTTCGCTGTTGAAATCGCCCCATTTTTTTTCGTACGATTTAACGAACTGTTTTCCAAGATCTTCGAACATTTCGTACATGCCGTAATCAAGTTCAGTGACAGTACCATTATCTTCTGTAATTTCTACAGTAAGATGTGTATAGGAAGCGCGTGGAGCAACAATTCCATAATGTCTGAAAAGATCATAACAAAGCATTTCGCGTCCGTACTGAGTATCACTGTTAAATCGTTTGAGATTTATTCCCTTTGCAAATCCTGCGATTTTATAATCAACATCTTTTTCCTTGAATTTTTCAAAGTTAACTTTAAAGTGAGCCTGACGGTAGCCCGACTGCTGGGCAAGTGTTCCGTCTTCCCATGAGTTTCTTGGAATTGCTTTATATCTGTCAGGTCCCTGTGGTCTTACGCGGGTTGTATTTCCACGCAGGCGCAGTCCTACATCCTTCATCTTCCAGGTTTTTCCGGATTTATTCAAAACGAAATCGCAGTGAACACATTCTTCGTTTTCGTACATCTGGTCAAAATTAGTACACAATGTATTCCACTGATCTCTTGAAATTTTAATTGCAGCCTGTGAAACAACATTTACATCAAACAGTGCATCAAGAGTTGCCGCTCTGTCAGCATACCAGCTTGGATTATCCGGATCATTGCTTTGTGGTGCAGGTACCGGTGAAGGTCTTGGTGTAAAATCCCAGTTCGCACATCCTGTAAAAACGAACATCGAGGCAGTAACGATTAATCCTATTTTTCTGATAAGATTTCTTTTCATGCAGCACTCCTTAATAGTTTTTAAAACATATTTTGTAATACTTCAATTTTAACATAAATTTGCCGTTCTGTTAATTTTTTTAGTATATTCTATATTATGGAGGTCTTGTTATGGCAGAAATCAAAATCACAAAGAAAAACTTCGAAGCTGAAGTTCTTAAATCGGATAAACCGGTTCTGGTAGACTTCTGGGCTTCATGGTGCGGCCCCTGCATGGCTCTTGGTCCAGTTGTAGCAGAAATTGCCGAAGAACTTGAAGGCAAAGTAAAAGTCTGCAAGGTGAATGTTGACGAAGAAGCAGAACTTGCAAACCAGTTCGGAATTATGAGTATTCCAGCCCTCTTTGTTTTTAAAGACGGACATGCTGTAAAACAGACTGTGGGACTTCAGCCAAAACAGGCACTTCTGGACATGCTCAAATAAAACTGTCTGCAACTTTTTTTAGACAATTTTTAAATTCTACTATATAATGTAGTTATATGTTCGAATTTTTAATTCTGCGTATAGCTGCATTATTCATGCTGCTTTTTATTGCTTACTTCACTGTACGCAGATATTCTAAAACACATACATTTCTCTTATTTTTTATAATTTATGTTCTGACAACAGGCGCAGATTATTATGAATCTTTTTATGATCCGAATAAATATCACTGGTTCATAATGACGCTTGTTATTGCAGCTATAGTTGTCGGCGCAACCTATTTCATCAGCAAGTTCAGAGACTTCAGGGCTTTATTTATAATTCTTATTGCATCAAACTTTGTCTGCATCGGATCGGCTGCAATTTCTCTGATGATGTATCTGACCCGCAATGCAGAAATTTCTTTGCTTACAGGTGTATTTGTTCATTCAATAACCTTTATGATTATGGACAAGACAGTCGCCCCTGTTATCAAAGACGACCTTGCAACTGTTTCAGACCAGAAAATCTGGGGACCGTTCTGTATTCTTCCAGCTCTCTTTTACGTTGCAATTACAGCTTTATGTATCTGGCCTCAGAATATTCAGGAACATCCGTCATCGATTCCCGGTGTTATCATCCTTATTGCACTGATGGTAACAAACTACCTTATCATCATCATCCTGTTCAAACGACAGAGAAGCGATACAATCCGTTCCCTTAACATCGAATTCCTTGGAACTTATTCTGACCGCATCAAGGCAGAAATGACCCAGCTGCAAAGCAGTTACCGTGAACTTGAAAAATCAAAGCTGGACATAAAACTTGTAGCAAACAGCATTGAAAGCTACATCAAAAAAGGTGAATATGAAAAGGCCCTTGCAGAAGCACATACACTTAACAGCCGTGAATTTTTCGGAACTAAGCAGACCATGTGCGAAAACATTGCGCTTAATGCAATCATTCTCGAAAAAGAAATAATCGCAAAAGAAAACGGAATCACAATCGACAAAGATATCAAAGCCCCTGCAAGTCTTGGAAACAGCGAATACGAATTTGCAACAATTCTTTCTAAGTTCATTCAGGAAGCAATCACCAGCGCAGTACTTTCGTCGAACAAAACAGTCCGCATTAACATCTACACTTCGGGAAGCTACATCTTTTTTGAAATCCGCTGCGGACTTCCACAGGAAAAAGTTGATCCTTCCATGATTGAAAAAATGAAGCTCATCGAATCCCGAAATACGCTTCTTGCAAATTCATGTACAGTTGAATTTATCAAGATACATAACGGCCGTTGTGAAACCCGCGTTCACACTCACCACATTACAACAGAACTTATTTTCAGGATCAGCTGATGCTTACAAATACAGGTAAAAGAAATATAATTATTATGCTGATTCTCCTGGTACTGCTGATCACATGTTATATCATGCGATACAATTACCTTGATCAGCTTGCCCACGATAATCCAGGAGTTCAGGTCAGCTATATGAATGACGGAATGGTAAAAATCCTTATCATTCTTTCTGAAATATGGGCTGCAGCAACTTTTGCAATTTTTGTTTTTGAAAATACCAATGGTCTTGCGAAACGTCACATCCAGACTGCACCTGATCTTTTGGCTGACACACTCAATGTATTTATCGGATTCATTGATGCAAAAGATCCGTACACCGCAGGACACTCTACCCGCGTTGCGCAGTACTCTGCACTTATAGGAAAAGAACTTCATTATTCTAAAGATAAACTGTTCCGCCTGCATTACTGCGCAATTTTACATGACTGCGGTAAACTGAAAATCCCTGATGACATTTTAACAAAACCAGGCAAACTGGAAGACGATGAACTTTTCATGATGCGCTGTCATACAACTCAAGGCTTTGAAATTCTTCGTGGACTGACATCAATTCCAGAAGCCGCAGAAACTGCCCGCTACCACCATGAACGATTCGACGGTAAAGGTTATCCTGACGGACTAAAGGGCACAGACATTCCTGAGTTTGCACGAATTGTTGCTGTTGTCGATGCTTTTGATGCAATGAACTCTTCCCGCTGTTACAGAAAAACCCTGAACAAAGAAGAAATCATGCATCAGCTGGAAGCCGGAAAAGAAACGCAGTTTGACCCTAAACTGGCACAAATCTTAATTGACCAGATAAAGGCCGGCAATATTAAAATCAATGCAGTTTAAAATCAAAAGACCAGGCTCAAAACCTGGTCTTTAATTTTTTATTTGCGTGAAAGCAGTTCTTTAAGTGCTGCCCACTTTTTACCGTTAACAAGATTTACAATGGCGCGTCCCTGACTTGCCTTGAACTGACCGCCTCCAATAAGGATAAGGCTTTCAATAGGATTTTCAAGGATTCCCATAACACCGATCTTTACTGCAGGATCTTCGATAGATCTGCCGGCTTTTTGATTTTCTTTATAAATCCTGTTAATAATTGAATTAACAATCTTCTTGCACAGAGGACTAAGTTCCATTGCTTCTGCAAGGTTGTTGAACATTGTATATGTTCCTTTTACAGGGCTTGGATCTACCGGAAGGTCTTTACCGTAAAGTTTTACAAAGTCCTTTTTCTTAAACAATGTATCAACATCAACTTTTCCGTCTGCAGGAACACAGTAAGAAGGCAATGTTTCTTTATCAGCAAGATTTACTTTTACGCCTTTTACCTTGATTGTCTTTGTAAGTTTAATGTCTTTAATTGAAGCACCAACCTGGATTTCGTAAGTTCCTGTCGGAGCAACAAATTCACCGCGTGATTCGTCATAAATTGAGAATGCGCGGGCATCAAGTTCAATCTGAACTTTCTTGCTTTTTCCAGGTTCAAGATAAACTTTTGTAAAACCGCGCAGTTCCTTTACAGGACGCAGGTAAGAACACTTAGGATTTTTTACATAAACCTGAACGATTTCTGAACCGGCACGCTTTCCTGTATTCTTTACTGTGAACTTAACCTTAATGCTGTTTCTCTTTTTAAGTGGTGAACCGCCTGCAAGGCTGTCGAATATTGTTCCAGTTGCGCCGTTACATTCTGTTGCATCAAATGCAGTTCCAGAAAGTGTAAGACCTGAATATTTGAAAGTTGTATACGAAAGTCCAAAACCGAATTCGTAGTTAACAGGAACATTAAATGTTTCGTAATAACGGTAACCGGTAAAGATACTTTCGCGGTATTCGATAGAAGGTTTTGCCATACCCCAGCAGTTTTTACATGGAGTTGAATCTGCATTTACAGGGAATGTTTCTGCAAGTTTTCCGCTTGGGTTTACAGCACCTGTCAAAAGTTCTGCACAGGCTTCGCCGCTTGCTTCTCCTGCAAGATACATCATCAGGATAGCACGAACATCATCCTTAAAGTTAATTTCAAATGGTGAACCGCCGTAAGTTACAGCGATCATTTTATTGTTTGCCTTAAGAAGTTTCTTTATTGCTTTTGTCTGCTCTTCTGGAAGCTTCATGTCGTGACGGTCAAAACCTTCACCTTCTGTAGAATTAGTAAGTCCACAGAACAAAAGACATGGAGCATTCTTTAATGAAGCAGTTCGTGCAAGTTCAACTGCTTCGTCAAGAAGTTTATTTGCTTTTTCTTCCGGCATAAAGAAGCGTTCTTCGTCAGATGGATATGCTTTTGCAAAACGAACATTAAATCCTTTTGCACGCAATGCATCAATAACATTAAGTCCGTCATAAGGGTTAATGTGACTTGAGCCGCCTCCCTGAATACGGACATTCTGTGCCATATCGCCGATAACAAAAATTTCTTTATTTACAGTTTTATCAAGAGGAAGAATTCCGTCATTCTTAAGAAGAACTGCTGATTCGCATGCAATTTCTTTTGCAACCTGATGAGCTTTTTTGTAGTCAGCCTTTACTTTCTTTTTCTTTGCAGCAAGGTTTACTACAAGTTCAATTACTTTTTCTGCAGCTTTATCAAGATCTGCTTCTGTAAGAGTTCCTGCTTCAAGAGCCTTTTTAATTTCTTCCTGATGGTAACCGCTTGAATCAGGCATATCAAGATTGAGTCCTGCTTTGATACAGTCTGCAATTCCTACAGCTGCGCCCCAGTCAGAAATTGTTGTTCCCTTAAAGCCCCATTCCTTGCGGAGAACATCCTGAATGATATGTTCGTTTGCGCAGGAATAAGTTCCGTTAACTTTATTGTAAGAAACCATGATTGTAGTTGGCTGTGAATTGCGTACTGCAATTTCAAATGGTCTCAGATAAATTTCACGCAAAGCACGTTCGTCAACGATACTGTCTGAACTCTGACGGCGTGTTTCCTGGTTATTACACAAAAAGTGCTTGATTGAAGTTCCGACACCTTTTTTCTGCATTGCATCAATATAGCCTGCTGCCATTGAACCTGCATGCATAGGGTCTTCAGAAAAATATTCAAAGTTACGGCCGCACATAGGTGAACGCTTGATGTTCATTCCGCAGCCAAGAACCATACTTACTTCTTCTGCAAGAGCCTGATCTGCAATTGCATCTGCCATTTTTTCAACAGTTTCACGGCTCCAGCTCGAAGCAACACAGCTTGCGGTTGGGAAACAAGTAGATTTTTTGCTGTTATTTATATCGATGTCAAATTCATTTGGCTGCTTGCGTAAACCGTGAGGGCCATCTGTCATCATGATTTCAGGCACCTTGCCGTTAGCACCGTAAGTGTACCATGAACCTCTACCATTCAATAATCGGATTTTTTCATCAAGAGTGAGACTTGCAAGAATCTCCTTGATATTAGTACTTTTAGTATTTCTCATAGTTCACAGTATATCAGAGGAATTTAAATTTGGATAGAATAAAAATATCTAAAAATGAAAATTAACTGTATTTTTTTACAAAATCTACGAAATCTTTTGGAGCAAGAGGCTTTGAATAGAAATATCCCTGAGCTTCGTCACACTTAATTTTCCGCAGAAAATCTCTTTGTTCCTGGGTTTCAACTCCTTCGAACAAAGTACGCTTATTAAGTTTTTTGCCCAGCTCAACAAGAGTTGTAATCATATCAAGGTTGCGTTCTGAATTGCTTTCTGACTTAAGAAGGAATTTCTGGTCAAACTTAAGTACATCAACAGGAATTTCATTAAGCATATTGAGTGAAGAATGTCCTGACCCAAAATCATCCATTGCAACAGAAAATCCGTGCTTATGAAAATTATCAGTCATTGCAAGTAATGTGTACGGATCTTCCTGATCAGCCCGTTCAAGAAGTTCAATTTCTATAAGAGAAGGCGGTAAATTATAGCGATGGAACAGGCGTACAAAATCCCTTACAAATTTTGTCGGATTTGTATGACGGCGGCTGACATTCACTGAAATAGGAACAACCGGATTTCCTGCATCAATCTGTTCCCGAAGGAATTTAAATACCATTTCAAATACAGCAAAATCAAGTTTTACAATAAAGTTATCTTTTTCAAAAACAGGAATAAATTCCCCGGGGCTCAAAAAGCCAAGTTTTGGATTTGAACTGTTCCAGCGGACAAGAGCTTCTGCTCCATGAATCTTATCATCCAGCAACCCCATTTTCGGCTGGTATTCAATATAAAATTCATTGTGTTCAAGACCTTTAAGCATGTAGCGTTCAATGCGGTTGCTTCGTTCAATATCGCAAGCCATCTTTTTGGAATAAATGCAGTAACGGTACATGTAATTTTCTTTTATTGTACTTTTTGCATAAGAAGCATCGCCAATAAGATCATGAATTGTTTTTGGAGTTGAATAGAAATCATTATCCGGAAGAACAAATGTATAACCGCACTTTGGATAACACGGAATGTCAAGTTCAGCCAGCGCTTCTTCAACATAGCGCCAGGTTTCTTCTGTATATTCCATGTAAGCGCCTACAGAAGAAATTTCCCTGAAGATGTAAAAGTGATCTGCATAACCGCGGGCAAAAAAGAATTTGTTTCCGAATTTTCTATGCTTGAAAACATCAGCAAAAAGCACAAGAATCTGATCTGCTTTTTCAGTTCCGTAATTCTGATTGATAAACTTAAATCCCTGGAAGTCAATTTCCGCAATAACAAAGTTCCGCTGTGGATTTTTATAAAGATACTGCTGGGCTTCCATCTCAAATTTTTTACGGGTCCACAAACCTGTCAGCGGATCATGAATATCTTCCCAGAAGTTTATCTTGTTCAGAATTATCATTGTCAGGAACATAAGGAAGACGCCGACTGTAATTGTAATTGCAATCGAAAAGTTTTTTATCTTTTTTGATTTATTATAAACGGCACTGATCTGCTTTTTTGGAACTGTAAGCCCAAGTGTCCACGAAGTATCTTTTACAGGCTCAAGGAAAACATAAGCTTCTTCTCCGTAAGGAGTAAGGGTTTCGACAATTCCGTGATTAATATTTGCAAGCTCAACTGATGACAATGCCTTTACTTTACTTTTATGCATCCACTCAGGAGGATCAAAAGACCGCATAAGATAATTTTTATCAGTATTGTAAATATGCGTTCCATCTTCTGAAATAACAAAAAACGTATTGTTGGAACTTATAGGATTATCCCTGAAAATAAATTCAATAGTTTCAAGATCAACGGCACACTGAATGATTCCACGTAACTTAAACTGACTGCTATAAACTGGAAGACAAATCAGAACAATCTGACGTCCGCTGACCTTTGATGTAAACGGCCCCCATACACCGCCCTTTGCTTCTTTATAAACGATATCATTGTAATATTCGCGGTCGATTACCGATACAGGTTTACCGCTAAGGGAAGTCCAGCACTGGCCTTCCATATTGGTATAACCTACATTTACTGAATTTTCCGGACGCAGATTATGACAGCGAACAATGAGTTCTGAAATCTCTTTATCAGTTCCATCTTTTATTACTGGATTAAGGGTGTAAGGACGCAGTTCAGCTTCGATTGTCTTTATTGCATATCGAACTAATGATGAAGAGCCTTCTGCAATTGTGTGGCTGTTTGCAGTATACTGTTCAAAAGTTCTGCGCTGAACATAACTAAGAATGTAATTGGCAAGGCTCAATATGAGTACTACAAGTACAATTGTAATAACTGTAAAACACCCATATTTTACAAAGCGGCGAGATGCTAAAATACGTTTGAGAGCAGACTTTTTTACCTTTACCACAATTCTATGATAACACCAAAAGTCTAAAAAAGCAAAATTCTTTTTTTATCTGAAAAAACAGTGAGAAAAAGAAATTTCACCAGAAGCAGAATCAACCTTGCACAGAATCAAGCGGTTCAATTTGTAGAATGCACCTGTACTGTATTCCGTAAAATAATTTCCGTAAGAATAATTATCTCCAGGATGAAAGTGTCCTGTTACAAGACCTGCAACATTGTTTTTTGCAAACATGCTGATAAGTTCATCCCGTTCTTCAAGATTCTGAATTGTAAAATAGAAACTGCCTGATTCATTTACGGGAAAGTGACTTATCACAACCTTCTTATTAGGATCAGCTGTCATTTTCTGCTTTAAATCCGTAAACTGTTCATTCCCTAAAGTTCCGGAACCTGTATCAAGAAAATACCATGATACCTGACCTGCCCCATCTGAAGTAATAAACCGGTACGAAGATTTATGTGGAGTAAGATGCTTTTTATAAAACTGCCAGCCGTTATTATAAAGGTCATGGTTTCCAACTACATTGTAAACAGGAATTGAAAACTGGCTTGTAATTCGGTCTGTAAAATTCTTATATGCAATAAAATCTTTTTCCAGCCCGGAATCCGTAAAGTCACCGCCACCGCAGGCAAATTTCAAAGGATAGCCTTCTGCAGAAAGTTCAACTGATTTATCATTGAGCCAGCGGAAAAAATCTTCTACTATGTACTTGTTCTTATTATTCAAATGGTCACCAAAATGCACATCAGAAAAAATAATGACGCTGTACTTTCCTGTCATTCCCACATCCGGTGAAGGAATGTCTTCAACACTTGAACTGCGCTGGTTAACCTGATCCGGTCTGTAAAATCCATTATAAAAATCGTATTTATCACATGCAGAAAAACAAAAACACAAAAATACTGTTACTGCTGCATATACTTTATTGCGAATCAAAGCATTTTTCATTTTAAACGAATTCCTCCCGCAATTTTAAAAGCAACACCGTCAACATAAGAGGACAAGGTGAATAAATCGATTGTGCGCATCTGAATTTCTGCACCAAGCATAAAACCGCTGTTGAACCAGTTATAAAATTCAATTCCGAAAACGGGAGCCATAAACATTGGATAGCGGAAATCTTCGTAGCTTGCAATGGAAAATTCAAGTTTTGTCTGAGGACGAATATTCCAGTCAAGGTAAAGTTTTAAAAGCACGTCCCAGTTTATTACAGACAGTCCCGAAAGACCTGTCATTGTCGAAGTCTTAAGTCCGCCGCCAAGCTGCATGCCAAAAGCGCCCCAGGAACCAAGATTCAATTCGCCCTGAATCCCAAGAAAGGTATTTGTCCTGAATGAAATATTTTTGTACTGATCAAATTCAAAAACCATGAACGGTGCAAGACGGCCTGCCTTTCCGGATAAGAACCAGTACCGGCCCTGTGCCATAAAAGCTGCCTGACCTGCAGCGCCTTCAATTCCTGCTGTAACTTCCAGATTGCGCCAGTTAACATCGGCCATAAAATCTACGGAAACTGAATCAGCACTTGGGGTTCGTGTAACTGCACCCCCAGCCTTAAGGTAAAAACCGGCGTTAAGGTCGTCTGATGAATTCTGTGATGCTTCCTGGGAAAATCCCATAAACGGAAGAAGCATAATCATAACTGTAACTGTTAAAAGATGACTTTTTTTCATATCTGAACGTTATTATTCCTAATTATGCTGAAAAGAGCAAGTACAAACCAAAAATATTATGGCTGTGTATTTTCTAATGTCATACCTGAAATTTGCCGATTTTCTTAAAGTATAGGTATATTCTAACAGTTAAGGTTGAATTATGGCAAAGAAGAAATTTGCATTTTATATAGAAGAATTTACTCATTTTAAGAAAATCCTGCTTTCACTTATATTCGCATTGGTTACTGCAGGAAGCCTTGAGGCTGTTCATTATAGACCAAGACATTCGTTTAACGATTTTATCTGGGATTCAGACACTGAATGGAAATACAAAAATATTGTAGGAACATGGGGTGGAGCGGGAAACTACCCTGGAGCACACAGCGACGATGTTGTGTACATCCAAGGTGAAGCTGATATTACCATCACTGCTAATAGCGATATCCTGATCGATAAAATTCAATTTAACGACAACGACGGCAGTGACCCTAAAAAATCTTTTACAACAACTCTTGATCTGACAGGTCATACCTTCAACATCCAGACAACTTATCTTGGCAATGACTCAGCTACCACAGGACATGTTGTAATTAAAAACGGTACTTACAATAACTCAACTCTTTTAGAATTTTCAGAGCACAGTACCCAGGCAGCACCAAACACACTTACACTTATAGATTCTACACTTGTGCTTTCAGGATCATTTTCGGTTACAGACGGATATCTGGTCATTGACGGAAACGGTACCCTTGATATGCGTAATGCCACTTTCAATATAAAGCCAGGCTCAAGTATGGATCACATTATCGTTTCAGAGTCAGTGAACCTCATCTCAACTGATAATGGTGCAATTACTGTAACAAAAGGCTCAGACTTTACTGTAGCTTCTCCAATGAAATTCACCATTACTTATGCAATAGCTCCTGCAAGCGACGTCATTTTTACCTATAAATACACTGTTACTGACACAAACAATAATTACACTTTTGACGGAACACCTCTTTCGGCTCCCAGTGGAACAGGAACAATCACTTTCCCTGCCGGAGCAACTTCTGCTGACTTTGATATTGTAACTGACGGGTCAGGATTCGTTCCAGACGGAAAAGGTTTTACGGTTACGGTAAAGCATCCTGCAGAACCACTTACACAGGCAACCGGTTCTTTTGCACGCGAGATTAAACCTGTAAACTGGGTCGGAACTACAAGCGACTGGTACACTTTCAGTAACTGGCAGGGCATTACAAACATTCACGATCTTGAAAATGCCCAGAACATCAATATTTACAATATCGCATCTGCAGCACCTGTGATTCCGGCTGTTCCTGCAACAGTTTCTTATCCTGATGCAAACATTCTTGTACAGGATGGAATTTCATTAACCTCAAATGCAAAACTTGAAGTAAACTCAATCACAACAGGTGCTACTTCTGATGTTTCTCTGCTTACAGGTTCATCAATTACCGGCGACTTTATTACCGGTAACGGAACAGGAACAATAACCCTTAAAGGCGACCACCAGATTACAGGAGCATTCAAACCTTTATGTAATCTTGTTCTTGGTGACGGAACAGACACAACCCTTGACTGCAGTATTCTGGAAACAGTAAATCACGACATTACAATTTCCGGTAAAACTACAATTACATATCCGGGTGCACTTACACTCAACGGGCCAGTAATTCTTAGTGCAGAACTTTCTGTAGATAATAATAACGGCCAGTTGAAATTTGCCCGAAACCTGGAAGTTGCTGACAATGCAAAAATTACAACAGACAATTCTCCGGTTTCAATAAACACTGTTTCTTCTGCCGCTGCAAAAAATCTTGAAATTGAAATTTCAAATCCGACAGCTGCAAACAGTAAAGTAGAATTCCATGATACTCTTGCAAGTGATGCAGCTCCTGCAGGTAACATTACAGTTACAGCAATGCAGACAAGCTTAAAAGAAGTTTATTGTAAAGACTTAACTGTTAACGGCAACACACTTGTTCTGAACAACATAAAATCAGAAACTGCTACCTTTGACGGAACTCTAACTGTCAAATCAGATTCACAAATTGAAGCAACAACAGGAACTATTACCGTAACTGGTCTTGCAACACTTGGAGCAGATGCAACCTTTAAAACTACAGACCAGGACATTACTTTAACTGGTATTGCAACTGCTGCTGCAGACACAAACAGCATTACTTTTGATGCAGGTTCCGCAAATATTATCTTATCCGGCGGAATCGGAACTTCTGCAAAACCGGTTGCTGACATTACAATCACCTCAGGAACTTTATCCGTACAGACAGATGTTTACTGTAATAACTGGAATAATAACGGAACTCTTTCTCAAGCCGCAGCAAGTACAGCATACATCAGCGGGAACGTTAACGGCTCATCTGACTTTAACGCAGTTGTAATCAACGGCACTGGAACAACAGCCTTTGACAGCGAAAACACTTTTGTAGATTTTACATGTACAACATCAGGCAAGACTCTTGTATTCCCTGCTGCAAAAACACAGACTGTCACTGGAACCTTTACCGTAAAAGATATCACAATTAAATCAGACTCAGCTGCTTCTTCAGGTACTGCAGACCAGTGGATTCTTGACCTTCCTGCCGGTCAGGGTTCTGCGGTTAATGTTGATGTAACAAACTCTAAGGCAACCACCAGAATCTTGTGTACAGGAACCTGCACAAGCGGCGGCAACAACATCAACTGGAACATGGCAACAAAATACACATGGCTTGGCGGTTATGACGCAGGCCTTGGATATGGTTCATGGGACAATCCTGACAACTGGAGTGCAGCTAACGGTAACACAACTTCTTACCCTGGAGAAAGCGAAGGCGATGAAGTTGTAATCGAATCAACTGTCCCTGGCGGAGTATGGCCTGTAATCATTCATGTTCCGGGAACACAGCTTCTTCCATTAAAATCAATCTCAGTAGGAACTGGTGCACAACTTATTTATGCTGCAAGATATGACATTAAAGTTTCTGCTGCAGATAAATTCACCAATGCAGGAAAAATAACTTACACAACTGCAAATCGTTTTGTTAACAATCCTGCAAGCCCGGCAGTTCCACAGCCGATTAACGATGCTTCAAATGGCGGAACCATCGAATTAAAAGACTCCGCAGTTACACTTACAGATTTTTCTCAAGGATATGCAAACCTCATAATCAATACTGGCGTCACATCTGTTTCAGGTGACATCAGCGTTAAAGGCACTCTTGAAGTTCCTTCTACAGCTTCAATTACAGAAAGCGCTCCGGGACACAAAATTGCAGTTAACGGAACTTCTTCAATTAATGGAAACATCACTTGTGGTGAACTTTCTTTTGGAGGCGCTGTTGAACTTGGTGCTGATCTTAAAACACTTACAGCCGGCAAAGGAGTTTCTTTCGGAACAAATAACCTTAAGCTGACAGCAGACAGTTCAATTACAACAAACAGCGGTACAATTACTGCAAACACAATAACAACTGACAACGCAAGTGCAATAAGTTTTGACACAACTGATAAACTCATCACTATAAATGCAGCTGCAGGAACTTCAGTTAAACCTCTTGGAAACATTACTGCAACAGGCAGTGCCATTGCATTTAAAGCAGCAGTTTATGCAGATACAATTTCTGTGACAGGCAATGCTAATTTATACTCATCAATTACAGCCAGCGGAACTGTTTCAGTAAGCGGTAATACAACCCTTTATGGTGCATCAACAATCACAACTTCCAGCAAAGCAATTACTCTGGGATCAACTGCTGCAAATACAGTAAGTTCAAATACCGACGAAGCGTATTCACTTACTCTTAACTCAGGAACCTCAACAGTTACAGTAAACGGTACAGCAGGTCCTGCAGGCAAAGCATTAAATGCAGTTACAATCACAGCTTCTTCTGCTCATATTACAGGAAATGTAAAATGCAAAAACATCAACTGGAACAAACTCCTCATTGTTGACGGAACAACAACTGCTACTGCAAACCCTACACCTTCTCCTGCAATCGGAAATTACGGTAATGATGTCACAGCAGTTTTCGGTGATAATGTATCTGCAACAGCCGGATCAATTTCTATTCTTGGTGGAATTAAAGCAGGCAAAAATGTTACTTCTCAATCGTATATCAACATTGGAACCAATGCTGTTGCAAGTTATCCTGCACACTTTACTACAGGCCAGAATACAATTGGACAGGATATTACAGGAACAATCATAACTTTCAGCGGTGCTACAACCTGTTCAGGAAAAATTAAAGGAACTGCAACAAACGCACCTTCAAAGTTCAATGCGACTGTAACTGTTAACGGCACAGGCGAAGTTATTTCTGCATACGGCATAGATATTTCTTCATCAGGCAGCATTATCTGTACTGCAGGAAAATCACAAAAAATAAATCTCACTAACAACTGGAAAAATGAACACGGAACTGCTGGCTTTACTGCTGCAGACTCAACCGTAACAATCGGTAAAAACATAACAGGTTCAACTATTTTCCATAAAGCAGTCATCAATGGAACAGGTACTTCGCAGATTACTTCTGACAATACCTTTGACACATTCGAATGTAAAGCTGCAAAGACTCTGGAATTTACTGCCGGCACAACTCAGACTGTTGATACTCTGTTCGATGTAGAAAACGCAACAATTAAATCTTCTTCTGCATCACACGCTGCTGCTGCCGACCAGTGGATTCTTACATCAGCCGCAAGTCCTGTTTACAAAGCAAAAAATGTTAATGTCCAGAACTCAAATTCCACAATTGAATTTGTAACCTGTACCGGTGCATGTGTTTACAGCGGCAACAACATCAACTGGGACATGAGTACTGACTTTACATGGAAAGCCGATGCTGCAAACCAGAACTGGAATGATTCTGCAAACTGGACTACAGCAAGCGGTTCAACCGGTATCTGGCCTGGAATGAACTCAAACGATTCAGCGTTAATTTTGAATTCTGTCCGCTACCCTAAATTCGCACTTACTCAAAACATCATTCTTGATAACCTGACAATTGGTGCTGACACAACTGATGACCGCAAAGCTACCTTAAACATGAACAGCACAAACAGTATTCGTGTTAAGACAGACCTTAAAAATTTCGGACGAATCAATCTCTATAACGACAGTGGCCGAATAACTGACAACGCAGCAACTCCAGCTTTAATAAATGACGATGCAAACCGGGGCTATGTAAGATACAACACTGGAACAACAGCAATTTCTGACATGCCTTATGCAAACCTTGAAATTTATTCAGCTGTAACCACAATAGAAAACGACATTACAACCGTACGCGGATTAACTGTAAGCACTACAGGTTCAATCACATCTGCAGATTCTCATTCAATCACAGTTGGAACAACTTCTGCCATCAATGGAAACATTACAAATAACGGCAATCTTGTTTTCAACCAGGGCGTAACTCTTGCAGCAAATGTAACCACAACAGGAACTGCAACTCAGTGGTATAAAAGTACACTTAAAGTTACAAAAGACAATCTTTCAATCAGCAGTGCAAATTCGAACATTACAATCGCAGGTAACATCACTTCTGAAAATTCAACAAGCGGCGGACCTGCTGTTACTCATAACCTTACAATTAATGCCGGAACTGCAAAGCTTACAACAACTCGCAATCTTGGTGTTGCGCCAGATACAATTTTCGGTAACGTTTCCATTACTGCAGGAACATACAATGCAGGCGCAGACATTAACTGTAAAGAATTAACTATCAATGGTACAACAGCAGCAATCACAGGTTCTGTAACGGCTTCAACCGGTGATATAACAATCAATGGAACAACAGCAGCAATCGGCGGAAACCTTACTGCAACTGCAGGTACATTAAATCTTTCTTCTAACACAACAGTTGATGGAATCATCAAAGCCGGAACTGATATCAATATAAACAAAAATACAACAGTTAAAGGAACAGGTTCTGCCCTTTCCTGCAAAAACCTTACAATTGATTCAACAGACGGAAAACTGACAGCCTACACCGCAGCCCAGGAATTCAACGTTACAGGAAACTGGGATAACCAGCGTGGAACCGCAGGCTTTGTATATACAACTTCTCATACCTTAAACCTTGGAGGCAACCTCAAAGGCCAGAACACACTTTACGATGCTAACATTGCAGGAAACATCGAAAGCACAAACACATTTAACAAACTCACAGTAACAGCAAAAACCCCATCTGTTGCAAATGATACAACTCAGGTTTCTGCAAGCAATACAATGTCTGAATTTGAATGTACTGCAACAGGCAAAACACTTATCTTTAATGCCGGCACAACTCAGACTGTAAACACTTCATTCAATGTAGAAAATGTAACTGTAAAATCTGACAAAACAACACATGCAGATACAGTTGACCAGTGGACCTTAACTGGAACAGGCACACCGTCATACACTGCAACAAATGTAAAAGTTCAGAACTCTTCTTCTACAGTTGAATTTGTAGCCTGCGACGCAGCATGTACAGATAACGGAAACAATAAGAACTGGGCGATTGCAGCAGATTATGTATGGACCGGTCGTGTAAGCGATGACTGGCAGGATGCTGACAACTGGCTCATAAATGATTCTAAAAGTTATTCATGGCCTGGCAGAATGCATACCGGTGACACAGCAACAATCACTTATGCAAAAAAACAGAATAACTGGCCGGTATATTCAGGATCAACAGCAGCAGGAAAAACTCCTGTAACAGGAACTCCATGGCTTGAAATCGTATCTCTCACAATTACAAGCAGCGCAAGTTCTACAGCACAGCTGACACTTGCAGACCAGAAAATTTCTGTAAGCAAGATCAGCAATCCATTTGTAAATAACGGACTTCTCATTTACACAACTGATACCGGATTTGTAACAAACTACAACGCAGATACAACTCGTCGTGTTCCAATCAATGATACTTCTGATACTTCAAAAGGAACAATCCGCTTTACAGACTCTGCTACAAAAGTTCTAAGCATCTATCCTGCAGCAAATGATTATTATAATCTTGAACTTGATTCAAACCTTAAACTTACAAACAACACAACCGTAAAAAATAATGTTACCTTAACCGCAGGCAAAACTCTTTCAAGCGAAACTGCGGCAGGTTCTGCATATTCACTTACAGTAAAAAATGATGCAGCACTCAACGGTACAGTCAACGGAATAAAGAATCTCACAGTTAATGGCAATGCAACATCAACTGGAGCTATTGCAGTCACAGCAACAGGCGATATTGCAGTTGGCAAAAACACAACAGCTGTAACTACACTCACATTGAGTTCACCTTCAAAAATTACTCTCGGTACTACACTTGCTACTGACGCAGTTACTGCAACTGATACTTCAATTACAGCACCAGTTACAAAAATCACAGGAAAACTCACCGGCGAAAACACTGCAATTACCAGTTCAACAAGTACTACATTAGATACAACTTCTGTTAACACAACAAAACTTGATATCGTTAACGGTAAACTCTTTGTAACCCAAAACTGTACTATCAGCTGTACCAGCGGATTTACTCACTCAGGAACAGGTACAGACGAAGAATTCGGTTCTGCAGCCGCACAGACAGTTACCATTAATACAACTGACAGTGCAATTTCACTTGGTCAGGCAGGAACAACAAACCTCAAAGGAAACCTGGTACTTACTACAGGAACAGGAGACGGCGATATCCTTCTTAACCAGAATATTACCGGCACAACAGACAAAGCTCAAAAACTTACTCTCACTGCAGGAACAGGAAACATCACCCTTGATGTAAACATCGGAACACAGGCACTCAACCTTGGAAGCATTAAAATTAATTCCGTAAAGAACTTTACAGTCAACTCAAATAAATCTGTTTATGCAGCGGATTTTGACCTTACATCAAGTGACCTCTTCCTTACAAAAAAAGATTCGCTGATTTCTGCCGCTGCAGGATTTGCAAAAAAAGGTCCGGGTAAATCACAGCTTGCATCCACAATTCAGACAGTGAACTCAGCCATAAGTTTTGCATCAGACACATATATTTATGATGAATCTGAACTTAACGCAGGAACTGCAAACATTACAGTTACATGTAACAACTCAACAGATGGCGTTGGCTTTGTAATCAGTGCCTTTAATTCAACCCCTCAGCCAGTTGCAGTTACAGCAAGGTCATTCAGTGTAAACGGAACAGGCGCTGCAAAAAATAACTTTGTTCTCTTTAACGGGAATGTTACATTTGCCGCAAACCTTGCAACAACAGGTGACATCATTCTTCTCAATGGTAATTCACCTGCAATGTACAAAATCAATAACTCTACAGTTGCCGGAAGCAAGACATCAGGACTTTCTTACCTTAACACACTGCGCACAACTGATTCAAAATTATGTTCGCCAAGTCTTGCATCTTATCCTGCAAAACATCCTGATAACCTTACTGCAATCAGTGACACTTCTTATAAATCAAGTTTTACAGGTTTTGAAGGAAAAACAATTACAGCAGGACAGAACTTCTATGATAATGGTGTTGATCTTGATGCATCATCTTCATGGAATTTAAACCTCAAGAATAACGCAGACGCAACAGTATCTTTTGCAGAATTACATAATGCACAGATTTCAAACTGTACTGCAGCAGGAGGATATCTTGCCGCCGGAGAAAACTGTACGGATAATTCCGGCAATAACGATCATGTTGCATTTACACATCCAGTAATTCTCTTTGACCGCGGCCGTGGCGATACATCAGAAGGTGACGTTACACCGGAAACACCAAACTTTTCGGGAACTTATACCGTTCGTGATAACATCATTCGTATTGAATTTGTCAGAAACACCTGTGACCAGACAGCACCAGTGCCTGGCGATTCACTCAAAATAGAAAACACAAACAACGAAATCTCACGAGCTGTTTTACGACTGTCGTACAACAACACATCAGGCAGCCCTGTAAATTTTGAAGGCGCATACATCAATGCAGAATGTACTGTTTCAACAGACGGACAGGGAGACCTTGCCGTATTCTATCTTAAAGCACCTGACAGTGCCCGATGGAATCTTGATGCATCAGGAACAGAAATTGGTGAAGAAGACGACTCATTAGGAAATCATCAGTCACGCAAAAATGATATCCGCATTGAACGCGCATTATCAGATCTGTTTGCAACATTGTATGATGAACACAAAAACCGCATCTGTAATTATTCGGCAAATCCGATTACAACACCTTCAAGCCAGGAAAATTACCTTTACACAGCAACAACATCACGCTGTGCAACAGGTCACATGTACATTACAACTTCTCTTGCACAGTCAGGTTCAAACAAGATCTACATTTTCTTTGACCATCCTGTAAACAAGAATGAAATCACATGGAAAGGTGAAGGTCCGCTTGGATCAGGATTCCATACACTGGATGCTTTCAAATTCTTTGATAATCCGTCAAACCCTACTCCGCTTGCAATCCGTGCAGTTGATGTAGACCTTGATTCACTAAATGAATATGGAATTATCATTGAACTTGATACAACATTAAGCTTTAAGCAGATAACTTCTTTAGGTTATAAAATTGTATACGACTCTTCTATGCTGTACAAAAACCGTATTCACTCAACAGACAGAAAAGTTGTCTACAACAATGAATCTCACTGTATCACAGACTATGCGCTCAACATGATAAATGTTCAGTATGCATACGACGGACGAAACGAAGTTTACAACCAGAGCATGACACTTACACCGGAAACCGACTCAATTGCAGTTCACGATTTTTCCGGCGGAACAAAAGCAAACCGCGTTTTTGAAGACAAAGATGTTCACCTTGTAGCAAAGAATATTTATACTCCATACGATCCGGCAAACGACCCGGCAGCAACCGCAATCGATTACAAACTCATTGCAGACATTTCTCCTTCTGCAAACTGCAGACCAAAGAACTACAATGAACTTGTAAAACGTTCTAGCCGTACCTGGGTTCCATCGCCTTACTTTGTTCCAAGAACAAACGACAGTCCAAACATGTCCACAAACATCGTAAGAAGCGATTTGAATCCAGATTTGATTGAACCGTCTGTTGATGAAGACACCTTAAGATATCTCTTCCATAACTTCAGCGAAAACACTCCTTGCCTCAACTGGAAAACAGGAAGTGAAGTCGAATTCATCTTTGAAGTAATGAACAACAATACGCCGTATTCCATCAACCATAGCTTTAAACCGGGAGCACCAGAAACTCCGTTATATGCAATGCGTCTTGATAATCCGGCAGACCTTTCAACATTTGACCTGTGGTCATTCAGAATTAAAGAACCGCAGCGCCAGCGTGGAGGCGTTTCAATTTACAACAATGTAATCAATGTTTCCAATGGCGATTTCTGTACTCTTGAAGTTAACATGCCTCGAGCAGGAAACCTTCGTGCAATCATCATGACTGCAGACGGAAACATCGTCAAATACCTTGAATCCGGCCGAACCACAGAAGGACTTCACTACTACTACTGGCACGGCAAAAACAAAACAGAAACACCAGTAGCACGCGGTATTTACTTTATCCGAATCGTTGGACCTGACATTGACGAAACCCGAAAAGTAATGGTTGTCAAATAGCGGTAAATCTATGCCCCTTGCATAACACTTACCAACTATGAGATAATATCCCTATATGTGCGCAAAAGCCCGTAAAGATGCAAGATATGATGTTCTTGGAAGAGTTGAATGTTCGCTTTCTCCGCTTCCGGGAACTTTGCTTGACATCAGCCTGAATGGATGCAAATTACATTTCTCAACACCTGTAACAATCGAACCTGAGCAGGAATATACACTCAAGGTTAAATTTACAGACACAACTTTAGACGGTGTCATTACTTTGATTGGAACTCCAATGTGGTGCTGCGAAGACAGCGGAACAACAGACATCGGAATGAAAATTCTACATTCACCGGACACAGATAAATACATTGAATACATAAAAGCTCTTCACCTTGAAAGCATTTCTTTCAACAGTATTGAAGACCAGATTAAAAAACAAGAATGCCAGTTTCTATAGAAAAACTTCCAGGAATCGCACTCCTTCCGTTTACAGATGCAAAACCTTTTCTCAAAACAGAACTCAAGGAACGCTTTGGTCTTGATGAATTGAATGTCACAGAATACCAGGACCTCATGTACTTTCCTGAAGGACTTTGCCAGCCGGTAACTGCTTCCAACCCTAACGCCTTCAGTCTACCGCTGTCACCTGACGCGCCGTCTGCCAATCCCTACTGGGCCAAAACCGTTTTATTTGATCCGTTCCTTCTTCACTTTGATTCAATCTCAGAAGCAGCCGGCGCACTTAAAGGCATTCAGCGTAACTGGGCTCCTTACCAGTATCAGTTATTCCGCCGTGCAGCCCTCATTCAGGACAAACTTCCGTACATCAATTTAAAACCGCGAAAGTTTCCATTTACAATTCCTGATTCACCAATGGGCTGCTATACATTGATTGACTCAAATACAATCCTGGCGTCTGCCTCAACCTCAACTCCTCTGCCATGCGGCACAATAACCTGGATCGAAGACCACGAAAATCCACCAAGCCGCGCTTACCTGAAAATCCAGGAAAGCCTTGTAATGTCAAACCTCTTTTTCAAGACACCGATTCCTTCTACAGGAATGCGCGTATTTGAAGCAGGCGCTTGTCCCGGCGGATGGACCTGGGTATTTGTAAATCAGGGTGCACAGGTTTATGCCGTTGACCGCGCAGAACTTGCACCGCAGCTTATGGCTGACCCGCTTGTGACTTTCCAGGCACACGATGCCTTTACATTAAAACCAGAAGAAATCGGTCCATGCGATTTTGTCGTAAGCGATGTAATCTGTTATCCTGAACGCCTTCTGGAATGGGTCAAAGTCTGGCTTGATTCCGGTCTTACAAAGAATATGATCTGTACGATTAAAATGCAGGGCGGAACAAACTGGGAAACAGTTCAGGCTTTTGCGGATATTCCTGACAGCAGAGTAATTCACTTAAATTACAATAAGCATGAGTTTACCTGGATTCATTCGCAGGAGTAAACGAATTATTCGTCTTCGCCGGTGTCGCCGTTTTTGATGTTGATTAAATCAAGGAGACCAAGCTTAAAGATTGTGGACTGGTTACGGCCGTGTTCTTTTGAGTAATAGAGTGCCTTGTCGGCTTTTTTGAAAATGTATGTAGGTGTCAGCCCCGGAGTTGAATTGATGACACAACCGCCAACGCTGACTGTAATATGAAGCTGTTCTTCGCCTTCGTACAAAACGATCTGGCTTACTGCACGGCGAATGCGTTCTGCAACAAGCATCACACCTTCTGGTTCACATTCACTTAACAGAATTGAAAATTCTTCTCCACCAAAACGCGCAACACAATCTTCACCGCGGACAGTTTTTTTAAGAACATCAGCAAGTGCAAGAAGAACTTTATCACCTACAAGATGTCCCCAGGTGTCATTGAATTTTTTAAAGAAGTCAATATCAATAATCAGCATGGCAGCAGTTCTGTTGTAACGCTGGACATTGACAATTTTTTCCTGCATCCGTGTCAAAAAATAATCGTATGTATAAAGACCGGTTTTTGGTTCAGTAATAGAAACTTCATAGTGCAGACCATTCTGCATTGTAACAGCCAGTACAGAAAAAAGTCTGTGCATATAGAACTGTTCCGAAGCAGTGTAAGGTTCGCCCATGAATTTTTCACTTAAAATAATAACGGAATAAACACCACCAATACTGATCAGTGGAATTACGAATTTAGGTTTAAGGTCAAGAAAATCCTGGTCAAAGCAATCCTGGCATTCAAGTTTAATATTATCAAAAGGAACCGCAAAACCATTGTTCGACGGATTGTGAAGAGATTCAAAATAACCTTTGAGAACAGAATAATATTTATCAGGAAGTTTCTTATCTGATTTTTTTAAGTTGGAATAAAAGAACTGACGGATTGGTCCCTGACGAGGCGGTTCAACAAAGAACACAAGGCTTTCAGGAATAAAATTGTCATTAAGGCGTTTAATCAAAAAGTCAATCATCGAATCGACACGGGTATACGAAACCAGTCGGGAAATATCCGAAATGGCCCGGTTCAAATCGCGGTTTTCTTTTTTTAAGTCTTCAATTCGATACAAAAGACCTGAGTCCTGCATCGAATTATACTGGTTGAGTACATCGCCTAATGCATCAGTCATAATGTTCAATTATACCACATTTCGAAAAATTCTCCAAACAAAAAAAATCCAGGAGTTTCCCCCTGGATTTCTGTATCAATAACGATTTATTGATTATTCAATAACGTCCATTCTTGCAACATCTGCACTGTAATCAACGCCTTCAACATCAAATCCGTTTGTTACAAGGAAGTCATGTTTGTAACCGGCAAGGTCACAGTACTGAGAAAGATTAGCTTCTGTTACTTCAGCCATGTATTTACCAGCTTCTTCCTGGATGTCTTCGCGCATTTCCCAGTCATCAACACGGATACGGTGTTCTTCGTCAACTGGAACTTCTGCCATTGCACCGTCTGCACCTGTGTAAAGGCGTTCAGCAAAAAGGCGTTCCATCTGTTCAATACAGCCTTCGTGAAGTCCCTTTGCCTTCATAACTTTAAAGAGAATAGAAAGGTAAAGTGAAATTACAGGAATAACTGCAGAAGAACGAGTTACAAGACCTTTGTTTTCAGAAACGTATGCGCTTCCGTTAACAGCAGCCTTGAGCTGTGCATCAAGATTGCGTCCTGTTGTTTCAAGATGTTTTTTAGCACCACCGATTGTACCGTCACGGTAAATTGCGTGTGTCCATTTTGGTCCAATGTATGAATAAGCTACTGTACAGCATCCTTCAGCAAGAACATCTGCTTTAAGGAGGTAGTCAATCCAAAGCTGCCAGTCTTCACCACCCATTACTTTTACAGTGTTAGCCATTTCTTCTTCTGTAGCAGGTTCAGCATTTGCAGTTGTAAGTTTTTCTTCGATGATATCAAGACAAACACCACCGTAAGACTGTCCAACTGGTTTGATTACTGATTTGTACATTTCTTTTGTATCTGGATCTGTACGAACAGGGCTTGCAAGTGAGTAAACGATGAGGTCTACTTTTGTTCCGAATTTTTTGATTTCTTCAAGAACAGCTGCACGCATTTCGTGTGAATATGCATCACCGTTAAGTGTTACTGATTTGAGGCCAGCTTCTGTTGCAGCTTTGTCAAATGCCTTATTGTTGTACCATCCTGGTGTACCACCGCGTGTTTCTGTTCCTTCTTTTTCGAATGAAACACCGATTGTGTCTGCACCATATTCAAATGCAGCAGAAATACGGCTTGCAAGTCCATATCCGGTAGAACATCCAAGAACCAGTACTGTTTTAGGTCCTTTTCCGCCTTCTTTGCAAGACTTTGTTCCGCGTTTTGCTTTCTGTGCCTTTACAAATTCAATCTGTCTGTAAACTTCTTTTGCACATCCGATTGGGTGAGCATTGATACAGATGTTACTTCTGATTTTTGGTTCGATAATCATAATTGTCCTCTCTTATATAAACTATTGCTCAAATTTCTTGAAAATTACACAGCCGTTGTGTCCGCCGAATCCAAGGGAAGCACTTGCTGCTGCTTTGATTTCACCATTAATTCCTTTGTTAGGAATATAATTCAAATCACAACCACCTTCAACATCAGGATTTTCAAGGTTGATTGTTGCAGGATAATAACTGTCGCAGATTGCTTTTACACAGAACAATGCTTCGATTGCACCTGCAGCACCAATCATATGACCTGTCATTGATTTTGTTGAAGAAATCTTAAGGTCCTTTGCGTGTTCACCAAATGCAATTTTAACCATGTTTGTTTCACCACTATCGTTTGCATGTGTTGAAGTTCCGTGTGCATTGTAGTACTGAATATCCTGTGGTTTAAGGCCAGCATCTTCCATAGCACGGGTAATTGCTTTAGCACCGCCTGTTCCATCAGGAAGTGGAGCTGTTACATGGTAAGCATCGCTTGATGCGCCGTATCCTGCAAATTCAGCATAGATTTTTGCGCCGCGTGCCTTTGCGTGTTCAAGTTCTTCAAGAACCAGAACTGCAGATCCTTCTGACATTACGAATCCGTCACGGTCTTTATCAAACGGACGGCTTGCATGTTTTGGATCATCATTGAATTTAGAAGCAAGAGCTTTAAGTACCATAAAGCATCCGATTCCAAAACCTGTAATTGTTGCTTCTGTACCACCTGCAAGACAAATATCTGCGCGGCCAGAACGAACAAGATCAAGTCCAACACCAAGAGCGTCAGTACCACTAGAACAAGCTGTTGCCAGTGTCCAAGCCGGTCCCTGAATTCCATAAAGCATGCTTACATTTGCAGCAGCTTCGTTTGGAATCATTTCTGGTGCTGTAAGAGGTGGAAGACGGTTAACGCCTGCACCTGGTTCAAAATATTTTTTGTAAGCCTGTTCCATGATGTCAAAGCCACCAATTCCGTTTCCGATCATTACAGCAGCTTTTTCTTTGGAAAGAGTTTCTTTATCAAGTCCTGCATCCTTAACAGCCTGTGCACTTGCACCAACAAGGAACTGTGTAAAGCGAGCCATCTTGCGTGCTTCTTTATGATCAATTCCATACTGTTCAAGGTCAAAACCCTTTACTTCTCCGGCAATCTGAACTTTATAATCAGTAGCATCAAACAATGTAATCTTATCAATGCCACATTTTCCTTCTTTAATTCCATTCCAGGTTTCTTCAACTGTGTTACCAAGCGGGCTTACACAACCAAGTCCTGTTACAACGACACGTCTCATATCGCCTCCATTAATGTTTTTATATTTTATTATGAATGACACTTTTTGTCAATTTGTCAATAATGAACAGCTCAAACCAGGCAATTCATTCCATAAAAAAAATGGGATCGCTTTCACAATCCCATCTGTTTAAGTCAAAAACTTAAATTATTTTGCATCGTTTTCGCGGATTTCTACGCGGCGGATTTTTCCACTGATTGTTTTTGGAAGTTCATCAACAAATTCAATCAGACGCGGACGCTTATAGTTTGCAGCAAGATTCTTAACAAATTCCTGGATTTCGTTTGCAAGATCATTAGAAGCTTCATAGCCTTTATTCAATACGATAGTAGCTTTTACAAGCTGACCGCGGCCTTTGTCTTCAACACCAGTAACTGCACATTCAAGAACTGCAGGATGCTGCTGAAGAACGCTTTCAACTTCGAACGGACTGATACGGTAACCGGCACTTTTGATGATATCATCGTTACGACCGATAAAGAATACATATCCGTCTTCGTCCATATATGCTGTATCTCCGGTATGGTAAAGTCCGCCTTCGAATGCAGCCTTTGTAAGATCATCATCTTTATAGTAACCGCTGAAAAGACCGAACGGTCGACCGTCTTCAACATGAATAATGATTTCACCTTTTTCACCTGGAGCTACTGGCTTTCCTGTTTCATCAACGATTTCTACATTATATCCAGGAGCCGGTTTACCCATTGAACCGTCTTTGTCTTTCATTCCAACAAAGTTTCCGCAGATAACGGTACTTTCTGTCTGACCGTAAGCTTCCATCATTGTGATGCCTGTAAGTTCCTTGAATCTGATTTTTACTTCAGGGTTAAGGGCTTCTCCGGCTGTTACACAGTATGTAAGTGCAGAAAGGTCGTATTTGTCAAAATTCTGGCGGATAAAATAACGGTAAATTGTAGGAGGAGCACAGAAAGTTGTAATCTTGTACTTAGCAATTTTTTCGAGCATGATACCAGGCTTAAAAGTATCCATGTCATATGTAAAGATTCCTGTACCTGCAATCCACTGTCCGTAGATTTTTCCCCATACAGCTTTTGCCCATCCGGTTTCTGCAACTGTAAGGTGAAGTCCGTCATCAACTACATTCTGCCAGTATTTTGCTGTAACAATGTGTCCCAGCGGATATGCAAAGTTATGCTGAACCATTTTTGGATAGCCAGAAGTTCCTGATGTAAAGTAAAGAATCATTACATCGTCGTTTGTTGTTGCAGCATTTCCTGTAGGGCGGGCAAAGTTATCATCGTATTTTGCAATTTCTTTATCAAAATCAAGCCACTTGTCACTTTCATTTTCGTAAAGTGAATATGAATCTGGTTCAGCAGCATTTTTTACCCATACAAGTTTTTCAACTGTAGGACTCTTTTCAAGTGCTTCATCCATTTCTTTCTTAAGTTTAGAACTTGCAAGGCTTACAATCATTTTAACGCCTGCACAGTTGTTACGGTATTCAATATCTTTTGCCAGAAGCTGTGCTGTAGCAGGAATTGCAATGGCACCAATTCTGTGCAATGCAATCATAAAGAACCAGAATTCAAAACGACGGCGAAGGATAAGCATAACTGCATCGCCTTTCTTGATTCCCTGTGCTGTCAAAAAGTTAGCTACGCGTCTTGATTCACGTGCAATATCTGTAAAAGTAAATGTCTTTTCATCACCATAATCGTTAACCCAAAGCATTGCTCTTTTTTCTGGAGCATCTTTTTCGTAACGGTCAACAACATCATATGCAAAGTTGAAATTTTCCGGAATGCTAATCTTAAAATTTGCCTTAAGATCTTCGTAACCATTATAATCACGGGCGTCCTTAATAAATTCTTTATAAAGATTCATTTCGTGTTCCTTAATTATTGAATAAAAATTATAAGAAGTATTTTCTTGACACTTTTTCGATTTTTGTCACAGTATAATGCTAAAAACCCACTTGTCAAATTATTTGATATTAATTAGACCCTTTTTCCACAGAAAAGTTGCAGAAATTTGAATTTTTTTTCTTTTTAAACTACAATAAAGCCATGAAAAAGAACGCAGACTATACTGTTATTTATGCAGACGACGACATCATAGTATTCAACAAACGCTCAGGGCTTTTAATTGCAGCTGACCGCTATGATCCGACAGCGCCTCGACTTGATGTGCTTGCAGAACCAGAATTCGGCCGTCTTTTTGCCGTTCACAGAATCGATAAAGACACTTCAGGCCTTGTAGTATATGCCCGCAACGAAAACGCTCACCGTGAACTTTCACTTCAGTTTCAGAAACGCCTCGTTCACAAAGAATACCACTGCCTGGTTTACGGCCGCCCTATGTGGAACGACCTTCATGTTACACTTCCCCTTTTACCAGACGGAGATGCACGCCATCGCACTGTTGTCAATCAGCGCCAGGGAAAACCTGCAGTCACTGATTTCGAATTTTTAGGTGCAGCAGGCCCTTATTCCTGGATTAAAGCAAAACCATTAACAGGAAGAACTCATCAGATTCGTGTTCACCTTCAGAAGAATGGACTTTCAATTGTCTGTGATCCTCTTTACAGCGGAAACCAGAAACCCGTTCTTTTAAGTGAATTAAAAAAACGTTACAACGGCGACACCTGGGAAGAGCGCCCTCTGCTCAACAGACTTGCTCTTCACGCTTACAAAATTACATTTACACATCCGGCCACAAAGCAGGAAGTTACATTCACTGCCGATTACTCAAAGGACATGGATTCAACACGAAAACAGCTTGCAAAACTTTACGGAACTGATCCGCTTGCTGTTGGGCAGACAGCCCAGGAATAATTATTTATGAAAAAGAGTTTATCAGTTTTAATTTTTCTCCTTCTTGCTGACTGCTGTTTATTTGCACAAGGCTTTCATTTTGATGTAACACCGGTTATTGGAATGCGTTACGGCAAAGTGGGAGAATATGTTTACGCGAACAACAGAGTTACAAAACAGAAATACACATTAAGCTATCTTGAATGGGAAATGAAGCCGTTGTGGTATTACGGCGGAAACATCAATATCGGTTTTGGAAATTTCTATATCACAGGAAACCTTAAAGGTGTAATTCCATCTGATGCAGGTTTTCTTCAGGACTCAGACTGGGCACAGGATAATGGGTACGGAACCGGTAACACAACAACAAAAACAAATTACTCTAAACATACAAATGTTCTTAACGAAGGTTTTTTAACTGACGTAATAATGAAATACGAAATCAAACCTTCTAAGATTTTTTCTTTCTGGCCCCTTGCAGGCATTTCTTACGATTACACAAGCTTTACAGGAAAAGACGGTTTTGCTTCTTACGGCTATGGAGCAAACGGTCGTCCATCAAGCGGACAAACAAATCCTTCTTACTATGCATGGGACGAACCTGGACTTCATTCTGCGGGCAACATGCACGGTGATGTAATTTCTTATTTAAGAAGTGATTTTCATTTCTGGCTGGGACTTGGATTTTGTTTAGCGACTCCAAATAATGTATTTGCATTTGAATTTAATGTAATGGGTGCTCTTTATTCTGTATACACAGACATTGACGGTCACCTTGCCCGAAACCTTTACTTTTTTGACCAGAGTCAGGGAACACTTACAGCATTAAAAATTCAGGCAGCCCTTACCATGAGGCCTGCAAAACGATTTGCATTACAGGCTGGCGTAACAGGAATGTTCACAAAAGATGTCGAAGGAACTCTTGCAACTTCGGCAAGTGAAAAAGGTCCATACAAAAAAACTACTACCAAAAGCGGAGCAGATGCTGTCTGGGTTGATGCAAACTTTGGCTGTAAAATTTTTATCTTTTAATAAATCAGAGAATCTTAAACTATGAAAAAAATTGCAACCTTAATCACAATTTTAACAATCAGTCTTTCTGGCCTTTGGGCAACTGACTTTCATCTTGAACTTGCTCCAGCAGTCGGAATCAGAAACGGACAGCCTGTTGAAAATTCTGCAGCAGAAAACTCTATGACTTACACCGGACTTCACTTTCAGACCGGCTTTATGAATTTTCTCATTGCCGGGAATTTAAATTTTGTCCTTCCTCAGATTTCTTCAATAAACAGTACAAAAGAAGTTACCGGTATTCTCAGTGATTTTGACATAATCTTTAAATTTTTCCCTAACCGATATCTTTCGTTCTGGCCCTTAACCGCAATCTCTTATGACTGCTTCAACACAAATCAGAACCTTAATTCTTCTTTCAATAAAAGTGAATTTAATCTCTGGGCCGGAATGGGAATCGGTTTAAGAACAAAAAACGATATCTGGAATTTTCTTTTCAGCGTGAACGGATCTTTATTTACTAAAACTGAAAATTCATCTGACGCCTTTGCTGCAGGGAAAATCACAGCTGCCGTAATTTTCAGACCGGCACATATTTTTGCAATCAGAATGAACTGGGCAGGCTATATAACAAAAAACACCAGCAGTAATTGTTCCTGCTGGTGTGATACAAGCTTAAGCTTTAAGTTCTTTATTTTCTAAAACAGCATTAAAAATTATTCTGCTGGTTTTGGCTGTGGTCCTTCCTATTCTGAGTTTTCAGAATCTTTTGCAGCCTTTTTCTGTTCTTTTTCCCTGCGGATGCCTTCGTCCTGACGAATCTTGAATTCTTCAAACTGTTCAAGACGGATAGCGCACTGTTTTCCAAGTGCTGATTCAGGGTCAACTTCGATTGCCTTTTTAAGAATCGAAATAATCTTTACAGTAATTTCAGGTTCTGGTGTATTAGAAGCCAGTACATATGCTGCAGCGTAATAAGCCTGCTGTTTTTCCTGTGGTGAAAGTTTCTTGTTTTTGGCAGCCTTAAGGTAAGGTTCTGCAACTTTATCAAGTTTGCGTTCTTTTGCAGCATCAAGACTTTCACTTGTTGCAACCTTAAGAATATAACGGCCTACAAGACCTGTTTCGTTCTTTGGATCAAGTTTTTCAACCTGCTTAAAAAGTGGAGTCAGCAGAAACTGTGAATCAGATTTTATAATCTGACACAAATCTTCGATCGCCTTAACTTTTTCTACACCCTTTGCAGAATCAACATTTGCAACAAGGTCATTGATAAGCTGAGTGCGTTCATCAAATTCTTCTACGCTGGTCTTAAATTCCTGAACCGACTGCACAGGAACATAAGTCTGTTTAACAATCGGATATCCCTGTTTTGTAAGGAACATTACAACAGGTGTATTATTGATACTGTAATCAGTACGGAACTTCATTCTGGCATCAAGAATCTTCTTGAAATGCTTTGCATTTTTCAGATCTTCTTTTGATGCCTTTTCTTTATCAGGCATTGCCTTTCTGAAAAGTTCTCTTGAAAGATCAAGATCACAGAATACAAATTTTTCATCAAAAGTTTCTTTGAATTCCTGTGTATGGAACAATGAACTTTTGAGTTCAGGGCTTACACCATCTGTATCATCGCTTGTATAAAGAACAATGATATTTTTGTTTTCTTTAAGGGCTACTTTCTGTGCAGCATCAAAATCCTGATACCATCCAAATTCATTTGGAACTGCAGCTGTCTGACCGCAGCCTGCCAGTAACAGAGCTGCAGTCAAAGCACAGAAAATGCCATAAATAATTTTACGCATTTTTTCTATTCCTATTTAAAGTAACGAACACCTGCTGCAAATACGTTCTGACATGAACTTTCATTTGCATTTTCAAGCGGATTATTGGAAACGTTCTTAATGAGGTCTACAGAGAAACCGCCGTTGATGTTTCCAACTGTTCGTTCGTTGTGTCCCATCTTTCCAAGTACATGTCCGTCAGGGCTTGTCATACCTTCAATTGCATACATAGATCCATTAGGGTTATCTGGTTCTGTAATTGCAGGCTGGCCTTTTTCGTCAACATACTGTGTAAAAATCTGTCCCTTCTGGAACAATTCTTTTGCAAGACGAGGATTAATGATGATACGGCCTTCACCGTGAGAAACTGGTACAAGGTGGATTCTATCGTCAATTACGCTAGGATCGTTTGCCCAAGGACTCATTGCGCTGACCATTCTTGTTCTTACAACACGGCTGATATGGCGGCCAATCTGGTTGAATGTCAAAGTAGGCATATCGCTTGCAGGTTCACGGATTTCGCCGTAAGGAACAAGACCAGTTTTAATAAGGGCCTGGAATCCGTTACAGATACCAAGTACAAGACCATCACGCTTTTTAAGAAGGTTCATTACCTGTTCAGAAATGTGTCCTTCACGCAAAACGTTCGCAATGAATTTACCTGAACCGTCTGGTTCATCACCTGCAGAGAATCCTCCGGCAAGTGCAAAGATCTGAGCTTTCTTAAGTTCTTTTTCCAGAGCCTTAAGGGAATCGCTCAAAGCCTGTGGTGTATTGTTGCGGAATACGAGAATTTTTGTATCAGCGCCGGCAAGGTTGAATGCACGAGCCATATCAAATTCACAGTTTGTTCCAGGGAATACAGGAATCAAAACACGAGGATGATGGCGGATAATGTTAAAGCTTGGATTGCGGCGTGCATCATCAAGTGAACGGTGAATTTCTTTTGCGAATGCAGGGAGTTCTTCCTGTGGTTTAGCACCAGAAACAGGAGGGAATACTTTTGCAAGAGGAGCTTCCCATGCCTTGATGATATCTTCAACTTTTACAGTAACTGTAGAAGCCTTTGTTTTTCCGATAACTTTAATTACAGGATCTTTTGTTGTAACACCAATCTGACATACTGTTGCACTTGCAAAGCGAGGATCTTTTGTAAGATCTGTTGCAGATTCAACAATGATAGAACCATACAAAGGAGTAAACAGGTCAACATTACTTCCTGCTTTGATTGCTACGATATCTTCAGCAGCTTTTTTTGCTGTTGTTTTAGAAGCAGTCTTTTTAATTGCGGCAGCTGTAATTGAAGCTGGAACAAAATTGATTTCTGCACCGATCTTGTTACCCATTGCCATTTTAGAAACAGCTTCTGCAATACCACCTGCACAAACAGGATACATTGCCTGAATTTTCTTTGCAGCATTAAGTTCAACAAGTGCCTTAGAGTTCTGTGTAAATACACCAAAGTTTGGCGCAAGTTCTTCTGAATATGGAACCTGTACGAGATAGATTCCGTGACCTTCTGCCTTGAATGCACCGCTTACTACATTCTGAACATCATCATGAGTTACTGCAAAAGAAACAAGTGTATGAGGAACATTAATCTTTTCAAATGTACCAGACATTGAGTCTTTACCACCGATTGATGCAGTTCCCATTGCAAGCTGTGCTTCGATAGAACCAAGAAGTGCTGCAGCAGGATAACCCCAGGTTTTAGGATCAACTGCGCGTCCAAAGAATTCCTGGAACGAAAGGCGTGCTGTTGTAGAATCACTACCAACACAGACAAGTTTTGCAAGAGAAGAAAGAACAGCAATCTGTGCACCGTGCCATGGAGACCACTGGCTGATACGTGGATCAAATCCGTAAGCCATTGTACTTACTGTTGATGTTTCACGAGGAGACATTACAGGAAGTTTAGCTGCCATTGCTGCTTCCGGTGTATTCTGATATTTACCGCCGTATGGGAACAATACTGTTGAAGATCCGATAGAACCGTCAAAGCGTTCACCAAGACCGCGCTGAGAACAACATGCAAGGTCACTGATATTTGTAATCCATGCAGCTTCAACAGCTTTTGCTGTAGAAGTTTTTGTAACTTTCTTTGCAACGCTTTCAAGTGGTTTTACAAGTGGAGAATCTTTTGGAGCAGCAGGGCTTTCGATAACAGCCTTTGCTTCGTGATGAGCACCGGCAGCATCAAGGAATTCTCTGTCGATATCAACGATTGTATTTCCACGCCACTTCATTACAAGGCGGTTTGTATCTGTAACTGTAGCAACTACAACTGCATTCAGGTTTTCTGCAGCAGCTGCCTTAATGAATTTTTCTACATGCTTTGGACGAACTACAACAGCCATGCGTTCCTGGCTTTCTGAAATTGCAAGTTCTGTTCCGTTAAGGCCTTCGTACTTTTTAGGTACTGCATCAAGATTAATATCAAGACCAGGAGCAAGTTCACCAACTGCAACTGATACACCACCGGCACCAAAGTCATTACAGCGGCGGATCATAAGACTTACATCTTTGTTGCGGAACAAACGCTGGATCTTTCTTTCTTCTACTGCATTACCCTTCTGAACTTCAGCGGCAGCAGTTGTTACTGATTTTGTTGTATGAACTTTAGAAGAACCAGTTGCACCACCAATACCGTCGCGGCCAGTTCCACCACCAAGAAGAATTACGATGTCACCTGGTTCAGGGCGTTCACGGATAACTGTATCCATTGGAGCCGCTGCAATAACAGCACCAAGTTCCATGCGTTTTGCAGCATAACCCGGATGATAGATTTCTGTAACCTGACCTGTTGTAAGACCAATCTGGTTTCCGTAAGAAGAAAATCCCTGAGCTGATTCACGAACAAGTTTGAGCTGAGGAAGTTTACCTTTAATTGTCTTTGACATTGGAACTGTAGGATCAGCAGCACCTGTAATACGCATTGACTGGTAAACCCATGAACGGCCAGAAAGAGGGTCACGGATTGCACCACCGATACAAGTTGCAGCACCACCAAACGGTTCAATTTCTGTAGGATGGTTATGTGTTTCGTTCTTGAACATCAAGAGCCAGCGTTCTGTAGCCTTTGATGAATCAGGATCGATTGGACGGCCTTTCTTGTCTGTTGTGTAATGAACATCAACATAAACAGAACATGCGTTGTTTTCTTCTGACACTTCCATGTCTTCAAGCATGCCGTGTTTCTTAAGATATTTCATACCGATGATAGCCATGTCCATAAGGTTAACAGGCTTATCACTGCGGCCTGCATAAAGGTCAGTACGCATGTTTGTATAATTATCAAGAGAATGCTTAAACAGTTTTTCGTATGGACCTTTTTCGATCTTGATGTCTTTTAATTCTGTAAGGAATGTTGTATGACGGCAGTGATCTGACCAGTATGTATCAAGTACACGAATTTCTGTTTCGGTTGGATCACGGTTTTCTTTCTTGAAGTAATCCTGAAGGAATTTGATGTCGGCATAATCCATAGCCAGTCCCATCTTAACAAGATATTCTTCAAGTTCTGTTTTCTTAAAGTGAATGAATCCTTCTACAACCGGAATATCTGCAGGATCATCAGTTGCAAGTTCAAGTGTTTCTGGAATTTCTGCACTTGCAAGACGAGAATCTACAGGGTTAACAAGATAGTCCTGAATTTTCTTTACGTCTTTGGCAGCAACCTTACCAGTAAGGATTACCATTTTTGCACAGCGAACGCGTGGAGGCTGAGTTCCTACAACTACAGAGCCTGCAAGACTTTCTCTCAAAAGCTTAAGACACTGTTCTGCAGAATCCGAACGCTGATCATACTGACCAGGAAGATATTCCCAGATGATTACAGTTTCACTTGGCTTGATTTTAATTTCATTGAAAGTGATTGTATCGCTCTGTGGTTCAGAAAAGATTCTCTGAGAAGCAGCCTTTGCAACTGCATCAGAAACATTTTCTACATCGTAGCGATTGAGATAACGCACGCCAGTTACACCAGCAATGCCCAAAAAACCTTTGATATCAGAAAAAATACGGCCAGCTTCGTTTTCAAATCCGCTCTGGCGTTCAACATAAATACGGAACATGCGTTCTATTATAGAAGAAACTGGCGTTCCATTCAACCTCAACGCACATTCTGTACCTGCATTTATGTACGAATCTTTTCTACTTCTTCAGCAAAAACAATTTCCTTGCCAAGACTTTCAAATTTTGCCTTAAGTTCCGGAGTAAGGTTTTCTTCTGGAATTACAACACAGCCCTTACCTTTAACCCGTTCAAATACCATTGCGCCGCCGTCATACAGGCGTTTTACGATGTTAAATGCACGGTCAATGTCAGTATAGCAGCTTTTCTGAAGTTCAAAATTTTTGCCTGCCCATTTTTTATTCAACGGAGCACGGGATTTTTTATTATAGTAATATTTGATTTTTTCCATTACTTCCTTGCGGTAACGGCGTTCTTCTGCCCTCTGGGCTTCAATTTCGCTGGAAGCAAAGAAATCTTTATTCTGACTGATAAGGTCATCAACGCTGACATTCTGTTTTGCACAAAGTTCACGGAGAGTAAACATTGTCATCATTGCATCATCCTGACTTTTGTGAGTCTTGATCTGACTTAAATCGCATTCAAGAAAAGCGGCCCACTCTGCAAGCTTTTTAGGTGAACCGTAATATTTTTCCAGGGCCTTTGCCATATCAAATGCCTTGAACTGAATCAGGTTCTGGTAATAGCGCTCGCAGGCATTATTCACAAAGCCCACATCATTTGCAACCGCAAACCCAAAAATCACAGTATTTGCAGCAGTCAAAAGTTCACGGATGCGTTTATAGTAATGGTCAAAATTAGGATTAGCGCGGAAGTAATCCTTTGAATAAGCCAGCTGGCATGTGTTCTTTGGAGAAAAAAGATACCAGTCAAAATCAGTCTCAGGATTCATTACAAGATCTTTGGTTTCGATGACATTAAATTCATCATCAGTCAGAACATATCCAAATGAACACATCTTGCCGATTCCGTCAAAACAGTTTGCACATTCACAATCAAAAAACAAATAATTCTTACAATCTTTCATCATTAAACCTTTTTCAAAACTAATACAGTCACATCATCCTCAAGAGGAATGTTCCCGGTGAACTTACTGAAATCTGCCATAAGCTGTTCAAGAATTTCTTTTGAAGTTCCACCGTTTAAGGTAATGGACTTTAACATGCGTTCCTTACCGAAAATTTCGCCGTGCATATTTTTTGCTTCAGAAAAACCGTCTGTGTAAAGAACAAGAACATCGCCCTGGTCAACATCAAGTTCTTCTTTCCTGATGGAAATATCAAGTCCTGCAACGCCAAGCATTCCCTGTTCATCTGCAGAATTTTCTGCCATGATGAATGTTGCTTTTGACTTTCCTGCTTTTCGGAAAACAGGGCTTGGGTTACCCACATTAACCATTTCAAGATGACTGGAATTTTCGCCTGAAATCCTGAAAATATTTCCGGTCAGATAATTTTCGATATTTCCTTTAACGCGGATAATGCTGTCATTCATAAACTGAACGGCATCACAAAGATCCATTTTAGAAGTCTTTTCAAAACTCTGGCCCAGAGAAGTCCTTACAAGCATGGAAACAAGACCTGTAGAAATTCCTCGTCCCGAAACATCATACAGCCCGATGCCGTTCAGCTTTGTTCCATTACTGTAAAAGTCATAGGAATCGCCCGAAACTCCTTCAAGCGCCTTAAAATAAACCGACACATCCCAGCCTTCAAAAACCGGATTATAAACATTAAGTGCCTGCTGAACCTGAACCGCAAGAGCCATATCCCGTTCGGCCTGCTTACTCTGCTGGGCAAGAGTGCGGTTAACGGCAGTCAGTTCTTCAGTTCTGTTCTTAACTTCAGTATCAAGTTTTGAATTCAAATATTCAACACGGTTACGGACATTTGCATAACGCCTGCTCAAAACAATCATAAAAATAATTACGCTTCCAACCCATCCATAAATAATAAAATACGGAAGCATACCAAGCTTAAGCAATGCCTTTGTAATAATGTCCAAAATACCGCCGGTTATCATCGGTGAATAACACAAAACCAGAGAAAGGATTCTTTTCTTTTTCTTTTTCCACTGGGCTAAAAGATCAACAAGTGGAAGACACAATATCACGCCTACAAGGACAACATGAAAACCAATGGTTTCGTAAAAAACGACCTGGTTTGGCAGCAAAAAACATCCCACTGTACATAATCCGAATAAAACCATTCGTACAATAAAAACAGCTCTGGTTGTCTTGATTTTTGTAAATTCATAAGAAAAGGAACCTGCAAGCAAAGCAAGCACAAATCCAAACACGCCTACAAAGATTTTTTCAAACATGAAAAAATCCATAAATCCTACAAGCCAGGTAAATTCACTGTAAAAATAAGGGAACATATACAAAATTGTGAATATGTTCATCAGTGCAAAGAAAAGATATTCCCTGTCCTTAGTGTGCTGCGAAAACAAAAGCAAAAATCCAAATGACGCAAACAAAAGGAATGCTGCAAGAATAAGATTAAGTGTTGAATTTACAAAAGTATATTTCTGAACGATATCAAAGCCTTCTTCTGCTGCACAGATAACAGGAACGGTTGAAATACCTCCCGACCCGCAGACATAAAGAATAATATCAATCGTATTTTTTTCATCAACATTGATCATCTGCGGCGGCATCTTAAAAAAGTTACCGCTTGTTCCGCTTGAAAAAGCCCTTGGCGGAAATAATCCCACCTGCCCCATCGGAACATTATTAACCTTAAGGACTGCAGCCTGCATAATGCGTCCCATGGCCAAAGAAATTGTTTTATACCTTAAAGCAGCAGGAACTGTAAATTCCGTATGAAGATTTATATAACCTTCTTTACCTGGAATCAGATCCGGCAGATTTCCCAGTTTTTCGATGGGCAATGCGCGGAAAGTCATTCCGTCATCAATAGAATAGCTCCACGAATCAAGAACCTTGCGTTCCCTGTCCCTTCCCTGCATTCGCGTATAGCAGGAAGACAAAAGTGTCATTGTTAAAGTGAGTAAAACCAAACCTGAAAGTCTGCGTAAAATCATATCTGTCTTATTTTAAACTAAATTCGCCAAATAATAAAGGATAAAACTCTATACCCTCAGAAACGCCGATTCATATTCTGATACTTGACAATCAATAGTTTTAGATTAACAATTAAATAAAAGGCATTAGTGGCTTGTCCATTAATACTACTAAAATTATTCGGAGGCTTATTATGGCTAAAAAATCAATTTCATTGGGAAGACTTATTCTTCAGATTGCTTTAGGATGTATGCTCGCTATTGGTGGCGTTTGGGCTCTCATGGGCGGCGGTGACTTTGGCGCATCTGCAATTAAAGAAGTATTTAACGGCAATGTTGAAAAAATTCTTGTTATTGCATTTGGTGTAATTGAACTTCTTGCTGGTATTTTCCTTCTTCTTGAACTTTTCCTCGGAGACATTTTCGGAAAACTCGACAGCCTTTTTGTATTCATTATTATCATTGTATGGATTGTTGCAATCGTTCTTTCTGACTTCTTCGGAAAAGGCGGAATCCTTCACGGTGCTGCATTCCTTCCATGGCTTTATTCATTTGCAAGCCACCTTGTAGTTCTTGGCGGATTGTTCGCAATTAAAGACTAACATCAGCTTATAAATGCATAAAAAAAGGTGAACTTCAATTTTGAGGTTCACCTTTTTTGTTTCAATTCAACTTAAAATCACTGAGCCTTTTCAATCTTGCCCACAACAATTTCTGCTGAATCAAGAATGCGCTGACTGTAAGTTACTTCAAGGCAGGATTTCTTGAATCTTGGATTTTTAATACTGCCGTTGTTGTAATTTCCCCTTACCATTGCTGCATCAAAGTCAGCATCTTCCGGTTTTCCGTGCTGAAGATAAATGCCTGTCAGTTTTACAAGTGCCTTTTTGCTGTCGATTGCGTTCATGGCATCTTCATCAACATTATTGATTGTAAGGGAATATACAGGCCAGTCTTTCCATTCAACGTTTTCATATTCAAGAGTTGAATAGCGGGTGTTAACCAGAGTTCGCTGTTTTACAGGAACAAGAACTTTCCCGTCGGAATTACAGATATCAAAAGTCAAATCACAAAGGGAATAAACGTCGTCTTTAAGTTCCCTGTCAAAAACATGTCCTTCTTTTGTAAATGCGTCAAATCTGTTTTTTCTTTTTGAATCATAAGTCAGTGCATTTTCAAACATAATCCACGAAGCAAAATATGGAAGATGTTTGTAGTCATAGGAATATTCTGTCTTGCCGGTTTTTGAATTCTTTTTGGAATTATTTTCTACACTTTTAAATCCGCTGTAAATTGCAATTCCTGTTTTTTCATAACCTTCGCTTTCATCATATACAATTGAATTAAGCGGCCATTCATAAGGAATATTTGCAGCCCAGTCATGTGTCCACGCAGAATGAAGTCCGTCAACAAAAGGCTTCATGATTGCAGTAAACTTTTTTGAACGCCCCGTAAATGCAACCTTTACATAATAAGTCGCTGTACGAGTTTTAAGATTTGCAGGTCCTTTGATAAATTCAAAATTATATTTCCATACCTGAGGATAAAATTCAGTCCAGTATTTGTCAGCATTTTTAATCTGATTGTAAAATTCTGCCTGAGTATCAAAAACTGTATATGAAGCTTTTAATCCAGGCTTTCCTTTTTTGAATGCATCTGCAATTGCATTAAAACGGTCCTCTGCTTCTTTAGCACGAGAAGGATCTTCTCTAGCAGCATCATAATAATAGCCCATTGCATAGATAAGCTGATTTTTTGATTCATAGTCTTTAGCCTTTGACAGAAGTTCAGAATATTTTGAATTCTGTGCAAAAGCAAAACCTGAAATAAAAACGATAGAGGCAAGCGCCAGTAATTTTTTCATAACTTCTCCATTATCATTAATGAAATTACTTATTTGAGATAAATATAAATTATGTGAAAAACACAGACGGGATGTTATCCCTGAGCCTTAACTTTACTGATGTACTGGTCAACAGGAACCGGTTTACTGTAATAGTATCCCTGAACCTTGTCACAGCCAGCCTTTCGCAAAAAGTCAATCTGTTCCTGTTTTTCAGCACCTTCAGCAAGACAGATAAATCCAAGATGTTTGGCCATGGAAATAATGTCTCGCACTAAAAGGTTTTCCCTGGAATCAGAATCGGCGTGAGTAATCGAGTCGATAAAACTCTTGTCTATTTTAAGGGTATCCATCGGCATGTCCTTTAAAAGGCTCAGCGAAGAATAACCGGTACCAAAGTCGTCCATAGAAACAGGGAATCCGTTATCCCGCAGTTCCTTCAACACGCGGAACATTCCCTGAATGTCAGTATAGGCTGCAGTTTCTGTCAATTCAAACTCAATCTTTTCGTGAGGAATATTATATTTATCGACTGTAGCACAAATTGTCTTTATCAGATTATCGTCTTTTACACAGGATCTTGAAAGGTTTACAGACACAGGGAATAATTCAAGTCCCTGGTTTCGCATTTCTGCCAGAACCTGACAGGTTTTATCAAGAACAACATTATCAAGCTTACCGATTACTGAATTGCTTTCAAAAATCGGAATAAAATCTGCCGGACAAAGCATCATTTCGTGCTTGTAATACCAGCGGACAAGAGCTTCTGCTCCCACAATTTTTTCTGTATTTAAATCAAATTTTGGCTGAAAGTAAACTACAAATTCATCATCAGCCAGCGCACCTGTAAGGTTTGACAAAAGTTCATTGCCATGTATGAAATCCCGGTACATTTCGGATGTATAGAAATTGACATCATGCTGTCTGAAAGTTTTTCCTGTACGCTGAGCAATTTTTGCAAAATCTGCAACACGGTCGTCAGAAAGAAGAGCATCCTCTGCAGTAACAACTCCCGCTCTGTAAAAGATGCTGTAGTTTTTATCGCAGGGAAGGAACGAAATCGATTCAAACATGCCGTTAAGTTTTTCAACGATTTCCTGTTCCGGCATAACCTTAATCATCATGGCAAAGTTATCATTGTCACAACGGGCTGCTTCGTAAACCCAGCCTTCTTTTTTGCATTCTTCCATTTTATCGCAGACAGCAATCAGAAGGTTATTGGTTGCATCATGGCCGTATGTTTTATTGACGATACGGGTATCTTTAATATCAAAGTGAACAAAACAGTATCTAAAATCATCAGGACGCAAACGCTTATCAAGGCATTTCCACATGTGATTCCAGTTGTAATAACCGGTAATTACATCATGATAAAGTCTGAAGTAAAGTTCATCCTTAGACACCTGGTCAATATTCTGACCATCCCAGTGAGAGTGAGTTTTTAACCCAAGAGTTTTGTTTTCGCCCATACAACGATATTATAGCATGACTCTTTTATTTTTTGGGAATTTATTTATGCAAATTTCTAAAAGCAAAAAAAGGGCCGTCCGGGTTTTGAATTCACTTCATTACCCGGACGGCCTTCTGTTCCACTGAAAATCCAGAACTGTAAGATCAGCAGATTGTATAAATCTTAGTTAGCTTTACCAACCAAAGCCATCCATTCAGCTTCTGCACAGAGAGTGTCTCCTACATAAGCTTTTCCGGCCTGTTTGATCATTTTTGGACTTACACGAAGGTTTGTGATTTCCATGCGTACTTTGTCACCAGGACGAACCTGATTGCGGAACTTAACCTTATCAAGAGTTGCAAAGAAGAACAAAGATCCTTCTTCGAATTTCTTCTGATAACTGAGGGCAGCTCCACCAGCCTGTGCCATTGTTTCACAAAGGATAACACCTGGAACTACAGGATATTCAGGAAAGTGTCCCTTAAAGAACACTTCGTTTTCTGTAAATGTATGTTCACTTACGCTACCATTGTCATCACAGCTGATAATTTCATCAACAAAGAGGAATGGTTCACGATGTGGAATCAAAGATTTAATATCTGTTGTTACTGACATATTAGCCTTCTACCTTCTTGAATACAACGATACCGTTATGACCACCGAAACCAAAGTTACCGCTCATTGCAACATTTACCGGCATGTCGATACCCTTGTTAGGTGTGTAGTCAAGGTCACATCCGCCTTCAACATCAGGATTATCAAGGTTGATTGTAGCTGGAACGTAGCTGTCCTGAATTGCTTTAACACACATAAGTGCTTCAAGTGAACCTGCATTACCAAGACAGTGACCTGTCATTGATTTTGTAGAAGATACATGAAGTCCTTTTGCAGCATCACCGAATGCAATGTGAAGCATTTTTGTTTCACCTGAATCGTTGAGCTTTGTAGAAGTTCCGTGTGCGTTGTAATATGTTACTTCTTCAGGTTTAACGCCGGCATCTTTCATTGCCATTGTCATAGCTTTTGCACCGCAGATTCCGTCTGGGTTTGGAGCTGTAAGGTGATAACCGTCAGAAGAAGAACCGTAACCTGCAAGTTCAGCATAGATTTTTGCACCACGAGCTTTTGCGTGTTCATATTCTTCGAGAACGAGAATTGTTGAACCTTCACCCATGATAAATCCGTCACGGTCTTTATCGAATGGACGGCAAGCTTTTGTAGGATCATCTGTCCATTTAGAAGAAAGTGCATGAAGTACTGTGAACGAAAGGTTACCGAAACCACAGATTGTGCTTTCTGCGCCACCAGCAAGAATTACGTCGTAACGTCCGCCGCGAATTACATCAAGTGCATCACCGATTGCATCTGTACCAGAAGCACATGCAGTTGCGATTGTATGTGTTGCTCCATGAAGACCAAAAAGAAGAGCGATGTTACCTGCACCTTCATTTGGAATGAGTTCAGGAATTGTCATTGGAGGAACGCGTGTGTAGTTTGATTCAAAGTAAGACTTCATGCTGTTTTCTGTAACATCAAGACCACCAATTCCTACACCGAGGTAAACTGCTGTGTTGTCAAGAATTTCCTGTTTACCCATAAGGCCAGAATCATCAAGAGCCATTTTTGCAGCAGCTACTGCGTACTGAGCGTATGGAGCCATTTTGCGGGCTGCAGCGCTGTCCATATAATCATCTGCCTTGAAGTTCTTTACTTCAGCACAGTATTTTACTTTGAAAGGTGTGTTGTCATAACGTGTTGTCATGGCAATACCAGATTTACCAGCTTTTACAGCTGCCCATGTTTCGTCTACTGAGTTTCCTACTGGAGAAACACATCCAAGACCTGTTACTACTACTCTTCTCATCATTAAGCTCCCATACCACCGTCAACACCGATAACCTGACCTGTAACATATTTAGACATGTCACTTGCAAGGAACAATGTAACGTTTGCAACTTCTTCTGTTGAACCAGCACGGTGAAGAGGAATCATGTTTACCCAAGCTTCACGGATCTTTTCATCAACAGCCTGTGTCATTTCTGTATCAATAAATCCAGGTGCTACTGCATTAACGCGAACACCACGTTTACCAACTTCTTTAGAAAGAGCTTTTGTAAGACCGATCATACCAGCTTTTGAAGAAGAATAGTTAACCTGACCAGCTTCTCCGTGAACACCAGAAATACTTGTCATGTTGATGATTGAACCCTTCTTCTTGTGAATCATATCGTAAGAGATAAGCTGACAAAGAACGAATACTGATGTAAGGTTTACGTTAATTACATCCTGCCAGTTTTCCATTGACATATGGAAGTTAAGTCCGTCACGTGTAATACCAGCATTGTTTACCAGTACGTCAAATCCGCCTGCTTCTTCGAGAGCCTTTTTAGCTACTTCACGAAGTTCATCAGCGTTTCCGGCATTTGCATAAATTTCATGGAATGCTACACCATTGTCTGCAGCAATCTTTTCAAGTTCTTCTTTTGCTGCACTTGGTTTTGTACAAAGTCCCCAAACTTCACATCCGTTTGCAAGGAATACTTCAACGATTTTCTTACCGATACCGCGGCTTGAACCTGTGATAAGTGCTTTTTTATTTTCGAGCATCTTCATAGTTTATCTCCTATATTTGAATTGTCATCCGCAGCCAGATCAGTTCATCTTACCGGACCTGGCCTTAAGGACCTGTTACTGTACGTTAGAAATACTTTCAGCTGAGTTTGCTGCAGCTGCTTTGATGTTTTCTGCAAAATCAGATTTGTTCCAGAGTCCTGTAAGAACCTGTCCAACACCTGGTTCAACCAGAGCCCATTCATTTGCTGAATCTGCATTGATCATATCAAAGAGAACTTTTTCTTCATCTGTCCAGAGAACAGAGTTTGTAAGGTGAAGTACTGCGTTCTTTTTGATTTCGTCACCAGTTTTTTCTTCTTTACCGGTTACGTTTCCAAGAAGTGTAATTTTTGGATCATTGAATGTTACATCAGCAATTGCTTTTTCAAATTCATCAGCTGCACGCTGCATAAGTGGTGAATGGAATGGACCTGCAACTGCAAGACGGATAGCACGGCGGGCACCAGCTTCTTTACAAAGTTCTTCTGCTTTTGTAAGACCATCAGCTGTTCCAGAAAGAACTGTCTGTTTGTCAGCATTCATGTTTGCTGCATAAACATTTTCACATTTAGAAGCAATGTCTCTAACCTGATCCTGAGTAAGTCCGATTACGGCTGTCATTCCAGGAGCATGTCCTTCGTTTTCTTTAGCAATCTGTTCACATACATTCTGCATGATTGAACCGCGTTTTGCTACAACTTTAATCAAATCTTCAAAAGACAAAACGCCAGAGAAGTAAAGAGCAGGGAATTCACCAAGAGAAAATCCCATTGCAACAGAAGGAGTAATTCCCTTTGTTTCAAGAACTTTACCTACAACAAGACTTGCTGCTGTGATTGCCATCTGGCTGTTGTCACTGCGGCTAAGTTCTGCGGCATCTGATTCCCACATTATTTTACAAATGTCTTTTCCCCAGATTGCAGAAATGTCATCAAGGATTTTACGTGTTTCTGGATAAGCCTCGCAAACGTCTTTAATCATTCCGGGAGCCTGAGCACCCTGACCTGGAAATAAAAATGCATATTTCTTTGACATATGTCCTCCGTCAAATTAGTTCATGTTCATAATGACATATTATTTTAGTTATGTCATTATTAAGAATGACAAAATTCTAAACTTTTGTCAACTTAACTTAAGCCAATATCCCAAACCCGAATAAATTTGATTATTCTGCATAACATGCTATAATGGAAGAAATTCGCTTTTAACAGTTTTTCCTATGGAGGCAAATATATGAAAAAACTTATAACAATAATTGCTGCCAGCACAATGGCATTCTGCGCATTTGCAGATCAGATCACAGACAGAATGAATTTTGCAAAATCTTATAATATTCCTGAAGTTCCATGTACTGTTACCCGTTACGACGTAGCAACAAAATTTGATGAGCTTTACAGAACATTTAAAGACAAAGTAACCTTATCGTATGAATTCGGTCATATCGTTAAGCAGACTATCACTGATGACAAAAACAAAGAAACTCTTTCTTTTGCTTACCAGTACACTCATGACAGTAAAATCAAGTCCATTGTACAGAACGAAAACGGTGCCATCAGAACACTGGAAATTGAATATGGTACAGATGGAAAAGAAAAAGCTACAACCCTCCTGTCAGGAGAAGAAAAATCTCTTAAATACAAGATTCTCCATAAATACGAAGCAGGCAAAAAAAGTCTGAGACTGTTTAACCCAAACGGAGCTCTTGAAAACGTTGTTACTTTCACATATAACGACAAAAATCAGATAGAATCAATTATTGAATACAGACATAACGGAACCCGCGTAAGTGTAGAAAACTATTCTTACACAGACTCAGGAAAAATTGCTTCTACATCGTCTACAGAATCTAAAACAGATTTTGAAACTGTAACTAAGACAGTCTACAAATACGACAAAAACAATAACCTTACAGAAATCCAGAAATGGGTAAAAGATGAACTTAAAGAACGCGTTATCTATAAAAATAATGCTTCAGGCAAACCTGTAAAAATCAGTTTTTATGATGTTGACCAGAAGTTCGATACTACAGTTTACGAACTTACTAAAATCTACGAAATTACTTACACAGAATAATTCCTGTTAAAAACAAAAAAAGGCGCAGCCTGTATTCCATTAAGTAACCTTAACTTGCGGAACTTCAGGCTGCGCCTTTTTTATTCTATAACCATTAATGTTTTATTTCTGGTAAACTCTTACGTAATCAACTTCCATAACTGCTTTTTCAAGCTTTTTATCAATATCACCGCCAAGAGTTCCACCCATTGCAAGGTTCATAATAATGTGGAATTCCTGGTCAAATGGCCATGACATCCAGTTATCCTTTTCAAGATACGGATTTTTGTAAGTTGTCAAAAGTTCTCCGTCGTAATACCAGCTGATATGATCTTCCTGCCAGTCAACTGCATAAGTATGCCATTTTTTATCCGGCTTGCTCACTGGAACTCCCACACTGCTTAAAGTATTTCCGCCATAACCGTTACGGCAGTGAATTGTTCCATAAGCCTTGTCGCCCCAGGTTGCTGTTGCAAATTCCATTACATCAATTTCGCCGCTTCTTGGCCATGTACCATATTTACTTCGTTCCGGCATCATCCACAATGCAGGCCAGGTTCCATTCTGAGTAGGAATCTTTGCACGGAATTCGATATAACCGTATTTGAATGTCTGGTGATACTGGGTTACAAGACGGGCACTGGTCCATTTATGTCCGTTACGCACTGCACAGATTTTAAGGGTTCCGTCTGAACAGTATGAATTAGCTTCTTCTTTTGTATAATTCTGAACTTCGTTATTACCCCAGCCGCCGGCACCTGTCTTATATTCCCATGAATCAGGATTTACAGGTCCGTCATTATCAAACTCATCACTCCAGACCAGTTGCATTGTCTGTTCTACAAAATCTGGAAGTGTCTTAACTTCTTTATCAGAGCAACCGGTTGCCGTAATTGCAATAAAAGCTCCTGCCGCAAGAACCGGCAGACAAATCATCTTAGAAATACGATGAATGGATTTTTTATTTTCCATGGGGAATTCCTCCTGAATAACTACAGATTTACACGAAATTATTAAAAAATCAAGGTTTTTAAGGGGGAATTTATAGATTTTTTTGAGAATTCGCAAAATTCTGTCTTGACAGTTGACCTGATAGCAAATATTCTAAAATCAGATAAAAATAAGGCAACCGGTTGCCTTGATATCGGTATTATTCTATCTACGAGGTTTTTATGAACGAATTCCCACGTACAATCGAACAGCTCAATGCTCTGGCTCCTGCTGCATCAAACGGCAGTGTTATCGAAAAGGATGGCGATCTCTGGTACAAGATCGAAAACTATGATTCCATTCCTCCTTTCTTTATGACAATCACAAGCTCAAGTGATATCTGGAACTTCATCTGGTCATCTGGCGCATTGAGTGCAGGTCGTAAAGATTCAAGTCACGCTGTTTTCCCTTACTACACATGTGACAAAATTGACGACGGGAAAACAAATACTGGCAGCTACACAGCAGTAAAAGTACTCAAAGACGGACAGACTTTCTACTGGCAGCCATTCTCTTCTAACCGTTCATTCAAAATCCAGCGCAACCTCTACAAGAACAGTGCCGGTTCTCATATCATCTTTGAAGAAATCAACTGCGAACTTGGACTGACATTCTGCCAAGAATGGACTTCAAGTCAGAAATACGGAATCGTTCGCAAAGCTTCCATTAAAAACACAAACAGCGAAACTGCAAAAATCCAGATTCTCGACGGATGCCGCAACATCATGCCTGCATGTGGAACAGTTCAGCTCCAGAATGATTCCAGCGTTCTTCTTGACGCATACAAAAAGACAGACCTTGATACAGAAGCTAAACTTTCAATGTTCAGCCTTTCAAGCGTTCTTTCTGACCGTGCAGAACCATCTGAAGCTCTCTGGGCAAACACATGCTGGTTCTCTACAATGGATAAAGTTTACCTGGACAGCGCTGTAGAAACTCAGTTTGCATCTGATGCAAGCGTAACACAGTCTATCGACGAAATTGCAGTTCTTAAAGGCGGTCGTCCTTCATGTATGATCATGAAATCAATTGACCTTGCTGCAAACCAGGACTGCGGATGGTACCAGGTATTTGATACAAAACTTGAACTTTCACGCATCGGCGCTCTCAAAGATGCAATCAAAGACCGTGCCGCTGCAGTAAAAGACCTTGAAGCTGACATCAAGGCAGGAAAAGAACTTCTTGACCAGTACATTGCAGGCGCTGACGGTATTCAGGATACAAATGACAAAATCACATGTATCCACCACAAAGCAAATGTAATGTTCAACATCATGCGCGGTGGTATCTTTGCTGACAACAACAAGATTCTCATGGCTGACTTTGTAAAATTTGTTAAAGGCCGTTCTGCAGTAAATGTTGAAAAAGCTGTTGCTGTATGCAAGGCAGAAGAAACAACTTATGCTGAACTTGCTGCTCTTGTTAAAGCAACTGGTGATGACCAGCTTTACAGACTCTTCCTCGAATATCTGCCACTTTCATTCTCACGCCGCCATGGTGACCCAAGCCGTCCATGGAACAAATTCAACATCAACCTCAAGGATTCCCTCGGTAACCCTATCCTCAACTACGAAGGAAACTGGCGTGATATTTTCCAGAACTGGGAAGCACTCGCAATGAGTTATCCTTGCTTTACAATGGGAATGATTGCAAAATTCGTAAACGCAGTTTCATGCGACGGATTCAACCCATACCGCATTACTCGTGCCGGACTTGACTGGGAAGTCCCTGAACCAGAAAATCCATGGAGCAACATCGGTTACTGGAACGACCACCAGATTATTTACCTTTGTAAACTCCTTGAACTCCAGAGCCAGCTTGACCCTGAAGCATTCAACGAAGTTCTGAACAAGAAACTTTTCTCTACATCAAATATTCCATACCACATCAAGAGTTACGAAGACCTCTGCAAAAATCCTCGTGATTCAATTCAGTTTGATTACGACCTTAATGACCGCATCGAAGCTGACGTTAAAAAGTATGGAACTGACTCAAAACTTATGGGTAAAGACGGTTCTCCTTACCTCGTAACTTTGACATCTAAACTTCTCCAGCTCATCCTTACAAAACTTGCTAACTTTGTACCAGGCGGCGGAATCTGGATGAACACACAGCGCCCTGAATGGAACGATGCAAACAACGCACTTGCCGGCTACGGTCTTTCTATGGTAACAACATGTTATCTTCGCCGTATGCTTACATTCCTTAAGGACGTTTACTCTAAGTGTCCATCTGCAAACTTTGAAGTTCCTTCAGAAATCAAAAAGCTTATGAACGCACTTGTTGCAGCATACGCAGGAACAAAACCACAGGATACAATGGACAGCTCAAGCCGCAACGAATTCGTTAAGACTTGTGGAACAGCATTTGCTGCCGAACGCCTTGCATTCTACAATGACTACACTCTTCTCAACAAAACAGAAAATGTTTCTAAAGAAGAAATTCTTGCTGCAATCGATACATTCCTTGTTCACATTGAATACTCAATCAAACTCAACAAAAAAGACAATGGTTTGTACCACTCATACAACACACTTGCAATCAGCGCAAACGGCATGAAAGTTGAATATCTTCAGGAAATGCTCGAAGGTCAGGTTGCAGTTCTTTCAAGCAAGATGCTTTCTCCAAAAGAAGTATGCGAACTTTATACTTCACTCAAGAACAGCGGAATGTACGAAAAACGCCAGCATTCTTACATGCTCTATCCAAACAAAGAACTTCCATTCTTTGAACAGAAGAACATCGTTGACAAAATCCAGGCTGTTAAATTTGCATTCCTCAAATCACAGCTTGATAACGGCTACACATCTCCATCTGCTTCATGCGTAATTTACAACGATGCAGTAGATGCAAACTCATGCCACTTCAATCCAGACTTCCGTAATGCCGGACTCCTTGAAGCTGCACTCAAAGCAAATGGCGTTAGTGATTCAGAAATCGAAGGCATTCTTGCCCTCTACGAATCAACTTTCCACCACTCATCGTTCACAGGCCGTTCAGGTACTTTCTATGCTTACGAAGGACTTGGTTCAATCTACTGGCACATGGTTTCAAAACTTCTTCTTGCTGTACAGGAAAACTTTGACATGGCCGCTGACGGTTCTGCAGAAAAACGTGACCTTGCTGCAGCATATTACGAAGTTCGCAATGGACTTGGATTCAACAAGACACCAGAACTTTACGGTGCATTCCCTACAGATCCATACTCACACACACCAAGCGGACAGGGTGCTAAACAGCCTGGTATGACTGGTCAGGTAAAAGAAGAAGTTATCACACGCTGGGGCGAACTTGGAATGAGACTCAACGACGGTAAACTCTGCTTTAAGCCGGATCTTCTGTGCAAGAAAGAATTTACACAGGACGGAACATTGTCATTCACAAGATTTGGAGTGCCTTTCACATACAAATTGAATGAATCTGCTGACAAATGTACTGTTAAAGTAGACAGTCAGTCTTTTGAAGCTGAAATTTCAAAAGAAGCAAGTGCTAAACTTTTCGCTCGCGAAGGTGAAGTAAAATCTGTAACTGTTGAAGTTCCAGCTAAATTCCTTTTGAACTACTAATAACCGTTCATAAAAAAAATAACGCAGCTGTAAAAAGCTGCGTTATTTTTTTAAAATCTTGCACCAACTGCGGCTTTAGGAACAAACATTCCAAACGTTCCGTTACTTGCAAACACATGATAGTAATCAAAGCCGGCTGTCATATAGAGGTTATGCAAAGGATAGCCGACAACAGAAATTCCTGCCTTTACGATTGGGCTGTCAGTATTCTTTCTGTCAAGAACCTGACCTGCTCCATCAAAAATTGTATATCCAAAGGAACAGTATCCGCCGCCGACTGCAAGCTGAATGCGTAATTTTTCTTCTAGGAACGGACGCTGCAGCAAAATACTTGCACTTCCCACCGCAGACTGAACATGGTTCTTTCCGATATTTGTATTTATAGTCCAGCCGCCGATATCACCGGCAACTTCAAAACCGATATTCACTTTTTCAAACTTAAACGGTATTACCGTAAATTCCATGTGATAACCTACATTCAAAGTCTTTCTGATAAATTCAGGAAGGCTGTCATTGTAAATTATCATAATTGTTCCAAAATGAATTCCTGCAGCAACATTAAAATCAACAGGAGGAACAACAGTAATTGCAAACTCACCTTTCTGGTCAGAAAAGTCTCCTGGATTTACAAGACGCAGATTATAAGAACCGGAATAAAGTCCTGTAAAGTGAGCTGTATAACGGCCTTCTCCAAGGCTTGTGATTTGCACTGCAGTTTTTGAATATGCCGGAATTTCTATACGGCGCCCAGTCCTTGTTGTAGTGTAATTTACAAGAACTGCTTTTGTCTGTTCACTGACGCCTTCTGCACTGAAATTCAAATCCATTCCCTTATAGGAATTTACTTTTACAGGTCCATCCTTAACGCCGGTGATTCTTGGAGTAACTGTATACTCAACGATAAATCCGTTCAAAGCAGTTTTTACTCCGGCCGGTGTTTCTACTACAATGCTGTATGTTCCACGCTTAGCAAAATCACAACGCAGGCGGATGCGGTTTTCGCCGTTTCTTTCATTTACACTGAGAACCGTACATACATTTCTTGAACCGTCTTCTGCTTCAAGATAATAGATACAGTCTGCAGTTAAATTAACTCCAGTCAATGTAAATTTAAAAGGTGCATCCTTTACACAATAAGTTTCTGTAGGAATAAACCCGATGATTACAGGCTTAACCACATATTCAACATCAAAGTAAGCGCCTTCAAAAGTAAGTCCGCCTGGATTTTCTGCACGAACAAAATATTTTCCTTCCGGCACTCGCATTGATTTTATCTTAAGAGGAAGTTCCGTATATTTTGAATCATCATGGTCAGACGCAAACTGAAAATATGCCTGATAAGTTTTACTCTGGTCTGCACTGATTACTGTCACCTTAGTATCCTGTGCAATACCAAGACAGTTCAGGTCAACAGAAATTTCCTGTCCTTTCCCGACATAAATAACATTCTGTTTTGGTTCTTCAATCACTGGCTTTACAGCACGAAGAATTTTCAGCGTCTGCCAGTCTGCATCCAGCTGTTTCTGTCCAAAAAGGTCATATGCAAAAATTCTATAACGATAATTTCCGGCATGAAGAGAAACTTCAAGACGGGTATTTTCTACAGTCTTTGTCAGGATTGTTTTCTGATTCTCATCCTGAATTTCAATTTCGTAACCAGAAGCGTATTCATCGCCTGTCCATTCAATTACCTGAGTAAAAACTTTTGTCTGAGCAAAAACTGAAATTCCTGTTGCGAATAAAACAGCAAGACAAAGAAAAAACTTCTTAATCACCATACTGCCTTCCTGTGTCCTGAGTTTTTACTTTTTGCGGCAGCTGTACCTGAATTTCAAACTGAGAACTTGCCGTCGCACTTTTCTGTTCAATTGAAAGATCTTTTCCGCGCTTTACTGCAGTAACAGACCATACAAAATCCCCGTTACTTAAAGTTGCAATATCCTTAAGCACATAGCGCGGCAAACCATAAACTTTTTCTTCTACAATAATCGTAGTAAGACTTCCTGATTTTTTTACAAGTCTGAAAACATATTCAGTTGCGTTTTCTACTTCTTTCCATTCAAATACGATGCTCTTATGATTGCGAACATCATCAACGCCAAAAATTGTATTTGCTTTTGGTTCAAAAAGAACTGGCATCAAAAGAGGCTCTGGCTTTTTCTGAACTGGTTCCGGCTGAGAAACTTCCGGAGCTGGTTTCTGTTCTTCTTTTACAGGTTCAGTTTTAGCAGGAGCGGATTCTTCTTTTTCAGGTTCTGGAACTGGCTGAGGTTCTGATTCTGCCGGAACAGGACCTGGATCTTTTTGAGGCTGTGGCGCAGGTTCTGTTTTCTGTGATTCCTGAGTCTGAGTTACAGGTTGTGGCTGAGGTTCTGGCTCTGGCTGTGGCGCAGGTTCTGGCTCTGGCTGAGGTTCTGGTTCAGCTGATTTAACTTCCTGCTGCACAACAGGTTTTTGTTCCGGCTGTTTTTGTTCAGCTGGAGCAGGAACTGGTTCTGGAGATTCAGCTTTATTTTCTTCGGCAGCAACAGGCTGCACTTGAACTGGTTCTGTTTTGGTTGCTTCCTGCTTAACAGGTTCAGGGCGGGCAGGCTTATTTTGAACAGCTCCTGGTCTGTCAGTTTTTGGCTTTCTGACTGTTTCTGTTTTTTTAACAGCAGGAACTTCCGGCTCCTGCACAACCGGCTGTTCTTCTTTTACTTCCGGTTCCGGTTCTGGCTCTGGTTCTGCAGCCGGCTCTTCAATAATAAATGCATCTGGCAAAACAGCATCAGTCATATTGATCATGCTGATTTCTTCACCTGCATTAAAGTGCGACTGAGAATCTGTCTGTGTATTTATAAGAGTTGCACTTCCGCTATGAACTTTAAAATCAACCTTTCCGTTACCGCTGGTCTTTACAGACATTTTAGCGCCTTTATCAAGCTTGATTTCTGTTCCGTTCTCATTCACAATACTGAAATTATTTTTTGATGCACTTGTATCAATGGAAATTTCACCGGCACCAAGACTAAGCATTGCATAAGAACCGTCATCCCGTTTTTGAATCTGGATGATTGTATTTTCACTTAAGTCAACTAAAGTTTCGTCATCATTAAAACTGAATTTAATCTGAGATCCTTCTTCAACACGGATATAATCGCCGTCATAAAGATCCATGCCGTTACGGACACGATACCAGATCATTTCATTTTTTACGCGGCGCTGACTTAGATTTTTCTTAAAAGTGATTGTAGCAACAGGTTCTCCTGAATAATTCCCCTGGGAATTTAAATCTTTCCAGAAGATATAAACTGCAGATGAGAAAACTAATAATGCTGCAAAAACAACTATTAAATCAGTTGCCTTGAATCGTGTACTTCTTCTCTTCTTCATTTGTATCTACTTCACTTAAATCAGGTGCTGCAACACCAAAGATATTTCTCAACTGTTCAAGGCTTTTAAAACCTGCAGGTCCAGCACCAGGAATATCAAGTTCTTCAGGCATATTGATTACAGCATACATTTTAATTTCATGCTCTTTGCCTTTAACTTTAACTGAAGGCATCGGTTCTACAATTACCTTATCTTTAACAAGCTGATAAGTATTATCAGTAATGAGGATATCTGTTCCAAAAGGTTTATTAAGACTTTCTGTTCTTGAAGCAAGGTTAACGGTATCGCCGATACAAGTATATTCCATTCGCTCTATTGAACCGATCTGGCCGGCAACAACTTCACCTGAGTTAATACCACAGCCGATTCTGACAGGTTTTTCTCCTGCGTCTTCCCGTTCTTTATTGAATGCAATCAAAGCAGCACGCATTTTTAATGCAGCACGAATACTGTTAAGTGCATCTTCTTTTGGAGTTCCGCTTGATACCGGTGCACCAAAAGTTGCCATAATTGCATCCCCGATATATTTATCAACAAAGCCGCCGGATTCTGTTACACACTTAACCATTCTTGTCATATATGAATTAAGGAATTCAACGACCTTTGACGGTTCAAGCTGTTCAGACATTGCAGTGAATGCGCGTATGTCACTAAAGAAAACTGTAACGCGAAGATTTTCTCCGCCAAGTTCAAGTTCACCGCGGGCAGCTTTTTCTGCAATTTCCTTATTTGTAAAACGCCCAAAGGAATCCTTAAGGCGTTCCCTTTCTTTAAGACCTTTTGACATGTCAACAAAGCTTTCTGTCAAAAGTCCGACTTCATCACTTGTATGAGACTTGATGTTTACATCATAATCACCGTTCTTGATTTTTATGGCAGCTGCACTCAAAGCTTTAATGGGAGTACTGATTGTCCTTGAGAAGAACCAGATGATCAGCACCGCAATCGAAAGAACTGCAATTGTAAGATAAATATTGCGCCACATTGTTCTGTCTACAGCACCAAGAACTGTATCCTTTGAAACAACCGTAATCACTCCGGCGCCGCCAATACTTACTGTCCTGAATGCCCCGTAATAAATTTTGCCGTCATGTTCAAACTGAATCTGTTCACTGTTACCAGATGATTTACAGAAAGCATTTACAATAGGATTACTGCGCATTGGAGTGCGGTCAAGAGTAAACTTGATATCAGGGCTGCACAAAACTTCGCCGGATTCTTCTACAATGTATGATGAATAAATTTCATTTGAAGAAAGAGATTCACGGATTGCTGATAAATCTGTAAATGCAAATACCGGTTCCCGTTCAACTTTTCCATCTGCAGTTTTACGGTCAATTCCAAAAACAATAAGTGCACATCCGGTTTTTAAATCCGGAGAAACATTCTTAATATAATAACGGTTCGATTTTGCAGCAGTAATTCCACTGATACAGTTTCTGACTATGCGGTCTAACTGGTCTTTTGAAATGTTATTGTCTTTAAGATATTTTTCACTGTAAAGAGCTTTCTTTTCTGGAACAATTACAGCCTTGAGATTTTTTTCTCTATCAAGAACTGATTTTACAACGCGGTCATATTCTTCCTGATTTTTCCCGACTGTGTTTTCAAGTCCAAGAAGCAGCATTGCATTTTCGACACTCTGCTTCAACTGCTTGTCCACGTCAGCGCACAACTGTCTGTTTGTTGCAAACACTGTAGTTTCTGCACTGCGCTTTACATCTTCTGAAACATATTTTGTAACAAGGAATGTAACTGAGCCCAGCGCAAGAACAACGATTGTACAGATGATTCCAATCAGCTTTCCCCTGATTGTTGTTTTTGTACGCTTGATGCTGTCCGCAAGTTCAAAATATTCATCAGGATTATTATTTTCAATTTCATCGGGCAGAATTTTATCCACTACCCTTTTTGAAACAGATTTTTCAGGTTTATTCAGCTGTTCTTCAAGTTCAGTATCGATTACTTCTTCTCTTAAAAGTCCGCGACCGCCTTCTGTCAAATCTTCTTCCGGCACAAGGAATGCATTTGCAGGATCTTTTTTTACGAAATCACCGTAACGGGTAACATCATCTTCGTGTTCATTGATCATCTTCTTTTCAAGTTCTTCAATAATATTCACATAAAAAGAACTGAGCATGACTGCCTCGTAAGAAGTTCCAAGGTACAGTTTAATACATAAGGTTCCGCCTTTTGACATGGAAGAAACAATCTTTACAGGAAGTCTGTCAGAACCGATGTCTTCAGGACCGCTGGCAATTTTTTCAAGTTTTTCAGAAGCAACACTGATATTTCCAATACGATAAATTTTTTCAGGTTCGGTCGCAGTTTTCATTCTGCATGCAAAAACAGAAATTCCTTTATCACTGAAATCGCCGCGATAAACAATTACCGCCTTTGGATATGATGCGTCTCCATTAAGCAGAGAAATGAATTTGTTGTCCTGACTTCGTATACCAATTAAGGGTTTCATATAGTTCACCTTGAAAAAAAAGATTTCACCTTATCATTAATATATCGGCAGAATTTGACGAAAACTTCAGTCTATAGCACAGAATTCGTTTTTTTGTTAAACTCCTCTATATTATGGAACAGTACAAGAAAGAATTCATTGACTTTATGGTAAGCTGCAACGCACTCAAATTCGGCAGCTTTACTCTTAAAAGCGGAAGACAGTCTCCATTCTTTATGAATGCAGGCGCCTATGTTACAGGAAGCCAGCTTGCTCTTTTGGGCAAATATTACGCTCAGGCTATTCATGACAATTTTGGTGATGACTTTGATGTTCTCTTTGGACCGGCATACAAAGGAATCCCTCTGGCAGTTACAGCAAGCATCGCATACAGCCAGCTTTATGGTAAAGAAGTTCGTTACTGCTCAAACCGTAAAGAAGCAAAAGATCACGGCGGAGATGCAGGAATCCTTTTAGGAAGCAAACTTCAGGACGGTGACCGCGTTGTAATCATTGAAGATGTAACAACTTCAGGAAAATCCATCGAAGAAACATACCCTATCGTTACAGGTGCTGCTAATGTAAAAGTTGTGGGAGAAATGGTTTCCCTCAACCGCATGGAAAAAGCCGGCGACAGCAATAAATCAGCACTGGATTCAATTACAGACAAGTACGGATTCCCTGCACGCGCAATCGTTTCCATGGCAGACGTAATTGAATATCTTTACAAAGAAGATGGATCAGGTCTTATAACAAATGAAATCAAAACCCAGATGGATGAATACTACAAACTCTGGGGCGCTAAATAACAAAGAGGCTTAAACATGAAAAAAATTCTCGCAGCAGCAGTTACTGCTTTAATGACCTTTGCAGCAGGTGCACAGGTTCTTCCAAAAGTAACTGTTCAGAATACACTCTGGACAGGAATGGGACTTCCAGAAGGAGACCCAAGAAATGATAACAGAGCAGGTTTTACCTGGTACGGTCTTGTTGATACACTCCAGGCCCGCGTTGACATCGCTAAATTCACACTTGAAGGCGGAATTTCATGGGGCTTGATGCCAGGCTGGGACGGACGCGGAGACATTAACGGTGTAACAGTTCGTCTTGTTAATGAAAAACCTTACACATTCCTTCATCAGGCTGATGCATACAAAGGCTGGTGGGACAATTCTTCTTACTATGTAAACTTTTTGTGGACTCCTGTTACAAATTTCTATGTTGGTGCAGGAACAACTCTGGACTGGTCTGTTGGTGCCGCACCTTCTAAAGGCGGTAAAAAATGGGCAATTTCTTCTCACGTTACACAGGGTGATCTTCGTAACACAACACCAAGAGGCGATTCAGTTTCAGGATTCCTCTACTACCCTAACGCTTATGCAGAAACAGCAATCGGTGCAAAATACGACGACCACAAAATGATTAACGGTGGAATTGCAATTGCAGACGGTTCAAACGGAAAAGGCTTCTGGGTAAATACAGGTATTGAATTCACTCCAATCCAGCTGCTTACAGTTGCTTTTGCTTACGACGGAATCGGACGCGGAAACAGCAACCTTTACGCCGGAGCAACATTACGCTTTACTTCTGACTTTATTCTTGATGCTTACTTTGCTTACAACGGACTTGGTAATGACAATGCAGCAGACAGAAAATTCGGTACAGGTGCTACAGTAACCTGGAGAATCAAACCGCTTAACCTTACAGTTGCTCCTGAAGCAGGATTCACTTTCTATTCTGACAATAACTACACATTCGCTTTCTTTACAGGCGGACGCGTTCAGTTTGATATTACAAAACAGTTCCATGTAGGATGCTGGGTTTCCGGTGCATGGGGTGCAGACGACAAACGCTGGCATGACAGAACAAACCATCCGGCTCTTTATGCAATCTGCAATACCTGGACAGGTGGAGCAATCTTTAATATTCGTCCTGAAGTTACCTTTGATATTACAAACCAGCATACAATTGCTGCAACTTTTGAATATCAGGCAATTACAAATGCAAACAACACAAAGTATGATGCATTTATGTTTGGTTTCTACTACAGATATCTTTATCAGTAAACAAAACCTTATATAAAAACAAAGGGCTGCCCGTAAGGACAGCCCTTCTTTTTTATCTGACTTATAATTCAGTCAGTTATTTTTTTGTTGTTTTCTTTGCTGCAGGCTTTTTAGCTGCAGTTTCTTTTTTTGCAGCCGGTTTTTTAGCTGCTGGTTTTGCTGCAGTTTTTGCCGGAGCTTTCTTTGCAGGTGCTTTCTTTGCAGGAGCTTTTTCTGCTTTTGGAGCAGCCTTCTTTGCAGGTGCTTTCTTAGCAGCAGGTTTCTTTTCTGCTTTTTCTGCAGCGGCCTTTACGGTCTTTTTTGCAGCTGGTTTCTTGGCAGCAGTTTTAGCAGGTGCCTTTTCTGCCTTTGGAGCAGCTTTCTTTGCAGGAGCTTTTTTAGCTGCAGGTTTCTTTTCTGCTTTTTCTGCAGCAGCTTCTTCTTTTTTAGCACCAACCTTATTACGCTTAATCTTTCTTGTAGAAGTCATTTCGAGAGCTTCTTCAAGAATTGTAATCTTAGAAATGCGGGCATATGGCTGCAAAGTCTTATTGATCTTGTCTACGATTGCTTTAATTGCATCAAATACAACAGGAGACTTAACAGATTCTTCGCGTTTTACGCCAAGAGCTTTAAGACATTCATCAGCAGGATAGATGAGTGCTTCAATTCCTTCTGATTTACTTGTTGCATCCATAATGTAACCGCGAACCATAATCTGTTCAACATCAGATTCAAGCTGGAATGAGTCTTCGATTTCTTCCGGATAAACATTCTTTCCGCCTTCTGTAACGATAAGGTTTTTTGCACGGCCAGAAAGCATTACATACTGTTCATCGTCAATCCATCCAAGGTCACCAGTCTTAAGGAATCCGTCTTCTGTAAACATAGCAGCGGTTTCTTCAGGCATGTTGTAGTAACCCTGCATTACCATTGGTCCTTTAACTACGATTTCACCAACGCCTTCTTCATCTGGATTGATAATCTTAACTTCTTCGCAACCCTTGAATACCATACCAACTGATTCAACCTTAAAGTGTTCAATCGGGTTAAGTGTGATGATTGGTGAAGTTTCTGTAAGACCATATCCCTGAATAAAGTCGATACCCATTGCATTGTATCCGCGGAAGATTCCTTCACTGAGAGGACCACCGCCACAAATTGCAACGCGTACTGTAGAAAGGTTTGCAGCTTCGAGAATAGATTTAAGAAGCTTTTTACCAACATTCTTACCTGTAACCTTACGAACTGCATAACTGATGTTCATGAGGGAATTGATAAGGAATTTTGCAGCAGCACCTTTTTCTCCAACCTTTTTCATGATGCCTGTAAAGAGCTTATTGTAAAGAAGTGGAACACCAAGCATTACGCTGATTTTTCCTTCTTTAAGTTCTTTCATAAGTTTTGTTACAGCCATGCTCTTTCCGAATACGATTGAAGAACCGCAGATAAGAGGAACGATAAGAGCAGCCTGCATTGTATATGCATGGTGAATTGGAAGCAGGTTATAGAAAACATCTGTTTCGTAAATGATAAGGTTCTGCAAAGCAATAAAACCGTCTGAACAGAGGTTTTCGTGGCTGAGCATTACGCCTTTTGGTACACCAGTAGTTCCAGATGTAAAGAGAATGGCAGCAAGGTCTTTGTAATTTACTTCTGGAAGTTCCTTAACTTCTTTCTTAGGTTTAAGGTTAAGAATGTATTCAGATTCAAATTTTGGAGAAAGAGAATAAATCTTTGCGCCGTTAGGATTCTTTTTGAAGAATGCATATTTTTCTTCATCAACAAAGAAGAGAACAGGTTTTGCTGTTTTCATCAGATTGATGATTTCATTGTCATGAAGTGCATAATCCATAGGAATTGCAACAGCACCAGCCTGCATTGCAGCAAAGTATGCGATTGCCCATTCAGGAGAGTTCTTTCCGCTTACTGCAACATGGCTTCCCTTTTTAACACCGTTAAGTGTCATCCATTTTGCAACAGTCTGAATTTTTTCCCATGCTTCTGTATAAGTGAAAACTCTTTTTGAACCGTCAGGTCCGTCAAAGTCAACCAAACAAGGTCTGTCAGGATAACGCATCTGAGAAATGTGAATTGCCTGAGGAAGAGTCGGCCACTGTGATTTCTGATCAAAGCCTTTTACCTTTCCACGATAGTCATCAAGAAATGCCCAAGATACTTCATTACGAATTGGTTTCATCAATAAATAACCTCATTAATCAAGTTCTTTATGTACTTTTTTACTACATAAATATTCAAAATAATTTTAACACTGTATTAAAAAAAAAGAAACATTTTTTTATATTTCCATGTTAAAATATTGTTAATGAATTCAAAGAGACGATTTATCATTCCACTTATTCTCGCTGCATTTTTAAGCAGTGCATGTGCTAAATCTTTTACACAGGAAGAAGCTGCAAAAATCAGGACCAGTGTAGTCGAAAAAGCAAAGACCTTTCTTGGCAAGCCGTACAAAACAGGCGCTGTGGGACCTAATGCCTTTGACTGTTCAGGACTTGTATTCAGTGTTTACAAAGATATCGCAGGAATTTCACTTCCACGCTCTGTAAAGACCATGTACACCGCAGTAAAGATTATTCCCCTTGATCAGATCGAAGCCGGCGACCTTGTTTTTTTTAAGACAACCGGTAATGACACAATTTCTCATGTAGGAATTTATATCAGCGATGGAAACTTTATTCACGCTGCAAGTGCCGGTTCTAAAACCGGAGTCATCATTTCAAATCTTAACGAAAAATACTATAAGAACTGTTACGCTGCAGTCGGCAAACCAATAACATCTGCAGGCACAAAAACGCAGCAGCTTTCCTGGCAGTCATCTCCTGACTTAGATGCAGATTCGCAAAACCAGGAACACAGTTTCTTAAAACACCTCGCCTTTGACGGCGGGGCTTTTTTTGACTGGTCACTGTTTGCCCCGGACCGTTTTGATCCAAATGCCCGCGGATTTACAATTGATACAGGCGCCCGTTTTACACAATGGGCAATCCAGCCGGGAATCGGAATCAGTTTTCGCTGGATTCATCAGACAAACTGTTTTCAGATTCCGCTGACCTTAAGCATTTCTTACAAAGATATTTTTAAAATTTACGCAGGCGGTGTGTTAACCATAGGCTGGCCTGTAAACAGAACTTATGGTGATCCCCTTGAAGCTCCGTTCTTTCCAGGCGTTTTTGGAATCAGCTTTCAGACACCTTACCTCAAAATCGGAAAAGTACTTGTTGCCCTGGTTCAGGATTTTACATATACTCATTACATCCGCCAGGATAAATCAAACCTGAATTTTCAAAATGGTGCAGGAGCCGGATTATCTGCACACACAGGAATCCGTGTAACAATCCCTATGAAAAATTTGTTAAAATAGTATGAAGAAATTTTTTAGCACAGCATTACTTTTAACAGCAGTTTTATTTTTTACAGGCTGCCCGGTCGCCGTTGGTATCAGTTCTGTTTCACAAAAAGAAATTTCCCTTAATTTTACTACATCAATCGGCCCCAGCGTAAACGAACTTATTTCTTCTGTTTCCGGACAAAAAACAACAGTACTCTTTGACACAGCCACAATCGAATCAAGCCTCAAAAATTATGGTTTCAAAAATATATCAGTCACAAACAAAGCGGTTGCAGACACTCAGATTCTCAATATATCAGGAACAATTGATGTTTCAAAACTTGATTTTGTATCCGTAAATAAATCCGGTTCAAAATTAAAACTGACAATCATTCTGTCGCCTTCGACCTTAAAAAGTTTTGCAGCAAAGCAGGAACAGACTGTCCGCGATTACATCGATCTTCTTGCAGCGCCTTCCTTAAGTTCAGATAAAATGTCTAAAGATGAATACATTGAATTTATTGAAAGCGTTTACGGAGAACCTGTCGCCGAAGAACTTACTTCGGGAATAATAGAAATAAAGGCCGCAGGAAAAACCCGCAGCCTTAAAATCATTGAATTACTTACACTTGAAGACACAAAAGAATTTGTCTTTGAAATCTAGCTGACCTTAACGCCTAGCGAAAGAACGGCCAGAACTTCGAGATTTTTTTCAAGACCCAGCAATTCCTTTACATAAAGTGCAGAATCCTTACCGTCCTTTGACTGCCTCTTACGCAACTGAATCCAGCAGCTGCCAAGCCCCGCGTCAGTTGCGGCAAGATGAAGATATGTCATCGCAATGGAAGCATCTTCAATCCAGACATCAGATTTTTCGCTGTCGGCTGCAACAACAATCGCCGCAGCAGCATCCTTAAGCATCTGTGAACCTGCCGCTTTTGCAACAGATAATTTTTCAAGCATATCCCTGTCAGTCACAGTAAAAAAGGCGCAGGGTTTTTTATTTCTGCTTGTGGGAGCAAGATTTCCCTGGGCCAGAATTTTTTCAAGGACAGCTGATTCAATTTTTTGAGAAGTATATTCGCGTACGCTGTGGCGTGTTTTTATCAGATCATCAAATTCCATACAAGATTCCTAAAATTGCTGTTAATTTTCAATTCAAATTCTACACTGAAACCCGGCAGCATTCAACTGTCTGGCTCTCATAATTAGGAATTGTATGACATTCTTCTATATATTGTCATAAATTCCCCTTTTGATTTATACTGTAAGAATGAAAATAGTTATTCTCGACGGACATGCCCTTAACCCGGGCGACCTTAGCTGGGAGCCGCTCAACCAGTTTGGTTCCGTTACTAAATACGAGCGTACCCCCGCAGAACTTACAGCACAGCGTATCGGGGATGCTGAAATTGTATTTCTTAACAAAGTAAGCATCACACGAGAAATTCTTGAACAGTGTAAAAACCTCAAATACATTGGAATTCTTGCCACCGGCTACAATGTAGTCGACATCAAGGCTGCCAGAGAATTTGGAGTGACTGTAACCAACATTCCTGCATACAGCACAATGGCAGTTGCACAGCATACTTTCAGCCTTCTTTTTGCGCTCACCAATTTTGTTGCAGAACACAATTCCTCTGTCCTTAACCGTGGCTGGATGAACTGTCCTGATTTCTGTTACTGGAATCATCCCCTTACAGAAATTGCAGGCAAAACTTTCGGTATCGTAGGTTTTGGAAGCATCGGACAGCGAGTTGCAAAAATTGCATCTGCATTTGGACTTAAAGTTCTTGTTTATACAAGAACAGCTTCAAAAGTCGATGACTACAACAAATCAGTTCCCCAGGAATTCCAGGTTAAGAATGTAAGCCTTGATGACCTTTTAGGTTCCAGCGATATTGTCAGCCTTCACTGCCCGTTGACTTCTGAAAACAAAGAAATGATCAACAGTGATTCAATTCAAAAAATGAAAGACGGTGCAATTCTCCTTAATACAGGACGCGGCCCGTTAATCTGCGAAAAAGCAGTCCGCCAGGCTTTGGACTGTGGAAAGCTGGGCGGTTTTGCAGCTGATGTTCTTACCAGCGAACCAATGGCTAATGACAATCCACTTTTTGATGCACCTAACTGCGTCATTACACCACACATTGCATGGGCAGCAAAAGAAACCCGTGTACGCCTTTTTGACATCGCACTGGAAAACATCCGTGCATTCCTCAAAGGTGAACCCATTAACGTTGTAAACTAAATTATTGGAGTACAAAATAAAATGTTCAAACCAGAACTATTCAAATCCTTTAAAGGCTATAATGGCAAAACCTTGACAAGCGACCTTATCGCAGGTGTTATCGTCGGCATCGTTGCCCTCCCACTTGCCATTGCATTTGCCATCGCTTCAGGTGTTGAACCTCAGCGTGGTCTTTTTACTGCAATCATCGCAGGATTCTGTATTTCTTTCTTTGGCGGAAGCCGTGTACAGATTGGCGGACCTACAGGTGCATTTGCAGTTATCGTTTACGGAGTAGTTGCAAAATACGGCTATTCCGGACTTGTTACAGCAACCATCATGGCAGGTATTATCCTGATCCTTCTTGGTGTTTTCAAAATGGGCGGTCTTGTAAAATTCATCCCATACACAATCGTAACAGGTTTTACAGCCGGTATTGCAGTAACAATTGCTTCAGGTCAGATCGGTGACTTTTTAGGTCTTGTTCCGGATTTTTCAACACCAATGATGATTCTTGGTGAAGAATATTCAAAGATGCCGGGTGACTTTTTGCCTAAAATTATCGTTTATGTAAAATCAATCAGCACAATTAACTGGTATTCATTTGCAATGGCATCTGTATGCCTTGCAATTATTTTCCTGTGGCCAAAAGTTACAAAGAGAATTCCTGGTTCACTTGTTGTAATTATTCTTGCAACAATTGCTGATATTTTCATCAAAAAATATACAGGTTTTTCTACAGAAACAATCGGTTCCCGTTACGGATCAATTCCATCATCACTTCCAGCACCTGCACTTCCTGCTTTCAGCATCTCAACAATCGTTGACCTGTTCCCGACAGCAATTTCCATCGCAGTACTTGCTGCCATTGAATCTCTTTTGAGTGCAGTTGTTGCTGACGGTATGATCGGTTCTAAACATGACTCGAACACAGAACTTATTGCCCAGGGAATTGCAAACATTGCAAGCCCAATCTTTGGTGGTATTCCTGCAACAGGTGCAATTGCCCGCACAGCTACAAACATTAAAAACGGTGGTAAAACTCCAGTAGCCGGAATCGTGCATGCTGTTATTCTTCTTTTGATCATGATGGTTCTTGGCCGCTTTGTAGTTTACATTCCAATGGCTGCATTAAGTGCTGTTCTTATTAACGTTGCATGGAACATGGCCGGCTTCCCTGCCATCAGAGCCCTTCTTAAAGGACAGAAGTCAGACATCTGTGTTCTTACAGTTACATTCCTCATCACAGTATTCATTGACCTTACAGTTGCAATCGAAGTTGGTCTTGGATTTGCAGCATTCTTCTTCATCAAGAAAATGATTGACGTTTCAGAAGTTCAGTCAGACAAACAGACTCTTGTAGGAGGAATCAAGGTTGGCGGACAGGAAGAATTGCTGGACATTCCTCAGGGAGTTCTCGTATACGAAATCGAAGGTCCGTTGTTCTTTGGTACAGTCCGCAAATTTGAACTTGCAGTTGAAGAAGCTAAAGTTGACTATCAGGTACTTGTTCTTCGCATGCGCAACACAATTTATCTTGATGCCGGTGGTATCCGTGCCCTTGAACAGTGTCTTGAAGCCTGCAAACGCAAGAACGTAACAATCGTAATTTCTGGAATCCATACTCAGCCTTACCTGCTTCTCGAAAAAACAGGCGCTGTAGAAAAGTTCGGACGCGAAAATATTTTTGACAACATTGCAGCTGCTCTTAACCGTGCAACAGAAATCGTTTCACGCAAAGAGTGATAATTAAAAAAAAGGAAGGAAAGTTATGAAATATGTTTTGATTGCAGTTGGTGCAATTTTTGGGCTTCTGGTTTTGCAGACTCTGTTCCTGTTTTTTATAGGAATCTTTGTAAACCCAAATAAGATTTATCCGAAGTTCAGCCGATTCTATTACTTCGAACTGAATGTGGGAACTTTTTTCGGCATGCTTGGAGCCGGAATTATTGGAAAATGTATCGGTCGGGAAAAAGTTCCTGAAGGTCCATTTGTACTTGTATCAAACCATGTTTCAAACTGGGATCCTATCGTGACATGGTGGTTCTTCCGAAAATGGCATCTTGCCTTTATTTCAAAAGAGAAGAACTTCCATCGTCCTGCCTTTGGGCGTATCATCCGCCGCTGCTGCTTTCTGTCAATTGACCGTGCAGATCCACGCCAGTCAATTCAGGTAATGATGCAGGCTGCGGAATATATCAAAACAGAAAAAGTATCTATTGGTATCTACCCAGAAGGAACCCGCAACAAGAATTACAAAGAAGGGCTTCTTCCATTCCATGACGCAGTCTTCAAGATTGCGAAAATCGCTAAAGTTCCAGTTGTTGTAGTCAGCACAGAAGGCACACCTCAGATTGGTAAAAACCTTTTCAGACGTACAACAAAAATTCAACTTGAAGTTCTAGGCGTAATTCCTGCAGAAGAAGTTCAGGCATTGCGAACTGTTGAAATCGGCGACAAAATCCGTTCTATGCTTACAGAAAAACTTTACTCAACAAAGGAGACTTGCTAACCATGGCTGACTATCATGTATTCTATAATCCAAAATCAGGTTCCGCTGAAAAAGTTGAAGAAACCCTTAAACAGATTCTTCCTGATGACAACATTACTTTTTCTGACATCACAAACCTTAAAGATGTCGAAAAAGAAATCCAGAACCTGCATTCAAAAGAAAATATCATTCTTGCAGGCGGCGACGGTACTTTAAATCATTTTGTCAATGATGTTGACTGCGACAAACTTAAGCGCACAATCTACTACTGGGCCTGCGGAACAGGAAACGACTTCCTTGCGGATATCGGTATCAAAACACAGACAGAACTCCTTGAACTGAACAAATACCTTGTAAAACTTCCAACCGTAGAAGTTAACGGCAAAACCTACAAATTCCTTAACGGTGTAGGCTTTGGAATTGACGGATACTGCTGCGAAGAAGGTGACCGCCAGAGAAATGCCGGCATCAGTCCTGTAAATTACACAGCAATCGCAATCAAAGGAATTCTCTTTAATTACAAGCCAACTAATGCTACAATTACCATAGACGGTAATACACAGACAGTTAAAAAGGTCTGGCTTGCTCCTTCCATGCACGGACGCATGTACGGCGGCGGAATGATTGCAGCTCCTGAACAGGATCGACTTGCATCTGAAAAACAGCTTACACTGATGATGTTCCACGGACACGGACGAGTTCCTACACTGGCTGCCTTCCCTTCTATTTTTGAAGGAAAGCATGTGGAAAAGAAGATGGTTACTGTTAAAACAGGGAAAGACATTAAAGTCGAATTCGACAGACCGGTTGCATTACAGATTGATGGAGAGACAATATCAAACGTAACCTGTTATCACGCAAAGGTATTTAATGATTAGATTCAGATTTTTCCTTACATTATTACGATGCGCCCCTAAAGCAATATTTTGCCTTGTTCCACGGTCAAATTATATGATTGCCCACAAGGAAAAATATGATGCACAGGCGCGTTTTGAATACTGCAAGAAAATTCTCAAATATATAACAAGAAAAGCCCTCACTATTACTGAATACTTTGGAAAAGAAAACCTTCCTGACAGCAATTACATCCTTTACTCAAACCATCAGGGAAAATACGACGCCATCGGAATCCTTCAGGCATTTGACAAACCTACAAGTGTTCTCTGGGAAAAACGCCAGGCAAAAAAATTCCTGAGTCGTCAGGCTTCTGGCCTTCTGGATGCCATAAAAATCGATCTTGGAAATATCCGCGCTCAGTTCGAAGCAATTCAGCAGACAATTGAATATGTTAACAACGGCGGAAGCATCCTGATTTTCCCGGAAGGAACTTACGGACCAAACGAAAACAAGATTCAGCAGTTCCATGCAGGCTGTTTCAGATGCAGTATAAAGACAAAAACACCAATTGTTCCTGTCTGCATCTGGGACTCATGGAAGTCAATGAATTCCCGTTCCTTAAAATGGGTCACAACCCAGGTATACTTCCTTAAGGCCATTCCTTACGAAGAATACAAGGACATGAACAAAGAAGAATTATGTTCCCTTGTTGAATCACGAATCAAGGAAAAACTTGCAGAACTGGAAGAGATTCATTCCTGATTACTTATAGGACATAAAAAAAGGCTGTTGCAGTGAAAAGTTAAAAACTTCTCATTACAGCAGCCTTTCTTTTTAAGTATTCAGCTTAAATTATTTTACGCCGTTAACCAGATCTTTAAGAGCTTTACCTGGCTTGAATTTAGGTGTTTTAGAAGCCTTGATTTTGATTTCTTCACCTGTAAGAGGATTGCGTCCTTTACGAGCTGCACGTTTACCAACAGCAAATGTACCAAAACCAATAATCTGAACTTCTTCTTTACCTTTTGCAAGTGTCTTTGAAACTGTACCAACAAAAGATTTTACGAATGCTTCTGTATCTTTCTTTGAAAGACCTGTATCTTTTGCGATTGCGTCTACCAATTCTGCTTTATTCATTTTGTTTTCTCCCACTCATGAATTGTGAATATACTCTTATTTTATCCTAAATCAATATATAATTCAACTAAAAAAAGCCATACTATTTTTCTTGACATATTATACAGAATATAATATATTCACAAATATAATACTATAAATGACGGAGGTTGCCATGAACTTTAATACAGGCACGGCATTACTGGACGCAGTAGTTCTGTCTGTTGTAGCTCAGGAAGGAACTTACGGTTATAAAATCACTCAGGAAGTCCGGGCAGTGATGGATATTTCCGAAAGTACCTTATATCCGGTTTTACGCCGGCTTCAAAAAGACGGCTTACTTGAAACTTACGATATGGAGTTTCAGGGAAGAAACCGGCGCTACTACAAAATAACTTCCAATGGAATGATTGTTCTGGATAATTACCGTAAAGAGTGGATTGATTACCGCTCTTCTCTGGACAAGATTCTTTTAGGAAGAACACAGGAATAATTTCCTTACAAACTTTTTTCATGGAGAATTGAAAAATGACTAAAAGACAGTACTTAAAAAGACTTGAACTTGCAATCGCTGCCCTTCCATACGAAGAACAGCAGGAAGCACTCGATTACTATGAATCATATTTTGACGATGCAGAAAGCGTAACAAAAGCAATGAAAGATTTAGGCGAACCAGAAGACCTTGCAAAAGAAATCATTAAAAAGTTTTCATGCGTTCCTGCAAAAGCAAAACAGTCAAAGAATAAAAATTCTGATACTACACAGGAAGATGACTTTGACGAGCAGACAGAAAGCACAGGAGTTTTCGAAGAAGAACGCCTTTCTTACACTTTCAAAAACTCAGGAATCAAAAACCTGGGAATCTCAGCCGGCGCCTGCAGAGTATTCATTAAAAGCGGCAGCGAATACAAAGTCGAAGCAAAAGGCCTTGAACCACATGAACTGCGCTGCGAAGTACTTGCAAACGGTTCTCTGGTCATCGAAAACAGAACAACTTTGTCTGCAAGCAAATTCACTTCACATAACCGCAACATGGAATTGTGTCCGCGCATCCTTATCACAATTCCTGCTAAAACAAACCTTGAGTGCTTTAAACTTCAGATGAATGCAGGTGAACTTAAAAGCCGCGACATCAGCATCAACTGTCAGCGTGCTTCAATCAGCGTGCATGCCGGTAACTGTGAAATAGCAGGACTTTATTCACAGAATTCAGAAATACGTGCAGGAATGGGAAAACTTGATATTCATGGAAGAGTCGAAGGCTATTCAAAAATTGACTGCACTATGGGTAACATCAATATTTTCTGTCAGGACGCAAACAAAGATTATTCTTTCGACAGCAAAATCCGCATGGGAAACATTGTTTTTGGAGACCAGACACGCGGAGGGCTTTCGGATAAATACAACGGACCTTCACTCATGAATCACTGTTCCATCAACTGTACAATGGGTGATGTTAAAATCACATTTTCAGGGAGATAAATAAGAATGTCAGATAAAAGATTATATAAATCATCAGCCAACAGAATATTTGCCGGAGTCTGCGGAGGAATTGGTGAATTCTTTAATGTTGATCCAACCTTAGTCAGAATCATTACATTAATTGTCATGCTGTTTTCTTTTGGAACTGCGGCAATTATCTATGTAATCTGCTTTCTTCTTATGCCAAATGCACCAATCGATGATTTTGAAACAATGAAGCAGGCAAACGAAGATTACACAGAATCAAAAAAGCAGAAAAAAACAAAGCACTTTGATGATGACTTTGACAGCTACTTTGAAAAAAGCAAAAAATAAAAATACCGGCTGATATTTCAACAAACAAAAAAAAGGCTATCCGTTTTTACGGATAGCCTTTTGGTTTTATTCTACAGTTACTGATTTAGCAAGATTTTTTGGTTTATCCGGATCAAAACCTTTAAGCACTGCACAGTAGTAAGCAAACAGCTGAGCAGGAACAATACTTACAATCGAAGCAAGTGAACTTGAAACTTCTGGAATTGCAAATACTTCATCAGTTTTGCCTTCAAAAAGATTCTTGTCATCCTGTGTAATTACAAGAACAGTTGCACCACGGGAACGAACTTCTACCATGTTTGAACCGATTTTATCGTAAAGTTCAGGTTCTGTTGCAATTGCGACAACCAGAGTTGAATTATCAATAAGTGCAATAGGACCGTGTTTAAGTTCACCTGCTGGGAAACTTTCTGAATGCATGTAACTTACTTCTTTAAGTTTAAGTGCACTTTCCATACTTGAAGCTGCATCAAACAGACGGCCGATATAGAAAATCTTATTTTTGTTAAGCTGCAATGAAGCAAACTTCTGAATTGTTTCTTTATTTTCAAGAACACTCTGAATCTTTGCAGGAATTTCTTCCATTTCTTTAAGAAGTTTTGTTGCTTCTTCCTGAGTTAATGTTCCGCGCAAAAGACCTGCTTTAATTGCAAGAAGGTAAAGACAACAGATCTGAGTTGTATAAGCTTTTGTAGAAGCTACTGCAATTTCTGGACCTGCAAGAGTATAAATTACTTCGTCAGCTTCGCGGCTAACAGTAGAACCAACACAGTTAGTAATTGCACAAACTTTAAGTCCCTGTTTTTTTGCAAGGCGCATTGCACTCAAAGTATCTGCAGTTTCACCAGACTGGCTGACTACGATAAAAATATCATCTTTATCAAGAATTGGATCTCTGTAACGGAATTCACTTGCAACATCAACATCTACCTTAAGGCGGGCAAAACGTTCAAATGCATATTTTGCAACAACGCCTGCATGGTAAGCAGTTCCACAGGCAGTGATTACAACTCGTTTTGCAGTTTTCCATTCTTCGTTGATTTTCATTTCTTCAAAAGTAACATCAACAGGAACGCCCTGTGCATTTTTTACGATATGCGGACGCATTGTATCTGTAAGGCCTTTTGGCTGTTCAAAGATTTCTTTGAGCATAAAATGTGGATAACCGTTCTTTTCTGCCGCAGCAAGGTCCCATTCAACATGGCTTGGTTCTTTAATGATTTTTTCACCATCAAGATTAAAAAGATCAACATGATCTGCGTAAAGAACTGCAGCTTCTTTTTCACCAAGATAATAAACATCACGAGTATGTTCGAGTAATGCAGGAACATCTGATGCAATGAAATTTTCACCTTTACCAAGACCTACAACAAGCGGACTTTCTTTGCGTACACAAACAAGGCGGTCAGGGAAATCCTTGCAGACAACTCCAAGAGCATATGAACCTTCAAGTTCACGGCAAACTCCAAGAACAGCCTTAAAAATATCTTTTTCCTGATTATATTTTTCAGAAATCATGTGAACGATAACTTCTGTATCAGTCTGGCTTTTAAATACTACGCCTTTAGCCTGAAGTTTTTCTTTAAGGTCAGCATAATTTTCGATGATACCGTTATGAACGATTGAAATTGTTCCATCAGCATTTAAATGTGGATGAGCATTAGTATCGCTTGGTTCACCATGAGTTGCCCAGCGTGTATGTCCGATTCCAAGGGAACCTTTAATTGTTTCATCAGCAATTTTTTCTTCAAGGAACTTTAAAGCGCCTTTTGCTTTACGAACAAGAATACTTTCGCCATTAAAAACTGCAATACCAGCAGAGTCATAACCGCGATATTCAAGTTTTTTAAGCCCTTCAATCAAAACAGGAGTTGCCTGCTTTTCACCAACGTATCCTACAATTCCACACATAATAATATTCCTTTAAGTTAATCCGCAGATTGATAAATCATTCCGCGGGCAAAATCAATATGCAGATCACGAAAACATCAGGCCAAACGAATTCACCTTCTGTCCGCTTTCTGATAAAGACCTCTATTTATAATACCTAATTTTTAATTTTTCTACAACAATCACTTGCCTACACAGAAGTGACTGAAAATACTGTCCAGAACATCTTCCGGAGTAACTTCACCGGTAATTTCGCCAAGGAAATCAAGACAGTCTTCAAGGTCCTGAACCACGGCATCAAGCGTATAATTGTCCGCCGCTGCCACAAGCGAATGTTTCACGCACTCAAGGGCTTCTTCAACAGCCTGTTTCTGTCGTGCCGAACCAAGTCCGGCCTGGCAGCGGCTCGTATCAGTTCTTGCACTTAAAACTTTTTTAGTTACGCAAATAAGATCCATTACGCCGTGGCTGTTCCTTGCGCTCAAGGCCACTTCTCCGGCAAGAGACGGAATCAAGGCCTTTTGTTCTTCGTTAAGGGCAGGCACAGTTTTGCAGCCGGATTCATCAAGTTTATCAGTTTTGTTCCAGACAAAAATTACAGGTTCTTTTCTGCCTTTAAGGAATTCAAGGTCTTCCATATTCAATGGAACAGTACTGTCAGCAAGATAAAGAATTACGTCTGCATCTGTAGAAAGATCACGGGTCATCTCAACCCCTTTCTGTTCTACAATGTCATCAGTTTCACGCAAACCTGCAGTATCAAAAAGCCGTGCAGGAATTCCGTCAATGCTTACCCAGCTTTCAATCCAGTCACGGGTTGTACCTTCGATATCAGAAACAATGGCACGGTCTTCTTTTAACAAACAGTTGAACAACGACGATTTACCGGCATTAGTTTTTCCGCAAAGAACAATGCGTGCTCCGTCCTGAAAAAGTTTTTCGCTTTTCCATGAATCACTCAAAGCCTGCAGGTCTGCTGCTGCTTTTTCAAGATCAGCTGTGTTAAATGAATCTGCAATTGTTTCTTCGTCTTCAGGATATTCAATTTCAACTTCGATAGCAGCAAGTGTATCAATGATAAGTTTTTTAATGCGGGAAATTTCTTCGAACAGAGAACCTGCAAGACGACCGGTTGCACGGCTTCGTCCTGAATCAGTTCGGCTTTCGATAACTTCACGGATAGCTTCTGCTTTTGTAAGATCGGCCTTACCGTTAATATATGCACGGAAAGTATATTCACCTTTCTGCGCCTGTCTGAAACCGTTTTTCAAAAGAAGATTATAAACTGCAGTCACAACGCTTACTCCGCCATGACAGCTTATTTCAACAAGATCTTCTCCAGTAAAACTCTTTGGACCGCGAAAAACGCTCACAAGAACTTCGTCAATTTTATTTTCGCCGTCTGTTATCCAGCCATATACAATTGTATTTCCCGCAGCCTCAAGCAGTGCTTTTGGGCGGGAAAATATTTTAGAGACAAGTTCAATACAATTTTTACCAGAAGCCCTTATAATGCCAAGAGCCGCAGGTGCAAGACTGGTTGCAATTGCGGCTATTGGTTCTTCTGGCGTGTAACCAGTGTTATCCATTAAACTACCTTTTCAAGAAGTGCAAGAATTTTTGGATCATATGCAGAGTTCTGCTTTTTCATTTCTTCAAGAGCAGATTCTGTATCCATGATCTGACGGTATGCACGGATATTTACAAGCGAAATATAACTTTCTGCAACACGAATAAATCTTGCAACAAGAGGAATTCTTGCGCCCTTAAGATTTGCAGAATAGCCTTTACCGTCAAAGTTTTCATGATGGAATTCAGCGGCATCAGCAAAAATTCTGCGGATGTCATCACTGATAAAGTCATAGTAATCAGAACCTTTCTGAACATGACTTCGAACTTCAAGGCGTTCTTTAATTGTAAGGTGTTCACTCAAAAGAACGTTTCTGTCTATTCCCAGGAAACCTGCGTCATAAACCATTGCGGCACAATAGAACATCAATGAAATCTGATCATCCATTCCTGCAGCCTTACAAAGTTTGAACACAAGTTCACTTACTTTTTTAGAATTGCGTTTGCGTCCTGTAACTTTATCGATTTTATCACCAAGAATTGCACACTGATTCTGGAGAGCAAGGAATTTCTGCTGGTCTTCATCTGCTTCAAAGAAAGCTGCTATTCTCTTTTCTGTTTCTGCATCAGAAAGTCCTGACTTGCGGACAGATCTTTCTCCGGCAGCAGGTTTTGTTTCACTTGAAACAAGAGAAATTTTTTCTGTTCCGATATCTTTCTGCATTATCGCAACAACTTTCATGGTTGTTTCAAACTGATTTTGAATTTCAACACTGCGCTTTTTATGTCTTGCAAATACAATAATAAGAACAACAATTCCAATAAAAATCAGAATGTAAATTGTAAGCATAAAGAACTTTAATCTGCGCTGTGAACGGTATTCTTTTTCAAGAGTAATTTCACGCTGAACTGTAAGAACAGATTTTACACCGCTCAATACATCATCAAGGCTTTTTTTGTTCTGTTCCAGTTTTGAAATTCTGTCAGTAACTTTAGCAAGTCCTTTTCTGTCACCGCTTGAAATTTTTTCCATGCGTTCTTTTTCAAGACCTTTACGGCACGCAGCAAACATGTCTTCAATAATTCCCTGTGTTCTGACACTAACTGCTTCCGGATGAAGAGAAAGCATTCTCATAATGTCTTCAAGGCGTTTTTCTGAAAGATCAGGTTCCTCTCTGAAAATTGAATTCACCCATGCATAATATGAAGCTTCTGCCATCAGTTTAATGTTATCAGGAACAGAATCTTTTTCGCGATGAAGTTCAATTCCGATGTTAATTGTTTCAACAGATTTTTCGTATTTACCGCTGTTGTAATAATTATTTGTCTTTTCGAGAATTACTGCATCTTCTTCTGAAGTAATATCATATTTTTCTTTTTCGGCAAATGCTGGAGAACCACAGAACAAAGTTCCAGCTACGATTCCCAATGCGCATAGAAAAAACTTAATTTTATTAACAGGCTTCATAACGTCTCCCTTTTTTTAACACTACCTTTTTATAAGTTATCATTGTCCTGATTCTTTACGGAATCCCAGACAAGAATATTATCTGCTTCTTCAGAAGAGCTTACATTTTCTTTCTGCCGCAATTCTTCTTTCTGACCAATTGCCGGTTTACGGAATTCTGGTTTTGCTTCGTATGCACGACCAGTATATTTTTTTCCATCCGGATCAACACAAAGTTTAGAATAGTTACCGGCATTGTTCCAGTGCATGTAACCACGGTCAACAGAATCGCGTACACCGAATACTTCCTTGCTTACATATGCTGCATCATAATATGTACGGTCATATGGAACATTAAGGAAGAATGTCTGAATCCATGGACGAACTACAACTTTATTGCGTGCAATAACTGTGTTGCGGTAAGTTCCATAATAGTAAATTCTATATGGACGTTCTTCATATGGTTCGTAATTCAAGAAACGGTTTTCAAAATGCGAAGGATAGAACATCGGACAGATAACATCTACATATTCTGCAAGTGTTTCTACATCCTGTCCAGTACGGGCTCCAGTTCTGTACCAGCCGTTTGCGCCGTAAATATCAATTCCAATCGGAGCATCAATATTTTCGCGGGCATATTTCAGGAACGAAATCAAAGCACTTTCTTTATCCATTCCAGGACTGCGCCAGCGGAAAGTTGCATCCTTAAGGTTGTAACCGTCAGTAGGGAATCGGATATAGTCAAACTGAATTTCATCGAATCCGCGGCTGATCAGTTCTTTTGCAATGGCAACATCATATTCCCAGACTTCAGGACAATATGGGTCAATCCATTGTTCATCATAGTAATAAGTTTTTGTTGAACCATCTTCCTGCTTTTCATAACCGCTGATACCAGTCCACTGACGATTACGGTTTTTATCCCATACAGCATATTTACCGTTTCCGTAAAGAGTAAGGTTGCGGTCTTTGAATGCTACGATTCGGGCAATGAGGTAAACATTGTCTTCTTTAAACCCTGCAATCCATGCATCAAGATCTTTGATTGCATACTGACTTGTTTTTGCTTTTTTAAGAACTTCTGAATCTTTTGACTGATAACGCAAAAGTCCATAGTCATCTTTCATATCAATAACAAGCGCGTTAAGTTTGTGATCTTTAATAAGTTTTCTGTAACGGGTCGGACCATTAGGCTGGGCTCCCTGATAAGCAGGAACATAAAGACTTTTCTGAGTCTGAATTTTTGATGCAAATTTATTAAGTGTATTTCCTGTCTGCAAAAGCCATGCTTCATTCAAAACAATGCCAGATTTAAATCCGCTGTCACTCTGAGGAATGTACATTGCATTAACAGGATAACTTGAAGCTTCAATAGATTTTTTCCAGCTGTCAAATTTTTCAGGAACAAAAGGTGCTTCATTTTTTGTGATGTCGTATGCTTTTACAGATTGAGGACCAACAAACAGAACGCAGTTATCAGCAAGTGTAAGACCGTCAACTGTATCAGCTGGTTCTGTTCCTTTATAAAGAGGAACACTTCTCATTTTTGTAAAATCAAATCTGTATAAACGAGGAATAAATGTCTGCGAAATAAATACTTCTGTATAAAGATTTCCTTCTGCATCTTTACAGACAACAGGAAGAACATCAGAAACTTCATCGGCACTTGTCTGTGGATCTGCGTTTGCAAGTCCGCCAGGGATGTCTATCCATTTTACTTTTTCTCTGTCTGTATATGCATAAGAAAAGCCCATTGTTGCATGAGAAACAAAAATCATTTTTGCTTTTGTTCCGTCAGCTTTCTTAGTATCAAAAATTGCAACGGCTTTAATACCGCTTGTTCCTTCACGCTGTGAACCAAAATAGGTCCAGGTTAAACCTGCATCCCGTGAAAGATATACTTTATCTTTTGTTGCACATACCATTTCAGACTGATCCATCGGATTGACACAAAAGTCTTTGATATCTGCAACCTGCTTTTCAAATGATTCTTTTTTATCAACGTATCTTTTGATTGTAAGAATTGGAAGACCGTTATTTCTCTGTTCAAAATTTCTAAGGTCAGTTGTATAAAGAATTCCCTTTGCTGTAACAAAATACCAGCCTTTATCAACACGGGCAATCTGTTTAACTTTGCCTTCTGCCCACAATGGAGAAAGTGTCTTACCGTTTGTTACGCTGTAAAGACCATTATCGGTGGCAAGAAGAACTTTTTTATCTTCAGATTTTACGGTTGCCTGATTTTTCTTATCAGGAATTACTTTTGGAAGGTTATAAAGAGGATTCGCCTGGGCATCGGTAGTTTCCTGCGCAAATGCAAATCCAGGGAAAATAGTTAGGGCCAATAAAATAAATAAAAGTTTCATATTTCATTTTCGGCGCAAAAACTATTACGGTTTAGAAATAATATTCGGGTTAACGGATAAACTCACCAGTTCAGGTTTCCAAGGCAAATAACTGCTGCACTGGAATTTTAACGGCTTGAACTGCCCCTTACTCTTTCGTAAAGAAGAACGCCTGTTGCAACAGAAACGTTAAGGCTGTCAATTTTTCCGCAGGTTGGAATTGATACAATGGAATCACACTGCTCTTTAAGAAGGCGGCTGATTCCGGTTCCTTCTGAGCCCATAATCAATACGGTTTTCTGTGCAAATTCAATTGTAGTAACATTTGTTCCGCCGGCATCAGCGCCATAAACCCAATATCCGGCATCTTTAAGCTGTTCAACTGTACGAACAAGATTAGTCACAATACTTACAGGAACCCACGCAGAAGCACCTGCACTTGAACGGGCAATAATATCGTTATCAGCAACTTTATTCGCACTATGGCGTTCAGGAAGAAGAACAAGACTTGCGCCAAACTGATCTGCACTACGGATAATTGCTCCGACATTATGAGGATCAGTTACGCTGTCCAGTACGACAACTGTCTGTTTTTCATCAGCTTTTGCAGCATCGTTTAACCAGCGGTCAAAGTCCACGATATTTTCAGGTTTTTCTGCCTGTCCTGTTACAACAGCAACAATTCCTCTGTGATCCTGTTCTGCAGGCGACAGGGCTTTTACCATATCGTCGAGAGTCTTATCATCAGTCTGTGTTGTTTTAACAGAATTGATTTTTGCCTGACTGAGAATTTTTTTAATGCGTGGACCTGGCTTGCTGTAATAGACCGTGATTTTAGATGCAAGATCCATATCATCACGAGCAGAGCGGACTCTTTCTTCTACAGCATGAAAGCCGGTTAAAACGATATCTGCCATATTATTTTACTAAAGGAATTATCTTCCGCAGCACTTCTTGTATTTTTTTCCGGAACCACAAGGACAAGGATCATTACGTCCGATTTTTTCACCTTCGCGAACAACAGTTGTTGTCTTGAGGGCACCTACAGAGTAAAGCCATTCACCGTTTACTTTCTTGAAGTAAGCTGTTTCATGGTGAACATCGTGCATCTGTTTGAGAGTATAATCAGCTTCAAATTCTACGATGCCTTCTTCGTCAGATGGCTGACCTTTTTCTGTCTTAATGATTTTAAGTCCGTGCCATGTAGAATTTTTTGCCCAGTCTTCAGTTGCTTTTCTGTCGATTTCTGCAAGTTCTTCACCTTTTTCACATGAATTGATGATGAAGTCAACTTCTACTTTTTCATAAGCAGAATAACGTGCACGCATCAACTGTTCTGCAGTTTCAGCTTTTTTTGTTCCTTTAATGATAGGTTCACAGCATTCGCCGTATGCTTTTCCAGAGCCACAAGGGCAAAGTTTTTCATTAGCCATATATTATTCCTCTTTGGCACCCAGGCTTTAAAAACAAACCTGAAGGCATTAAATTTTCGATAATGGTTGATTATACCTTAAGAAGCCCGTCTACCGCAAGATTGAGCGAATCACGAACATCCCTGATATCTTTTTCTCCAAGAACTGAAAGTCTGAAAATTGCCGACTGAATAAGTCCATAAAGCATTTCGTTTGCAGACTTTACATTCACCTGCTTGAACTCACCGTTTTTTACACCCTTGATAATAATTGTGCTCAAAAGATGCTGAAGGCGAACAAGACGACGGCGGACGCGTTCACTTGGATCACCGCCGGTTTTAGAAAGATTCAAAAGATATGAAAGAAGCACGCTGAAAAGTTCACGGTTTTCTTCACATGCACCAACAATAATATCAAGCATCTGGCGCAATGCGGAAGTCGCAGTTATTGCCTTATCAGTAATTACTTCCCTGATTTTTAATTCAATGCTTCCTGTTAACTGCTTAATGCTCCACAGGAAAATTTCGCGCTTGTTCTTAAAATAAATATAGAGTGTAGTTCTTGTAATTCCACAACGGTCCGCAATTTTCTGAAAAGTTACGTCGTCATATCCTTCTTCTACAAAAACTTCAAGAGATTTCTTAAGAATCTCCGCACGACGTTTGTCATGTTCAACAACAATAGCCATTAGTATTCTCTCTTTTTATTTTTATTAAATTCTGCACGGCGGCCTTTATTTCTGTCGCCATAAGATTTTTTTTCACCGTAAGGTTTTCTGTCTGCAAAAGATTTTCCTGCATTTGTGGAATTTCTGTTTGATGCCCCGGAAGTTTTTGAATGTCCGCCCTGAGATTTTGATCCAAGATTCTGTGAATACATATAGAATCTTGTTTCCAGGTTACCAGCCTTAAGGTCTTTTAAAAGACTTGCATGACGGCCAAGACTTTCCTGGAACTGATCGTGACTTGTGATTACACCGATTTCCCAGCCCGGAAAATTAGTAAACAGGCATGACATATTTTTATAAAGTTTTGCAGCTTCTTCTTCATCTCCAAGGCGTTCACCGTAAGGAGGATTACAAAGCAAAAGTCCTGTATCATAAGGAGCAGAAAGTTCTGCAAAATCCGCCTGAACAAAATCCGGGCGTTCAATTTTTGCATCGCTTCCAATAGACTGCAAAGCACGGCCTGCCATTACACAGGCATGTTCAGCATTAAGTCTGGCGCGTTCAACGGCAGCATTATCAATATCACTTCCTGTAATGCGGCATTCTACATCAGTACGAATTTTTTCTGCTTCTGCACGACGGATTTCGTCAGCACGGGATTTATTGTAAATCGGAAGATTTTCAAGTGCAAATCTGCGGCCGAATCCAGGAGCAACATTATGTGCATACAAAGCCGCTTCAATTGCAATTGTTCCAGAACCGCAGAACGGATCATGCAAAGGAGTTTTGCGTCTCCACATCATCATCTGAAGCATGCTTGCTGCGAGAGTTTCACGCAAAGGAGCAATTCCACCATCAGTACGATAGCCGCGTTTGTGCAGAGGAAGCCCTGACAGGTCAAGAAGAATAAGAACTTCATCCTGATCAATATAAACGCGGACATCAGATTCGCTGCCGGTTTCGGGCATTGTACTCATATGCCATTTTTCGCCGAGCTTTTTATAAATTGCTTTTTGAACCATTCCCTGAACCGAATGTTCAGAATTAAGACGGCTCTTGTAAGAACGAACTTTATCTACAACAACATGTACGTCTTTTCTAAAAAAGTCCTGCCATTCAACATTGTAAACGCCGTCAAAAAGTTCATCAAAATCTTCTGCATGATATTTTGCCATCTGCAGGTAAACACGGTCCGAAGTTCGCAGACAGAGATTTGTCTTAAACAGCGCATCATCATCGCCGTAAAAAGAAACACGACCGGGAGCGTTTGATTCCAGTTTATAGCCAAGAAGTTTGATTTCGTTACCGAGGATTTTTTCGGCTCCGACAGCACATAGTGCAACGAGTGTATTCATTATTTTAAAATAACATTTTTACACTTTTTGTTCAATTGTAAATTAAGTACTTATTTCGTAATGTTCTGTATTCTACAAGTTCATCCTGCCAGGTTTCTGAAATTTCCTGGGCAGATTTCCCTTCAAGAATCATCAGACGGATATCTTTACTTCCCATCAAAAGATCAAAAAAGTATCTGGTTTTTCCTTTTATAAAAAAATCTTCCTTATGGTCAAGTTTATCCTTTACATTCGAATAGGCGTCGATCACATATTCCAGTGTGAATCCTTTTGCTTCAATTTCTGATTTTGCAATGTTCCTTAAATCAACGCCATAGCATTTTTTTCCTTTATGAGGCGGAAACTTTGCTCCTTCGTTTGGAAGAGGAATAAATTCAAAACTGCTGCCTTTATACAAAGGATGGCCGTAAACTTCAAAAGGAAAATCTGTTCCCCGCCCTACACTGAAAACAGTTCCTTCAAAAGGACACAAAGACGGATAAAGATAAACCGCATGCATCACAGGAAGGTTTGGAGAAGGACGGACAGGAAGTTCATATTCCATATCATGGCTGTATCCTGCACATGGAATTACAACCAGATCTCCTGCAGAAAATTTTCTCTGTTTACCAGATGAATCAGGGTCAAGCCAGCCTTCTCCATCTGTCATAAGCGCCATTTCACCCAGAGTCAGACCATGACTTACAGGAACAGCAATTCGGCAGACATTCGACCTTAAATATTCTTTAGGCAGCGGACCGTCAACAAGGTTTCCGTTTGGATTAGGCCTGTCGAACACCACAAATTTTATCCCGTTGTCCACCGCACTTTCCATCAGGTTGATCATTGAAATTCCATAAGTATAGAATCTCATTCCCACATCCTGAATATCGCAGACAATAACATCAATATTTTTCAGACTTTCTACAGAAGGATGAACATCAGCATTATCATACAGTGAATAAATTCTGATTCCTGTTTTTTCATCGACAGTGTCATCAACTGATTCGCCGGCATCTTTATTTCCTCTAAAACCATGCTCCGGTGAAAAAATTGCCGTTACATTAATTTTCTGTTCAAGAAGAAAATCAAGAGTATGTTTTTTGAATTCAGGTCCGCAAAGCCCGCTCTGGTTTGTAAACAATGCAACGCGCTTATCTTTTAATAAAGGCAGATACAATTCACTTCTGTCAGCGCCCACACAAAATTCAACCTGACTGAGATTTTCGTTTTGAGATTTATTGCAGGCAGTCAGCCCCAAAAGAATTAATACAGCAAAAGCCGGAATTACGCGTTTCATATACATTTATTATATAGAAAATCTTTTTTATTATCCATTTGTTATGCAGTTGAATTCATATTATAATTACAGAATGATTCATTTTAATTTAAAAACAAAGGCCGGCATTTTTTCTTTTGCGCTGGCTTGTGCTCTGATTTTTTGTGCCTGCAGTAATTCCAGATTTAAGATAGAACAGGTTCAGCTTCCCGAGCAGGATTTTCAGGCATCCGTTAATTTTCCAAACTGGCTTGGTTATGTTGATGACATGCTTGCCGTCAACAGCACTTTTAGTTTTAAAGCATTTAAAAACAAAGGAACCGTGTATTTAACAGTTGATCCAAATGTTCAGTCCTTTGAATTAAGCATCAACAACAACGCGATTAAAACTGACAGACTTCTTGCCGGCAATACCTATCAGATTGATTTTTCAAAAGTTGCAGTTTCCGGAAAGAATACGATTCAGATTACAAACATCATTCCCTACGAACTTGGAAAAGCAGTTACTGTGAACATTCCATATCCGGTTGTAACAGAAAACCTTAAAAGCAATCTGATTAACAAGGAAGTTTTCCGCACAATCGAAGATATAGTTGAATCAGATGTAGCAAACGGTTTTACAAGTGCCCAGGTCGCAGTCATCAAGGATGGTTTTCTTGTTTACAAAAACGCCTGGGGCAGCCTTAATTCCTATAACCCCGATGGAACTCCAGTTGCAGACCCCGTTCCTGTAACAAACGATACACTTTACGATATTGCTTCCAACACAAAAATTTATTCAACAGTTTTTGCAGTTCAATATCTTGTTGATAAAGATCTTCTTGATGTCAATACAAAACTCGTTGATATTTTTGGAGATGAATTCATAGATGACACAGTAAAAATCCGCTATGCAAGATTCGAGGGAAAATATCCGGGACTTAAAACAATTAAAGAATGGAAATCTGCAATCACCATAAAGCAGCTTTTAAATCATCAGTCAGGATTCCCGCCACGAGGATTTTATTTTTCAGATAAACTGATGCCGACTGCAGATTCTCAGGATGATTCTTCAGACAACAAACTGTACGTACCTGACTTTAACAAACAGAAAACATTTGAACAGGGAATACTCAAAACACCTCTTTGCTTTGAACCGGGAACAGATACACAGTACTCAGACATCAACTACATGATTCTTGGTTTTATCGTTGAAAAAATCACAGAGAAAAATCAGGACCAGTTCTTAAAAGAAACTTATCTTAATCCAATGGGATTAAAGCACATTACTTACAACCCGCTTAAAAACGGATTTACAAAAAATGACTGTGCAGCAACAGAATTGAACGGCAACACCCGCGATAATCTTTTCTATTTTCCAAATATCCGCACACAGACCATCCAGGGAGAAGTCCACGACGAAGACGCCTTCTACTCAATGGAAGGAATTTCTGGACACGCAGGCCTTTTTGCAAATGCAACAGACCTGGCAAAACTTGCTTTTGTAATGGAAACAGGCGGCTACGGAACCACCAGATTTTTCAGTGAAACAACCCGTGACTACTTTATAGCACCGCAAAATCTTGAAGCAACAAAATACGGAATAGGCTGGAACCGTGCCGCAGAAAACAAACGTGTATACTTTTTTGGTCCACAGTCTCCAAACAGTTCCATCGGCCATTTAGGCTGGACAGGAACCTGGATAATGGTCGACCTTGAAAACGATCTGGTAATTGCAATTCTTACAAACAAAAAAAACACACCGCTGACTTATAACAAAGATATCGAAAAATCAAATGTTTTTAACGGCGACTATTACACAACCGGAACTTTAGGAATCATTTCGCAGCTTGTTTACATGGGAATTGAACCTGACACAAAGGACCTGAACAAAAACCTCGACAATCTTCTGATCGATATGATTCATCAAAAGAACAAACTCGTTGAAACTACAGAGAACATTTATCCTGATCATCCGATTTACAAATCAGCACGAGCAATTACTCAGGCAGCGCTTAAAAGAGCAGACCGAACCCATAACCGCAGCCTGAAAAAAAGAATTCCACAGAATTAAACCTGTGCAATTCCTCTCATTTCTTCAATTGAAGCAAAACCTTTGCGTGCCATAAATGCTTTAAGTCCTTCGACAATTTCAACCATTGCCCGAGGATTTGCAAAAGTACTTGTTCCAACCTGAACTGCAGAAGCACCTGCCATGATGAATTCAACAGCATCCTGCCAGGTTGCAATACCGCCGATACCGATAACAGGAACGCGTTTATTTTCCGGCAATCTGTTCATTGCCGCAACAGTTTCATATACCAGTCTTACAGCAATCGGACGAACAGCAGGACCGCCAAAACCAGCCTTTACTTTATCAAAGACAGGGCGTCCTTTTTCGATATCAATTGCAATTCCCTGGAAAGAATTACACAAAGAAATTGCATCAGCACCTGCTTCAACACAAGCCATTGCAACGCCTGCAACATCCGCAGCCTGAGGTGTAAGTTTTACGATCAAAGGCTTTTTAGTAACAGCACGAATTGCTTTAGTAATGGCACCAGCCGATTCACAGGTCATGCCAAAAGCAGCACCACCTGCACTTACGTTAGGACAGGAAATATTAAGTTCAATTACAGGAACATCTGTCTTATCAAGAAGTTTTGCACCTTCAACATAAGATTCCATTGTTGAACCAGAAAGGTTTGCAATTGCAACCGGTTTAAGTTTAAGCATTCCAGGAAGTTCATGTTCAATAAAATGAGGAATACCAGGATTCTGCAAGCCGATTGAATTCATAAGACCGCTTGGAGTTTCCCAGACACGAACGCCTGTATTTCCCTGACGTGGTTCAAGAGTCAAACCTTTACTTGAAATACCGCCAAGCTTATTCACATCCATTACGTCTTTATATTCAACACCAAATCCAAAAGTACCGGAACAACCGATTACAGGATTTGCAAATTCTACATCACGGATTTTTACTCTGAGATCCGGCTTAACTTTTTTTGCAGCAGGCTTGATGTTAGAAGGAGCCGGTTTTTCAAATACAAGTTCTGCGCCGTCAAATACAGGACCTTCCTTACAGCAGCGTTTATAACCTTCTGTAGTCTGAATTGTACAGCCAAGACAGGCACCCATACCGCATGCCATACGGCTTTCCATACTGAGCCAGCATTTTACATTTGCCTGTGCAGCAATCTTCTGAACATAAGCAAGCATTGGAGCAGGTCCGCAGGCATAAATTACTGTATAACCTTTTTCTTTGATTGTATCAGCAGTAATTGCACTTGGAAGCATTCCTTTAATTCCAACAGAACCATCATCAGTAGTAACTACAAGTTTTTTAGCTTTAACATTTTTGAGTCCATATTTACCGCTTTTAAAACTTGCATAAAAGTCATATGTTTTTGGAGCAAGAGTTTCAGCAAAACCTGCAACAGGAGCAACACCAATTCCGCCGCCAACGATACAGACATTGTCTTTAGCTTTTGGTGTCGGGAATACATTTCCAAGTGGACCTAAAATATCAACACTGTCATTTTTTTCGAGATTACAAAGTTCAGTTGTTCCCTTACCTTTTTCGAGAATAAGGAATTCAACGCCCACAGTATTTTCTTTACTGCCTTTGACAGTTTTTGTTTCGCTGTGGAATACGCTGATAGGACGGCCAACAAGAGCCTTTCCTTTTGAAGCACGGAGCATAAAAAACTGTCCTGACTTTGGAGCCGATTTTTCTGCAGCACTGTATTCAACCTTAATTGAATAAACACTGTTTTCGGGAACTGCACCCGCAACCGGACAAACACCCTTAACTACAGCTTTTGTATAAACAGGAATTGTATTTCCACGACAGTCTTTTACCATTTTATCGCTCCTAGAATCTCATTAAATCTTCTTTACTTGCAACGGCAGCTCTTCCAGCGGCAGCAACGATATCATCCATAGAAAGAGTTCCATCATTGCGTTTAGCTTCGAGGGCAGCATCTTTTTTCCATGCACAGAGAATTCCGCGGCTTGAGTTTACAGTTCCGCCGGCTTTTTCCAGAAGTGTTGCACAGATTTTTGCATCACCGCCCTGAGCGCCGTAACCAGGAATCAGGAAAAAGATTTCAGGATAAGCATCACGAAGCATGCGGGCATCACTTTCTTCTGTACAGCCTACAACAGCACCAACAGGAGAACATTCTTCATCAGCATAATCAGTTTTACTTGCAGCAAGAATGTTGTTCAATTCATTACCGACACGGTCAAGAACGCGGCCGCCGTCTTTAAGTTCCTGCTGTTCAATATCTGTCATTCCAGGATTTGAAGTTCTCAAAAGAACAAAAATTCCTTTTGCACCTTTATCAGGGCCTGTATATTCTGTGAATGGCTTAAGTGTATCAAAACCCATGTACGGATTGATTGTAATGATATCTGTTTCAAAGTCGCCTGTGAAATGAGCACGTGCATAAGCTCCGGCAGTTGCAGCAATATCACCGCGTTTAATGTCGCTGATTGCAACAAAGCCTGCATCTCTTGCAGCCTTAACAGTCTTTGCATAAACTTCCATGCCTTCAAGACCCATTGCTTCGTAATAAGCAACCTGAATTTTAAAACAACAGGCACTTCCGTCTTTTTTAACCTGTTCAATCAAGGCCAGGTTGTAAGCCAGAACTGCCTGTGCTTTTGAAGAAAATCCTGCAACAATATTTTCAGGAATATACGATGGGTCTGTATCAAGACCAACACAAAGAGGTCCGTATTTTTTTGCTGCCTCTTTTAAAATCTGCATTGAATGTTTCATACTTTTAATATACCCGATTTTTATGTTATATTCTAGTAATGCTGTTATCCATCACGTTATCAAAACCAGTAAAAAATATTGAACAGATTCTTGAAAAACCATATACAAAAATCCGCATCAAGCTCAACACATCAAGTGCAGCAAAACCATACTTTGCAGAATTCTTTACCGCAACCCAGGTTTTTCACAAGACTTTTTCGCCACAGGAACTGGACAACTTCCTCACCGATAACGCCGGCAAAACCTTTAAATCCTGCGTAAAACGTTTTGATGACCACGAAGAAACAATTCTTGCAAATAAAAAAGGTGAACTTTCAACCCTCACCAGAAAATTGAATGCAGCTCCTTCAGTACCAAAGTTTTTCGGACCATCTGCAAACAGAAAAAATTACATTCTCCCGGAAGGCACACCGGTTCCATTCCTGGTAACTCTTGGAATCATGACACCTGACGGCAAAATCATCAATTCCCGTTATGACAAATTCCGCCAGATTAACCGCTATCTCGAATTCATTGCAGATATTCTTCCACAGGTACTTTCACAAAAAGAAGCAGCAAAAGAAACAAACCCGCTTACAATTGCTGACTTTGGCTGCGGAAAATCATACCTGACCTTTGCCGTTCACTATTTTCTCACTGTAATAAAAAACATCGACTGCAGCATAGTAGGCCTGGACTTAAAAAAAGATGTCATCGAACACTGCAACAACTTAGCAAAAGAACTTTCATGCAAAAACCTGATTTTTAAAACCGGCGACATAAGCGAATACGAAGGCGCCGGGCTTTCAAATCCACCGGACATTGTAATCACACTCCATGCCTGCGACACCGCAACAGATTTTGCAATCCAGTACGCAATCGAAAAAAAAGCAAAAGCAATACTGACCGTTCCATGCTGCCAGCATCAGATCAACACACAGCTTTCTGCAAAGCGTCCAAAAGATTCCGGGCTTGAAGTAATTCTTAAGCACGGACTTTTAAGAGAAAAATTTTCAAGTCTTTTGACAGATGCAGTGCGGGCAGATTTTCTTGAACAGACAGGCTACAAAGTTCAGGTACTGGAATTTATTGACATGGAACACACGCCTAAAAATATTCTCCTGCGTGCAGTCCGCAAAGCTGACAATGCAGAAGCAAAAAAAATACCGAGCCTGCCAGAACTACTGACATCACTCGGTATCAATCAGGAACTGTTCAGCTGACCTTAATCAAAGTCAGCCCAGACCTTTAGTTTTTCTGTTCATAAGCCGGACTGCAGGTTAAATGCATTCCAAGGCGTCTTAAAGTTGCTTCATCAACAGGCGACAAAATTACACTGGAATGAACTTCGCAGCCGTTAAGTTTTGGAAGCTGTTCCAATGCCTGTGCAGCCTTTGGATTTGTAGACGAACAGCATGCAAGCGCGATAAGAGCTTCTTCAACATGAAGGTTAGGATTCTTGCTCTTAAGGTCCAGAGTTTTAAGCATCTGAATAGGCTTAACGTATTCTTCTGTCAAAAGTTTTTCTTCATGAGGAATGCCTGCAAGAGCCTTAAGTACTTTCAGCACAACGGAAGCCGCAGCACCAAGAAGGCGGCTTGTTCTTCCTACGATAACCTGGCCGTCTTCCAGTTCAATTGCAGCACAAGGCTTTCCAACTTCTTCCTGACGTTTAAGGGCAGCCGCAGCAACCTTACGGTCTTCTGGAACAAGTTCAGCACGCTTTAAAAGGAATTCCTGTTTATCAAGTTCATTCTTAGGCGCATTACCCTTACGAACCTGACATGCAGTAATGTAATAACGGCGGAGCATTTCTTCTTTTGCAGCTTCCTGACAAATCAGATCATCAGTAATTGCATGGCCAACCATGTTAACGCCCATGTCAGTAGGCGAATTATATGGACTTTCACCAAGAATCTGTTTAAAAATTTCTTTAAGAACAGGGAAAGTTTCAACATCGCGGTTATAGTTAACAGTTGTCTCACCATAAGTTTCAAGATGGAAAGGGTCAATCATGTTAACGTCATCAAGGTCAACAGTTGCAGATTCATAAGCCATGTTAACCGGATGCATCAAAGGAAGGTTCCATACAGGGAATGTTTCAAACTTAGCATAGCCTGCTTTAATGTTATGTTTATGATCATGGTAAAGCTGACTCAGACATGTAGCCATTTTTCCAGAACCAGGACCAGGCGCTGTAATTACGACCAGCTTACGGCTTGTCTTGATATAATCATTACGACCATATCCATCATCACTTACGATAAGAGGAATGTTTCCAGGATAACCGGCAATTGTGTAATGAAGGTAAGTCTTAATTCCAAGAGCTTCACATTTTACACGGAACTTATCGGCAGCAGCCTGACACGCATACTGTGTAATAACAATACCAGTAACAAGAAAGCCGCGTTTTTCAAGGTCTCTTTTAAGACGAAGACAATCTTCATCATAAGTCACACCATAGTCACCGCGAATCTTATTCTGTTCAATTGCAGCCGCACTGACAACAATAAGAATTTCTGAAATATCTTTAAGCTGTTCAAGCATCTTGATTTTATTATCAGGCTTGAATCCAGGAAGAACGCGGGCAGCATGATAATCATCAGTGAGCTTTCCGCCAAATTCAAGATAAAGCTTATCAAATGCTTCAATTCTTTCACGAATATGTTCAGACTGCAATGTCAGATATTTTTTTGAATCAAAACCGTTCTTTGCCATGATCGAATTCCTCTTTTATAACCCTATATTTAACTTAAATTGCAGCAAGACCGCGGTCAATATCAGCAATAATATCCTCAACGTTTTCCAGACCGCAGCTAAAACGAACCATTCCGCCGTCAATACCTGCAGCAACAAGCTGTTCATCACTTAACTGGCGGTGAGTAGCACTTGCCGGATGGAGAACACAGGTACGGATGTCAGCAACATGAACTTCGTCACTTGCAAGTTTAAGTGCGTCCATAAAACGAACAGCCGCATCACGACCACCCTTAATGGAAATAGAAACAACACCGGCACATCCAAGAGGAAGATATTTCTGAGCCTTTGCGTGGTATTTATCATCTTCAAGGCCAGGATAAGTTACGCTTGCAATTTTGTCAGATTTCTTAAAGTGTTCAGCAACAGCCTTTGCATTTTCACAGTAACGAGGCATACGAACAGCAAGAGTTTCAAGACCAAGATTCAGATAGAATGCACTCTGAGCTGCAGGATAACATCCAAAGTCACGCATAAGCTGAGTACGAGCCTTAACGATATAAGCAGCTTTTCCAAAATCACCAACATATTTAAGGCCGTGATAACTTTCGTCAGGTTCAATCATGTCAGCAAATTTACCGGTAGCCTTATAAGCTTTTTCCCAGTCAAAATTACCAGAATCAACGATAGCACCGCCGCCCTGAACAGCATGACCATCCATATATTTTGTTGTAGAGTGAACAACGATATCAACGCCCCATTCAAACGGACGGCAGAGATAAGGTGTTGCAAAAGTATTGTCTACGATAAGCGGAATGTTATTGTCATGAGCAGCTTTAGCCCAGAGTTCAAAATCAAAAACAGTAAGGGCAGGATTAGCAATTGTTTCACCAAAAATACATTTTGTATTAGGTTTAATTGCCTTACAGATAGTATCGTAATCAGCATCAACATCAACCCAGATTACTTCGATACCAAGTTTTTTAAGAGTAAAGCCAAAAAGGTTAATGGTTCCGCCGTAAATGCTTGAAGAAGCAATAAAACTGTCACCGGCAGAACAAAGGTTCAAAACACTTAAAAGTGTTGCTGCCTGACCGCTTGAAGTAAGCATACAGCCAACGCCACCTTCCATGTCTGCAATTTTCTTTTCTACGGCTTCACAGGTAGGGTTTGCAAAGCGAGAGTACATAAACTCAGTAGGTTTGTCAAAAAGTGCTGCGACATGATCGCAGGAATCAAATTTATAAGTTGTACTCTGTACGATAGGAACAACTCGAGGCTCTCCGTTTTTTGGTTCATAGCCTGAATGCAGACATTTTGTTTCGATTTTCATAAATAAAAAACTCCTGCAAGACATTATATTTACTTGCAGGAGTTTTTACAAGAATTTTAATTCCTTTACTACAGGATAATTTTGCTTACTTTAATCCAGCAATTGTATCAAGCAGGGAATCAAGCTTTTCGTGTGTCATAAGTGCATTCAAAAGGGTGAATTTAAGATGAACACGACCGTTAACTACAGTCTGACCGATAACAACGCCTTTTTCGTGAATCAAAGCACGGCGAACTTTCTTGTTGATTTCATCATTAGCTTCATCAGAAAGTGAAGAATCAACCAGTCTGAATACTACAGAACTCAATTCAGGTTCAGTTACAACGCTGAATTCACTGCGAGACTTAAGAACATTGTACAGATACAATGCATTTTCAACACAAGTATTGATAAGTTCATTCCAGCCGTCTTTACCGCGAGTCTGAAAACTTACCCAAACCTTAAGGGCATCACCACGGCGGGTAGTCTGCATAGACTTACCAACAAGGTTTGTATAACCGTCTTCTTCGTCTTCTTCGCGGTTAAGGTAATCAGCATGAAGTTCAAGAGGTTCAAAGTCTTCAGCACGCTTAATCAAAACAGCCGAACAGCTGACAGGAAGGAAGAACATCTTGTGGAAGTCAACAGTAACAGAATCAACTTTTTCGATTCCAGCAATGCGGCAGCGGTATTTGTCGCTCAAAACAGCAGCACTACCGTAAGCAGCATCAGCATGACACCACATTCCGTTTTCAGCACACAAAGCTGCAATTTCGTTAATCGGATCGATTGAACCAAAATCGGTAGTTCCAACAGTAGCTACAACACAGAAAGGAATGTTTCCTGCAGCTTTATCTTTCTCAATCAAAGATTTAAGGGCAGCAAGATCCATTTTCTGGCGTGAATCAACAGGAACTTTAACAACAGCTTCGTATCCAAGACCCATGATATGACAGGTCTTTTCCATTGAGAAATGGCTGATTTCAGAAGTATAAAGGCGGAACTTTCTGTAATTTTCAGGAAGCCCGAATTTTTTAACATCGTAATTCAACTTAGTTTTACAGAACCAGTCACGAGCCAAAAGAAGAGCAGTCATGTTAGACTGACTTCCGCCGCTTGTGAAAACGCCGTCGCTGGTCTCACGGTCAAAACCATAAAGAGCACAAAGCTGCTTTACAACTTCAACTTCAATTTCAGTTGCAACAGGAGCCTGGTCCCATGAGTCCATAGACTGGTTGTAAGTACCGATAATAAGTTCAGATGCAATGCCTTCAAGAAGAGAAGCACAATGCAGGTGAGCCATGTAATCAGTACTGGCTGGTCTTACAAAATTAGGAAGAACAGATTTAGACAGATCTGCAAGAACCTTGTCGTAACCTAAACCTTTTTCAGGAAGAATTGAATAAGAAGCAATTTCTTTCTTTAAGTCAAAAGGTTCAGGTCCGTCATAGGCTTTACCGTTACTGAAAGACTCAGCAACGGCTTTAGCAGTCTTTTGAATGATTTCAAGATATGCCTGTTTTGAATCAGCATCGTCGGTCAAAAAAAGACTATTTTTTTGCACCGGCATTTACCTCAATAATAGCCTGTTCAAGAATGTCCAGACCCTTGTTAAGATCTTCTTTAGTAACGTTAAGAGCACAAAGACATCTCATTACTGATCCGCCGCGGCCGCCCTTTTCCATTACAAGCTTATTTTCAAAACATTTTTTCTGAATAGCAGCAGCAAGTTCACCGCTAGGAGCAGGCTGTCCGAATGGATCGAGTTCACCGTTAGGATCAACGATTTCGATACCAACCATAAGACCTTTACCACGAACGTCACCAATAATAGAAACCTTTTCTTTAAGTGCGTTCATTCTGTCCTGAACGATCTTACCTTTTTCTGTTACTTCAGCAAGGAAGTCAGGTTTAGAAACACGGTTCATTACAACAGTACCTGCTTTCATAGCAAGCTGGTTACCGCGGAATGTACCTGTATGTGCACCAGGACCCCAAACGTCAAGTTTTTTGTTGTAGATAACTACAGACAAAGGCTGGCTTCCGCCAATAGCTTTTGAAGAAAGAATAACATCAGGAACAATGTCAGCCCATTCAAAAGCATAGAATTTACCTGAACGTCCGATACCACACTGAATTTCATCAACGATCATCGGAATATCAAGTTCTTTAGTTACGCGTCTAACTGTCTGAAGGAATTTCACAGGAGCAGGATTTACACCGCCTTCTCCCTGAATTGTTTCAAGAATAACGGCAGCAGGTTTTGTAATTCCGCTTTCAGGATCCTTGAGAACTCTTTCAAAATATGTGCAAACTGCATCAACGCCAGCTTCTCCGTCAATACCAAAAGGATTGCGGTAGCTGTTAGGATAAGGCAAAAAGTGAACGTCAGGCATCAAAGAATTAACTTTAGTCTTTGCGTTCAAGTTACCTGTAAGAGAAAGGGCACCATGTCCCATTCCATGGAATGCACCGTTGAATGCGATTACACTTGATCGACCAGTTGCAGTCTTACAAAGTTTAATAGCCGCATCAAGGGCGTCCGTACCACTAGGACTACAGAACTGAATTTTAGCGTTGTCCTTAAGTTCGCCGGGCAAGAGGTTAAGCAATGTGTGAACGAATGTATCTTTTACAGGCGTTGTAAGATCCAACGTATGTAACGGCAAGTTGCCGGCGATCATATCCATCATGGCCTGATTTACTTCAGGGTCATTGTGTCCAAGTGCGAGAGTACCAGCTCCGCACAAAAAATCCAGATATTTGTTCCCTTCGACATCCTCGAGCCATGAACCCTGTGCCTTTGCAAGAGCAAAAGGAAATTTTCTAGGGTAACTTCTGGCGTTGGATTCTGTGGAATCCTGTCTGGTAATGTAATACTGATTGGTGTTTGCAGAATTTTCTGTAATCATCTACTTTCTCCATTACAAGAAGTTGTGATAAAAAACAAATAGCCGAACCCACTGCAATAAATGCAGCAGCTCTCATGTCCGTTCTTAAACCGAATGCGGTTGTATGGGTAAACATACCCCATATACCCCATTTGAACAATACTTTTTACTGATTTTTTTGCCTTTTTTTAGGATTTTTTCGAAAAATTTATTTTGATTTTCAGACTATATTATAGAAGAATTAATCTTTTTTTATAAACTTGGTAATAACAAAGCCAGCGTATCTTGAGATTTCCTGGAGCAGAGTATCATCACTAGGAAGGGCAAACAGCGAGCCAATACCGCATTCAGGATTCTGTCTGATGGTTTCTTTGCGGGCACAAAGGTAAGAATCAAGCATTGCATAAAGACCGGCACAGAAATATTTTGCTTCCTTCTTTACGGATGAACCGTCCATCCCGGAATTTTTTGCAGTCATCTTTAAAAACAGTTCACATTGAGTTCCGATTTTTGCAATTTGTTCAGCAAAAATCGACATCACTTCTTTCTTAAAGAATTTTTCAGAATTGATGAAAGTATAAATCTGGAAAACGGGTTCCTGTTCGTGACGCTTGATAAAATCAACAGCAGCAGCCTTGAATGTTTTTTCAGGAGCAGTCGCAGCAAGTTCCATCTGTTCATCAGAAATCAGATTTACCCTTGAATAATAATCAGAACAGTAAGTGTACAAAGAAGAAAGCATCTCTTCTTTACTTGAAAAGTGGTTATAAAGGCTGGCTTTTTTTATAGAAAGATAATTTGAAATGTCATTAAGTGAAGTTTCGCCCATACCTTTATCAAAGGCACAGAACAACGCAGCATCAATTATTTTTTCCTTCGTAATGATCTGTCGAGCCATTTATATTTCATGAAATCACATCCATGTGAAATCACGCCTCCCTTATAAACTACCATTTGTTAGTTTATCGCGACTTGGAATTTTTGTCAAACTGAGTTTTCTTTTCTCCGCCGCAAAAGCTTTTCCATTCTTCAGGCTCATTTACTTCAAACTTAAGATGTTCATGGGTGAATGGATGATCAAACTCAAGGCTCACTGCATGCAATCCAAGTCGGTTCAATACATCCGTGCGCGCGCGATAGTTCCTATCGCCGGCAAGAGGATATCCCATAAACGCCAGATGGGCGCGGATCTGATTCTTTCGGCCGGTATCCAGTTCCAGTTCAAAAAGCGTGAACCTCTTGCCGGAACAAATTACTTTGTAATTTGTTTTCGCGCGCACGAGGTCTTTGCAGGCGTTAGGGTCTTTAGGAACATAAGCAATATTGTATGCGTTATAGGCTAAAGGGTATTCAATCACGCCCTGGGGTGCAATCGGTTTACGGGAATTATTTTCGGCAAGGGCACGATATTTACGGCTGGTAACCATTTTATGCCAGTTATCCATTATGATTTTCTGAGCACGCTCATTTGTTGCAAACATCATGACTCCGCTGGTTTCGCGGTCAAGGCGATGCACACAAAGAGGTTTATACTTTGCAGAATATTTTCCTGTCTTTCTAAGAATCTGTTCAAGTATACTCACTGCGGTTTTGGTATGACTGCCGTTATAACCTGTTGTAAGCAGACCTTCAGGTTTGTTTACAATGATTATATTTGCATCTTCATAAAGGATTTCGAGTCTTTTCATTTTGGTTACCAGATTTATCTAATGCACACTAAATTAATAATGAGGCGGCTTACGGTTTGGAATTTCTTCTGAATTGGCAAGATCTTCCATTTTTTCTGCCATAAGCTTATTCTCAAATTTCAATTTGTCTATCTCTCTGGAATATTCTACTGTCACTTCCTGCAGCTTCTGAACAAAATCCTCAAGATAGGCAAACTTTGTTTCAAGATCAATAAATCTTTTGTCTAATTCTTCGTCTGTCATTTATTTCTTTGCTGTCTTTTTTGCAGCGGGTTTCTTAACAATTTTTGCTGCTGCTTTTTTTTCAGAAGCCGCAGATTCATTAATCATGTTAATATCAATTTTTGTGTAAGGAATTTCAATTTTTGCATCATTGAATACTTTCTTAACAGCAACATATGCCTGATTCTTACAGTCAAGGAAATCTGCCGACTTGAACCAGACTGCAAGAGTAAGGTTAATTCCTGATGCATCAAATTTATCATACCATACAAGTGGTGCCGGATCCTTAAGAACTGCAGGACACAAAGCTGGTGCTGTTGCAAGAACTTTAAGTGCCTTATCAAGATCTGTATCATAGCTGACACTTACTTCAATACTCATTCGGCGCTGTTCAAAATAACTTGTGTTACGCATATTGCTGTTGATGATTGTAGAGTTTGGAATACGAATCATCTGATTATCCAGTGTACGGATTTTAACGCACAAAAGTTCAACTGAATCTACAATTCCTGTGTCTCCGTTGATTGTTACAAGGTCTCCAACGCGCATTGTCTTTTCTGCAAGAATAAAAATTCCGCTGATTACGTTGCTTACAGAAGTCTGTGCCGCAAATGCAAGTGCAACTCCGGCAACTCCGGCTGCTCCCCAGATTGCGCTGAGCTTAATTCCAAACAAACTCAAAATGTATCCGAACATTAAAAAGTAACACAAATACTTTATTGCTTTTGTCAAAATCATTGAACGCTGCGGAGAAAGTTTTTCTGCAGGAATTTTCTTTACATACTTAACACAAAGCTTGCATACTGCCCAGATTATAAAAAGGAATACAACTGCTCCAATAATTTTAAAGAGGTTGTCCCATGTACAGAATTTTGTAAGCCAGTCAATAAATGGCTTTGCACCTTCTACTACTGTTTCTGTTGCGCTTTTTCCAGCTTCGATAACTGTCATTCCTTTTGCTGCATCCGAAACTTCTTCAACAATTTCTTCGTTCATATTTTACTCCCCTGTATTATGTTTACAAATATCATTTATCATGCACTCGCCGCACTTTGGATTCTTTGCTGTACAGACATACCTTCCATGCAGAATCAGCCAGTGATGTGCATGCATCATATATTCCTGTGGAATCCGTTCGACAAGTTCTTTTTCGATTTCTAGTGGCGTTGAACCTTCTGCAAGCCCGATTTTCGGACTGATTCTAAGCAGATGTGTATCAACCGGCATTGTAGGTTTATTGAATACTACATTCAGGACGACGTTGGCTGTTTTTCGTCCTACCCCTGCAAGCCTTTCAAGTTCCTGCCGGGTCTGTGGTACCTGTGAATTAAATTCATTCACCAGCATCCGGCTCATTTCTATCACATGTTTTGCTTTGTTTTTATACAGACCTATTGAGCGAATATACTCAGTAAGTTTTTCTTCGCCCAATTCAATCATTTTTTCCGGTGTGTCTGCCACCTTGAACAGTTCTCTTGTGGCTTTATTGACACTTTTATCGGTTGTCTGAGCACTCAAAGCGACTGCCACCAGAAGCGTATACGGATCTTTATATTCAAGTTCCGATTTTGGTTCTGGATTTGCCTTCTTAAAGCGCTCAAAAACCGTAACGATTTCTTTTTCCGATAAAAGTGTCATACTGCTGTTCTAAGGTCTGCCTTATTTTGTTACAGCCTTAAGCAAAGCCTTAACTTTGTCTGTTTTTTCCCATGCAAATTCTTCACGACCAAAATGACCGTAAGCTGCTGTTGGTGAATAAACAGGTTTCTTAAGCTTCAATGTCTTGATGATTCCTGCCGGTGTGCAGTCAAATACTTCTTCTACGGCTTTGTTCAGAACAATCGGATTAACTTTTCCTGTTCCGAATGTATCTACCATAATTGAAACCGGGAATGGTACACCAATTGCATATGCAAGCTGAACTTCTGCTCTGTCCGCAAGATCAGCTGCTACAATATTCTTTGCAATGTAGCGTGCCATATATGCTGCAGAACGGTCTACCTTTGAAGGGTCCTTTCCAGAGAAAGCTCCTCCTCCATGGCGTCCCATACCACCATAAGTATCTACGATGATTTTGCGTCCTGTAAGACCTGAATCTCCGTGTGGTCCGCCTACAATGAACTGTCCTGTAGGATTAATAAAGTATTTTGTCTTTTTATCAAGAAGTCCTGTTGGTTCAAGTACCGGTTTAATTACCTTTTCGATAATATCTGATTCAATCTGTTCGTATTTAACATCTGGATTATGCTGATGAGAAACAACTACAGTATCAATTCTGAAAGGTTTATTGTCTTTATATTCAATTGTTACCTGGCTTTTTGCATCCGGTCTCATCCAGTTGATTTTTCCGCTTTTTCTCTGTTCTGCGGCATTCAAAAGGATTTTGTGGCTGTACATTACCGGTGCCGGCATCAGTTCAGGAGTTTCGTTGCAGGCAAAACCAAACATCATTCCCTGGTCTCCTGCTCCCTGCTGTCCCTTGAATTTCTTAAGTCCCTTACCTACAACACCCTGGTTGATGTCCGGTGACTGAGTATGAATTGCGTTAAAAACAGCCATAGACTTATAGTCAAGTCCATAATCGGCGTCTGTATAACCGATTCGCTGAACAACATCTCTCGCAATAGTTTGAACATCCAGTTCCTTGAACTTTGTTGTGATTTCCCCACCGACAAGTACAAATCCTGTTGATGTAAAACATTCACAGGCTACATGACTGTCAGGATCTTTTGCCAGACAAGCATCAAGAACTGCATCCGAAATTTGATCACACACCTTATCTGGGTGTCCTTCACTTACAGATTCTGAAGTGAACAAAAAGTTTTCGTTACTCATACGAGCTCCTTTGGAAACGATAATTTCCGTTAGTGACTGTAGAATCACTATAAAATTTAATTTTGGGCACGGGCACGCAAGGTCTCCAATAACTCAAACCTATTGAGCCAAATACCCATTTATTGTAAACTTACTATAACACTTTGCTGTTATTAAAACAATTACTAATCAGTTCATCCAATTAATAAAGGACAACATTATGGCATTAGCAAAAACTTTTTCTAAAGACAAAAAAAAGTGCACAGTAACTTTTACAGTTTCTAAAGAAGCTGCAGGCGATTCAAAAACAATTAACCTTGCAGGTGACTTTAACTGCTGGAGCGCAACTGAAACTCCACTCAAAAAAGCAAAAGACGGTTCATTCTCCGTTAAACTTTCACTGGAAGCTGGACGCGAATACCAGTTCCGTTACCTTCTTGACGGACACAAATGGGAAAACGACTGGCACGCTGACAAATACATTCCGGCACCATATTCAAACGCAGAAAACTCTGTGGTTGTAACTTTTGCCGAATAATAAAACTGGCCCAACTAATTGAAAATATAAAAGGCTGTCCGTTATGTTGTGAATAATCACTTCATAATGTACAGCCTTTTTGTATTTAAACCGGAAATGTTTATTGATAATACAAACTATCAGTTAATTTTCCATCTGTTTCCTTCTTTTACAAATCTCTTTGCATTAACTTCTATCAGACGGCCGTCTTCTCCACTCATTTTAATCATCATTGTAAGGGCATTGATTTCTGTAATGCGGAAGTTTGTTCCGTCATAGAAAATATGAACGCCTTCTGTTGGAAGATTCTTGCGGGCTTCTGCATAATAGTCGAATTCATAGCTCAAACAGCACAAAAGTCTGCCGCACTGGCCTGAAATTTTCATTGAGTTAAGCGAAAGGTTCTGGTCTTTAGCCATACGGATTGATACCGGGCGAAGTTTATCACTTACGGCATGGCAGCAGTATGGTCGTCCACAAACTCCAAGTCCACCTGTAATGCGGGATTCATCACGTACCCCAACCTGGCGCAGTTCAATTCGCATTTTGAATACAGAAACAAGGTCTTTAACCAGTTCACGGAAGTCTACACGGTTATCTGCACTAAAGAAGAAAAGCGCTTTCTGTTCTTCAAGCAGGAAATGTGTAGAAATAAGCTTCATATCAAGTTTATGAAGTGCTACTTTTTCTTTAAAAACCTTAAAAGCATCGATTTCTTTTTCTTTAAGTTCTGCAGCCCGTTTCAGGTCATCTTCTGTTGCTTTACGGTCAATGATAATTACATCATCCGGCTTGATTCCAACCGGAGTTTTTGCCTTACCAAGAACTTTTGCAAGATCCTTACCATAACGGGTCGGAACAATTACATAATCGCCGGCTTCAAATTCCTCATCGTTTTCGACATTGGCATAAATGCCTTCGCAGGAATATTCCAGCTTAAGGCGGTAAAGCGGTTCCTTATAGACATAATTCGAAGTATCACCGATATCAACGCCGGCATTGTCTTCGAGTCCAGAAAGGTCATTATCCTGATCTATATCGTTTTCAAAAATATCACTCATAATGTAATTCCAATTATATTCCTATGCTGCAAGCAAGTCTATAATAAGCCCGTTAATCTCTCCAATTTTCTTAAGAGCCTTAATTTTATCAAGATGATTGTACATGACATCATTTGCAAGCTTATCAAGCTTTTCATTAATAGCCACTACCAGAAGGCGCTGTCTTGTTCCCCATTTTCCGGTTCTACGGTCCTTTGCCTTATAAGTAATCTGCTCTGTCGTATAATTTTTTTCGATGTATTTTACAAAGTTGGTAACTGCTTTCTTATATCGTTCCAGTGCAGAAGGTGTCGCATTAATTGTAATATCATTCCCGGCTGCATCCAGTTCATCCTTAAGAAGAACTATTGCTTCTTCCTGGGACATCTGCATCAGTTCCGGAGGAAGTCCGTCCAGCGACTGAAAATCAGCTGCCTGTTTTTCGTTCTGAGCCTTTAACAGGCTCCCGAATGATTTTGTACCCTTGATATTATCCTGTTTGCGGGCATCTTTTGCTACCTGCGCCTGTGCTGCGTGAGTTTGAGCAAGATAAAGAGATCCTGATGCAGGGTCTACAGTGTTCATCGTCCGAACGCCCTGTTTCTGATTTCTTTAGACTGATTCTGAAGAACAACTTCCTTCTGGTATTTTTCTTCGTCAGGAAGAGATATACAATGTCCGTGGAAAATCACTTTATCTGCAATCTGAAGTTTATGTGTAGAAATATCACCGATTACGGTAGAAGTTGAATTAAGTTTGATTCCATCAGGAGCGGTAATATCACCGATTACAATTCCGCTTACAATTGCACTCTTAGCAACAACATTTCCGCGGATACGGGCTTTTTCACCAATAAGAATGTTTCCTGTTGTTTCAAGATTTCCATCAATATCACCGTCAATCATAAGACCACCGGTAACTTTTAAATTTCCGGAGAATGCAGAACCGTCTGCTACAATTGTTTTGATAGAAAAATCTTCGAAATTAGCCATGAACTATCTGTACCTGATATTAAGATATTTTATAGGGTCTACAACATCAGAACCAATGTGAACTTCGTAATGAAGGTGAGGACCAGTAGTAACACCAGTGTTACCGATAATACCAATCTGATGATACTGAGAAACGAATTCACCGTTTTCTACATCAGCTGCATTCATATGTGCGTAACGGGTATAAATACCGTGTTTGTGCTTGATGATTACGTTAATACCATAACCTGAGTCATAGTTTACGTTAACAACCTGTCCTTTTGCTGTTGCATAAATCGGGTCACCGGAACGCCATGTAGACATATCGATTCCTTTATGAACATACCACTGACCTGTAATCGGGTGAATCATCGGACCAAATGCCATTGAAACGTGGAGCTGAGGACTGCGTACCGGCCAGATACTTGGAATATCACTGAACAGAGAGTTCTGTGTTTCAAGCATTTTACCGATCTGTTCAATCGGCTGAACTGCACTTTCAAGATAAGAAGTCAACTGACGGATATCTGCTGCTTCTTTAAGTGAACCTGCTGCAAGTTCTTCTGTACTGAACAGGGAATTAAGGTCGCTGTTACCAGGTTTATTATTTGAAACTGTAGAAGCCTGTTCGATACCTAAAAGCGAAAGTGACTGAGAAAGTGATGACTGGAATCTTTTTGCTGTCTGCAAAAGGTTATTGTTTTCATCACGCAATTCATCAAGGCTCGCCATTGTCTGACGGTTTTCTGCAAACAGGCGGTCAATTTCGATGCTGCTTACAACTGCATTTCTATTGAAGAAAATAAACGAGAACAGGATACCTGCAATAATAATTACTGCAAGCCCCATTGCAAGAACGTTTGTCTGAAAGTTTACAACCTTTCCCTTTTCATGAGGAACGATCATAATTGTGAGCTTATTGTCAAAAATATGAACAAATTTTGAGAAAAAGTTTTTTATCTTATAGGAAAATTTATTCTCTGAAGAATTCGCAAAAGATTTTTCATTCTTTCTACGCGAACCACTCTTATTAAACACTTTTTTCTCCAGCCTCTTTTGGGATAGTCTTAATATTATAACACTTATATTTAAAAAGTGTCAAACTCACAAACAGTTACAGTAAAAAACTAAAATTTTACAATATAATTCTTTTTCTTACCGCGACGAAGTACGATAACCTTACCTTCAATGGCAATATCTTTAGTTATCATCATATTTTCGTCAGAAACCTTGTCACCGTTTAGTGTTATTGATCCTGCTGTAAGGAATTCTCTTCCTTCGCGTTTACTCTGAACAACCTTATTGTTTACCATAAGATCCATAAGTGTCATTTCGCCGGAAATTTCGATAGTAGGAACATCACGGAATCCAGCTTCGATATCTTTAAGTGAAAGTCCCTTAATATCACCAGAGAACAATGCCTTACTGATTTCAACTGCCTTTTCGTATTCTGCTGCACCATGAAGGTCAGTGATGATTTCACGGGCAAGAGCTTTATGTGCTTCTCTAAGTTCAGGATGTTCTGCATTCTGTTTTTCAAGATCTTCAATCTGTTCTTTTGTAAGGAATGTAAAAATCTTAAGGTAGCTGATTACCATTGAATCATCAACATTGATAAGGTACTGGTAAAGTTCGTAGCTTGAAGTTTTGTTAAGGTCAAGCCACAATGCGTTTCCTGCTGACTTACCGAATTTATTTCCATATTTATCAAGAACAAGAGGCATTGTAAAACCATAAGCATCCTTGCCTTCAATCTTCTTGATAAGTTCAAGACCTGTTGTAATGTTTCCCCACTGGTCAGCACCTTCTGCCTGCATGATACAGTTCTTTGTGCGGAACAGGTGAAGGAAGTCATAACCCTGCAAAAGTGTGTATGAAAATTCTGCGTATGTAATACCTGTTTCAAGACGGCGGTTAATGATGTCTTTTGCAAGCATGTAGTTTACGTTGATGTACTTACCGATGTCACGAAGGAAGTCAAGGTAAGAATAATCTTTTGTCCAGTCGTAGTTATTTACGATTTCTGCTTTTCCGCCAAAGAGCTTATCAACCTGGGCTTTAATTCCGTCCATGTTTTTCTGAAGCTTTTCTTTAGCCATGATTTCGCGTTCTGCTGTAGGGCGTGGATCTCCAATAAGACCTGTCGATCCGCCTACAAGAAGAATCGGATGGTGACCTGCATTTGCAAGACGCTTTGCAGTTACAAGTGATGAATAATGGCCAAGGTGAAGGCTGTCTGCTGTTGGATCTGTTCCCCAGTAAAAAGTAATGTTTCCTGAGTTGATTTTATCTGCGATATCTTCACCTGCTGTATCTTTAACAAGTCCGCGCCACTGTAATTCTTCGTATAATGTCATTTTTGTTCTCCCATATCATAACGTTCATCCCTGGAATATCTGTCAGTTTTTAGATATCCGGACCTTCACGCCATGACAGCTATTTTTTGTTCTTACTTAATTTCCAGCAGATTAATCCAAGTACAATTCCGCCTGCAATCATTCCAAGACACAAAAGCTGTCCGGTAGAAAGATTTAACAGCGAAGTATTACGCCAGATTTCTCCCTGTGTACCTTTATCAGGTCCAAGTCTGTAACCAAGATCTGCATCAGGCATTCTGAAATATTCTATTACAAAACGAACCAGTCCATAACCGGCTGTGTAAAGTGCACTTATAAATCCATGGAACGGCTTTTTCTTGTGTACAAGCCAGAGAATTACAAAAAGGAAAATTCCTTCAAAGAAAGCTTCGTACAGCTGGCTTGGATGACGAGGAAGATTAACAAGTCCCGACGCAGGAATTTCCATACCGCAGGCATTTGCAAAATCTGTTACCCATGGTTTTACAATACTGAACTGCTGTGCATCCGGAAAAACCATTCCCCATGGCATTGTTGTAATTCTTCCGAAAAGTTCACCGTTCAGGAAATTTCCCAGACGGCCAAATGTATATCCGCATGGAATTGCAACACACATGGCATCAATCCACTGCATGGTATTGCGCTTGTTTTTTCTGGTCCAGACAATCATTCCAATAAGGCCGCCGATAAATCCGCCGTGATAGCTCATTCCTGCAAGCCCCGTAAAATTCATGTTTTCATCAAAAGGCCAGAATATAAGCCATGGTGCCTTAAGATATTTTCCTGTTGTATCATAAACCAGAGTCGCAAAAATACGCGCTCCAAGCAAAAGAAAAACAATTCCTGTTGCAATAAATCCTACGATATCATCTTCTGTTGCTTTTTTGCCGTTTGCATCAAGCACGCCTTCTTTAAGTTCGCGGCGCAGAATCATGTACGCAAAGCCAAATGCAAATACATACATTAGTCCATACCATCTGAAAAGCTGAAGGAATGGTACGCCGGGGAAAATCTCTGGATGAATCCATGAAGGATAATTGATATAAAGAAGTGAATTCATTTTTTACTTTCCAGTTTCCTTAAATCTTAAAGCCCTGCTGTGCCGCGCGGACAAGTTTAGATTTAAGAAGGTTATTTTCTTTACGAACCTGTGTAAGTTCATAATTTAATGTCTTGATTGTTTCAACAAGTTCACCTGTAGACAAAGCACCGCATCCAAGCAGGTCTTCGATACCGGCCATCTTTGCTTCAAGATCTTCTGCAGCTTCTTCTGCGGCCTGTTCAAAGGTTGCGGCTGTATCACCGGAAGGAGAAAAGTCATCACCAAAATTCACTGCTTCTGATGCGAGGACTTTTTCTGCAATACGGTAAATTGCCTGTGACAGAACTGACTGCGGTTTGTAAATCAGAATCGGAAGTCGTGACTGAAGTGCTTTGTCTTCGTAAGAGTCACGGTACATGATTCCAAGATGTTCGATATCAAGTCCAAGGTACTGAGCGCAGGAACGGCGAATCTTCTGAGCACGGTCTGCATCTTTAGGATCATCAATCATGTTCATGATAAGGCGTGGTCTGAAGATCTTCATGTTTTCTTCAAACTTTGCAGCACTTGCAGGATCAATTGAACGGATTTCTTCTATCATTTTTGGAATGTAAAGACGCTGAAGGTTTGAAGAATCCTGTTTAAGTTTTGTAAGATATTTGCTTGCAGTACTTGTTGGTTTGAATGAAGACTGCATCAGGCGGAATACGGCATTCTTAAGGAAGAGGTATCCGTTCAAAACTGCAGTTGTAGTTGGCGCTGTAACTACGATTCCCTGTGGAGAAAGAAGGAACAGATCAAGAATAATCTGATGAGTTCCGGCTCCGAGGTCAATGATAAGATAGTCGCAGTCAAGACCTTTAAATGCCTTTATAAGCCTTGAACGCTGGGGAGCCTTAAGCTGTGCAAGTCCCGGGATTTCACTGTCACCTGCGATAAAGTCTACGTTTTCATATTCTGTAGGTGTAATAATTTCTGAAATGTCACCTTTACCTGTAAGCCATGTTCCAAGACCGAATTTTGGAGAACTCTGTCCGAGAACAAGGTGAAGGTTTGATGCACCAAGATCGAGATCGGCTAATACTACTTTTTTTCCACTCTGACCGAGTGCGATAGCTAAGTTTGCGGATAAAAGGCTCTTTCCGACACCACCTTTTCCGCTGGCAACAGGAATAATTTGCATTTTATCATTATATCATATAGAAAGAATTTGTTCTATATTTATGTGAAGATTACAATATTCTAATGAAATCCATTACTTCCTTGCAAAATCTCACCTACTACAATAAAATAACAAGTTATGGAAGAAAATAATAACAAACCTCACAACAAACGTTTTTTTAGAATTGCAGTCATTTCAATTGTATTGTTGACATCCGGACTTTTTGTTTCTTACTGCTTTGCTCAGTCAAACAAAAATTCTCAGACAGATAAAATTTCGCAGTATTATAAAAACATCATCATGGTGTTTAACTACATCAAGGAATTCTATGTAGAAGATATTGATCCTCAGGTTCTTTACGAAGGTGCCATGGACGGAATGCTCAAAGCCCTCGAAGATCCATATACAGTTTACCTTGACAGCCAGGATATGCGTGGAATGACCGACACCACAAACGGTAAGTTCTACGGCGTTGGCCTTTCAATTTCAAAACGCAGCAAATCTACAGCAGAAGATCCTGCTTATGTTGATGTAATTGCTCCAATCGAAAATACACCGGGATTCAAAGCCGGAATTCAGTCTGGAGACAAGCTCATCGAAATCAACGGTGAACCTACTCCTCCAATGAGTATGGAAGACGTTCTTTCAAAACTTCGCGGACCTAAAGGCGAACCTGTAGAAGTTACAGTTCTCCGCGGCGCATCGGTTACTTTCAAAAAAGTACTGATCCGCGACCTTGTAGAAGTTCCTGTTGTTGAATCATGCATGATCGGCAATTACGGTTATGTCCGTCTTATCCAGTTCACTCCGGAAACCGCACCAAAACTCAAGGAAGCAATCGAAAACTTTGAATCAAAAAAATACACAGGCCTCATCCTTGACCTTAGAGGAAATCCAGGCGGACTTTTAAGCAGTGCTTACGACATCGGAAACTTCTTCATTGACGAAGGACCTGTTGTTTCTACAAAGAGCCGCATTGCCTCGGAAAACAAAACATTCTCTGCAAACGCAAGATCAACAATCGTAAAGAATAAACCTGTAATCGTACTCATCAACAAAGGTTCAGCAAGTGCTTCTGAAATCGTAGCAGGTGCACTCAAAGACAATCACATTGCATACCTGGTTGGAGAAAGAACATACGGTAAAGGTTCTGTACAGCAGGTTGTTCCTCTTAATCAGAACGACGGCGCAAAACTTACAGTTGCACGCTACTACACACCAAGTGATACAAACATCGACAAGATCGGAATTCCACCGGACAGAGAAATCAAATATCCTGAATACACTGACGAACAGACAAAGTCATTCCTCAAACTTTCAGAAGACCGTACAATTGAACACTATGTCAAAGCTCATCCTGCAATGACAGAAAACGATATTGCAAATTACGCATCAGTACTTCAGTCCACATACAATCTTGACCTGCGTCTTTTGCGCCGTCTTATCCGTGTTGAATGCAACCGCACAAAGAAGGCTCCTATCTACGACCTGGATTATGATGTTCAGCTTGTAGAAGCAATCAACATTTTAAGGGAAGGAAACTTTAAGAAACTTGTCCGCTCTACAAAGACACTTAAAGAACTTCAGGAAATTGCAGAAAAAGAAGAAGCAGCAAAGAAAGACGCTGCAGCTAAAAAATAATGCGACAGTTTGTCACTGACTGTGTGCCAGATAACCGTGGTCTCATTGAACTTGGCGATAAAGACTTTAAGTATATCCGCCAGGTACTCCGTCTTAAACCCGGCGACATGATTAAGGTTGCCTTTAAGAACGGACAGACTGCGGACACAACTCTTGCAAAAGTCGATGACAGGCAGAAAAAAATCATTCTGCAGGTCTGCCAGACACAGGGCAATGTTTCTGACAATGACTCCTGTGCCGGCGAATCAAAGCAAGCCGGATGTCAGTTTGTTCTGCTGCAGTTTATTCCTAAGCCACAGAAAATGGAACTGATAATCAGACAGGCTGTCGAAGCCGGCGTCTGGCAGGTGATTCCTGTTATCGGTGAATACACTCAGAAAGGCAGCGAAAAAAGTCTTTGTGCAAAAACCGGCAGCGGTTCTTCCGGTCGTGTTGAACGCATTGACCGCATCATAAAAGAAGCACGGCAGCAGTCCGGTTCTCCCATTGATACAAAGGTTACACAGCCAATGCTGCTGCCGGCCGCTTTGGACTACATAAAAGAACTGTGCAGCGAAAAATCTGCCGAAGATAAATCCGTACTGCGGCTGGCTCTTTACGAAAAAACTGATGGCAGTGCAACAATGCATCAGGCCATTGCAAAATGCGGTCAGGAAAAAATCGCTCTTGGAATAATGGCGGTTGGCTGCGAAGGCGGCATCAGCCCCGATGAACTTGAAAAACTTAAGGCAGCAGATTTTATTCCGCTGCACTTTGATATAAATATCTTACGCTGTGAAACTGCAAGCCTTTATGGAATGGCATGCATGCAGAACGCGGTAATGGAGTGCGAACAATGGCAATTGAAAGAATAAGTTTACTTGGTGTACCAGTTGATATCTGTCCTATTGAGGAACTTGAAAACGAAACGCTTGAATTACTTGCAAGCCCTGGTGCAAAACAGGTTGTATTCCTTTCGATCTGGGGACTGCTTCGTGCACGTGGAAAAAGTGCATTTGCTCAGACTGTTGCAAACGCAGACCTTGTTCTTCCGATTTCAAAAAGCATCATCAAAGGTGCCCAGTTTCTCGGCAAGCCTGTTCCACACAGATACAATCCGTTCCATGCAGTAATCAGCATTCTGTCTGTACTGGATTCTCATTACAAGACTCTTTACATTCTGGGCGGTAAAAAGAAAATGCTTCAGAAGGCACAGGGCAATGTCCGCAAAACTTTCCCTAACCTTACACTTGTCGGCCGCTATGTCGGTTACTATCCAAGAGTAGAAGAAGACAATATCATCCAGGCAATCTTTAAAGCTTCTCCTTCTCTCGTTCTTGTTTCAGAAGGAATTAAAGAAAAAGACTGCTGGGCATTCAACCGCCGCAACAGATTCTCAAACAGCATCTTTTTATACTACCATGATGCGATCGGTATTCTCTCAGATCACATCAGAAGAGTAAGTGAAAAAACTTTCGACAAAGGTCTTGAAATCTGGCCTGAAATTTTCAGAAATCCATTCAAGATTTTCTTGATTTTCCCTTACTTGTATTATAAAATTCTGCTGGTTTGGTCAAAGCTCCGTGGTAATTATTAATTAGGTTCCACAAATGCTATCAAAAAAAAACGTTTTATTCTCTCTTTAAATCCAGGGAATCCTGAACTGACTGCCTGCTGTAAAAATGTGATTCTTCCCAGGCACGAACTTTTAATCCTTAACAAAGGAATTCAAGATTCCCCGATTAATCAACTATGGCTTGATTTCAAAGAAAATTATTCCGGAATAAATCTGGTGGCATCTTCAATCCTTCTGACAGACATCAATACGCTGCTGCGTCTGCCCTTTGGACTTGCGGTTCATTTTCTGGAGTTGATTCACAATCATCAGATTGTTATCTGTGCTCCCGCAACCTATGAAAAAAATTACTGTTTAAATCCTGCCTTCCAGGGAATTAACTTCCTGCACTATCCTTTTACATTACAAAACCTGATGGACCATATTCAGCCCGTCCTTGTTCCTGCAAGAAACCTTACACCAAATCCTTACGACATAAAACTTGATTCTGAACTTTCTACCAACCCGGTATTTTCTTCGCTCATCGGGAACTCACCGGCAATCAAAGACCTGCGCCGCCAGATTTACAAAGCCGCCAAAACAACCGAAAACGTACTGTTTGTTGGAGAAAGCGGTTCAGGAAAAACAATTGCGGCGCGGATTCTTCACCAGCTGTCCGTTCAAAAAGACGGGCCGTTATTCTGGGCAAACATCGCAAGCATAAATCCCGATGGAATTGAATCCGCCCTTTTTGGTCACACCCGCGGCGCCTTTACTGATGCATTGACTGACCGCAAAGGCTACATCGGTTCAGCCCAGAACGGAACTTTATTCCTTGATGAAATCGGTGAACTGCCGTCCAGCTGTCAGGCAAAACTTTTGCGTGCACTTGAAGAACGACGTTACAGACCGGTTGGAAGTGATAAAGAAAAAACAACGAATGCGAGATTTATCTTTGCAACAAATTCTGATCTTTACAGCATGATGCAGCGGCACCTGTTCAGGGAAGACCTGTATTACAGAATTTCACAGATTGTAATTGAAGTACCGTCCCTTTCAAAACATATGGACGACATTGAACTTCTGGCAAAATACTTTATTTCAAAACAATGCCAGAAAGGCAGAACCCAGGAAAAAGAACTGAGCATGCCGGCTCTTGAAAAACTGAAAAATTTTTCCTGGCCGGGAAACATCCGCCACCTTGAAAATGTCATAAGGCGGGCCTGCATAATGTCCAGCAATCAGCAGATACAGGCAGAAGACATTGACTTAAGGTAAATCAGTCTGCCTCATGCTTTCTTGAAAGCCCCGCAGCTTTTATAAATATTTTTTCCAGATACTTTGCTTCTCCCTCTGTCAAAGCCGCACGGGATAAAATTTCTTTCCAGAATTCTTCCATGTCAGGACGCCCAGTAATTTTAAAGAATCCGATTTCCTGCAGATTATCTGCAATACAGTTTACGGTTTTATCAAGACGCGCAAGATCCACTGCCTTACATCCGCTGGAAGTAATTCCACGGTTTGTAGCCTGGTTCTGTCTGAACAGATGATACGAAATTATCTGAACTGCGTGACTAAGATTAAGTGAAGCAAAATCTTCGCTGCTTGGAATTGTTACAGCGCCGGTACATTCACTTAATTCTTCATCTGTAAGTCCTGTTCTTTCATTACCGAATACGACTGCCACTTTACTGCCGCCGTCTGTAAGCTTATCTGCACTGGCTGCAAATTCTTCCGGATACAGATATTTTGTCTTACGCTTTTTCCCTTTACGGCGGGTTGTTCCTGCTGCAAAAACACAGTCCGCAGTTGCCGCTGTAATCGTATCAAAGAACTGAGCCTGGTCCCAGAGGTCCACTGCATGAATCGCAAGAATGCGTACGCGTTCATCATCATAATCTTCTTTTTTACCAACAATGCGCAGACAGCTGATATCATTATTTGCCATTGCACGGCATGCAGCACCGATATTTCGGCTTTCTTCCGGACGAGCCAGAACAATACAGATATTTTTAAGGTTCATGGTGGAAGTATAGCAAAACCTCAAGAAATTCGCAAATTCTGCCGAAATTTACAGTTGAATACTGTTAAAAAAACTCTAAATTCACTAATTGTTTCCATTTTAATTTGACAATTTGATGTTATTTGGGTATTATTTTAGTATATATAAATGTTTTTATTTTGAGGGAGACTTATGACCAACAATAATACACTTGTCCCTGGTTTTAATGACGAAAAAGACGACAGCCTTAAAATTTCTCTGGACAAAATTGACGATGTCCCTAACTGTTTAAGCATCGTTCTTAACGGATACGTTGATACATATAACTCAAGCTTCTTCCAGAAACGCATCGCAAAAATCGTTGAGGCTGGATACACAAATCTTATTTTTAACTGTGCTGCATTGAACTACGTTTCATCAACAGGTATCGGTTCTTTCACAGCATTCCTTAAAATGGTAAAACCAAAAGGCGGCGATATCGTTCTTCTCGAAATCCAGCCTAAAGTATACGAAGTATTCCAGCTTTTGGGATTCAGCCAGTTCTTCAATATCAAGAACTCTACAGATGATGCAATTGCTTACCTTAAGAGCGGCGCTCCTGTAGTATCAAGCGTATTCCCTAAAGTATTCGGTTGTCCTGTATGTTCTAAAAAACTCAAGGCAACACGTGCCGGACGCTTCCGCTGTTCTGAATGTAAATCAATTCTTGCAATTGATGCACAGGGTCAGGTATTCCTGGGCTAACCTTTACTCAAGGTTCCATTCATAACTGACAGGCCTTCCCTTAGCGGAAGGCTTTTTTTTGCCCTGAAACTCCTTCCATAACTTTTAAGAAAACAGGACTTTACACCAGTCCCCTAAATGAATAGTACTTGACAAAAAATTCCACAAAATTCCCTCTGAGGTTGTGGAAAACTTGTTAATAAAATGTTAAAAACACGGGAATTCTATCCTTCACTTTGTGGAAATTATCAATTTTCTGCCCTGATTCCTTGATTTTGCAGATAAATACAACTTTAATAATACTGTAATTCCTTATAATACAACAAAATAGAAAATCTCAAATTTCCCTTGTCAATACCTTTTTGCAAAAAAAAATCTTTGTATAGTGATTTTTTTTGATTTTATGTGTGCATTACCTGTGGAAAACTTAGTGGAAAACTTTGGGCAACATGATCATCGGTACACAAATTTTCATAGACTATGTAATGGTTTAATGTTATTCTATTAAGATAATGAGAACAGTTTTTTCAGTTTTAATTACTTATATTATTTTCCTTATATTTGGTGCTGCCGCCTGTGCCGCGATTGTCATGCTCTTTTACGGCTGTCTGAATTTTGTTGTTGGCCAGCCATTAAATCTGTTCTCTGCCAGCTCCTTCCTGTTCGGCCTTAAAGTCGGGATTCCGGTCATTGCAATGGTTCTTCCGATGTTCATGTTTTTTTCGCTGATCAGACATTCACACAAAAACAAAATCGCAGGCTCAATCTGTATCTGTATTCTTTCTTTAGGAACATGGATCGGCCTTATGCCTTTGTTCTATACTTACTACGATACTTATGTAAAATCTGCACAGCCGCAGTCAAATCATCTTTCAAGCGGCTACTTCAGAAAATCACAGGACAAAATATACTATTTTACATACGTTGCCCCGGACGGAAAGGTTGACGGTCTTGCAATTCCAGAAAACCTTGAAATGAACGAAGACTTTTCAACATACGAAATCTTAAACGGCTCAAGAATCGAAATGCCGGATGCGGATTACTTTTCTGACATTCTTGTTAAGCAGACAATTGATGTTCCAGTCGTACTCAATCAGGCAATCAATGATTTTGCAATTCTTACAAGCGCCGGAATACGTGCTCATAAAGCAGGATTCATTCAATACCTTTTATTCTGCCTGATAATCGTTGCATTGCTTTCCTGCTGTTCACTTTTGACATTCAGCCAGTGGCGCCTTATCAACGTTCTGCTGGTTTTTGTAGGAACAACAATTACTGTAAAACTTAACGCCATCTGTTTTGGCAGAATTTATTACGGAAGTTCCTGGGTGAATTTTATTTACGACATAAACACAAAACTCTACGAAGCCGGAGCAGGTTTTGGTCTTGTTGAACAGCCTGTTTTCCTTTACATAAATCTTGTAATCATTGTTGTCTTTGCATTAATGGGAATCATCAACAAAGCTGTTTCTAAAACTAAGCCACAGGAGGATGACTGATAATGAAAAAGATTTTTACTAACCTGTGCATCTATACTGTTATCCTTGGAATCATTGCATTTTTCCTGGGCTTTTTTGGACTTGAAATGGCGCCTGTAATGCCTGGTGCCCAGATTATCTATCGAGCAAGAAACGGGCTTGGAGCGCTGTTCACACTTTTACCTTCAATCATGTTTACAGGATTTCTTTTAGGAACTTCAATTTATTTTGGAACCGTTAAGAATCCTTCCAAAATCCGTTTTTCACATACTGTGATTTCCTGCTTCAAGGCTGTAATGGTTATTGCCATTATGATTACTGTTGTCCTCACTCTGGTTCACGACATTTTATTGCCACAGAACAGAATCCAGAAAATCGAAATGACTCAACGCCCTCGCCTCTTAAAGGAATACTTAAATCTTTCTGAAGAATATCTTGAAAAGGCAAAAACAAAACCTTCTCAGGCCAGAATGTCTGAGTTCTATGCAAAGAAAGCTCTGGAAATTGACCGCAAAAATGTTCGTGCAGCCCAGCTCATTCGTCTTGCAGAAATTGCAGGCGCACAGGTTATAGTTGACGACCACGTTCTTACATCAATTGAACAGAATCATGCAAACGGAATTCAGCCTGGAGTCATGGACGATAATTCTCCAATCGACACAAGCGAAATTTTCCGCATGAAATCAAGTTCCGTACTTGACCTTATTAACGAAGGCGAACGGCTCTTTGAAGCAGGCGACTATCTTGGTGCTCATTACTATGCACAGAGTGCTGTTCAGATTGCAGACGGAAAAGACATTAATCTTGCAACTGCAAAGGATCTTGCTGCCCGTGCATGGAATGTTTTAAGCAATTCCCAGGAAGAAAAACCTACAGAAGCAAATCTTTTCTTCCGCCAGAAATTCAAAGGCTACCAGGCATTGACCAGCGGCAACTTCCTTTCTGCCTATTATATTTTCCAGGGACTCAACAACCAGAAACTTGAATACGCCCGCGACCCTGATGTTATCCGTTACCTTAACATCTCGCGCTGGCAGCTGACCCAGGAATACTTCTTTACTGACGAAACTGATGACAAAGATTCCTTTGAAAGCGCAAAAAATGTTTACTTTTCAATTAAGCATTCTGACGGTTCCTATGACATTATTTTTATAAATGGAATTACAGACATCAACAACACCGGAAACCTTGTCCGCTATCTCAGAGGACTTTTTATATTCTCTTTCAATTCTTCGGGATCTTTCCTGCAGTCAGTCTACACTCCTTATGCAAAAATGCTTGCTGTGTCTGCTTCAGAAATTTCTCCTGAAAAACTTAATGAACTTCATGTTAATCCTGAATGGACAACAATTCCGTATGTAATGCTCCACAGTCTTGACCGCAACCGCGAAGAAGTTCATGTTATGCCTGTATATCTTGATAAGGACAAAAATGCCTTTACTGGCCCTAATCAGGCACTTCTTTCCATGCCATATACTGATTTTGACATTATCGTAAAATGTTCAGGCAACACAAAAACCATGAATCTCTGGAACATCGGAAAGCTTAAAGCTGCCGCAGACTATTACGGTTACTCTCAGGAAATCATTCTTCAGTCTGTAATGACAAGCATCTTTTATCCGTTCATCCTGCTGATTCTTCTTGTGTTCATTGCAGTACTGGGCTGGAACTACAGACTTAAGGAAGGAACTGTATTCAAGTTCACATGGCTTTTCATCATCCTGATTTTTAACATAATGTTCTATCCTGTAGTTCTCTTCTGTGAATACAGCATAAAACTTTTGAATTACATATTTATTGGCGTTGCCGGTCAGGTAATGGCAATTCCTCTTGGATGCGCCTGCTATACTATTGCACTCTTACTTGTATCCATCCTGTTTTTGTCACGAAAAGGTGACTGATCTTTACGGAGGTTATTATGGATAAAATTCAAAAATTTTACAGTGATATCGAAAAAGCAAAAAAATTCAACCGCAGAGAAAACGGCGGTTCTACGATGAATAATGAACAGGTCGTTAATCAGGTTCTCAAACTTTTTGAACAGAACAATTACGGTCTTGGTGACCTTCCCCGTTCTCTTGGCGATTACTGGTTTTCGACTTATGCTCGCCCTAAAATGGATGCCGGACAGGATCCTCTTGATTCAGAAAGCGTAGACAAGCTGTGTGCCATTACTGCCTTTCTTTCTGATGATGACCAGACTCAGGCTTTGACAGAAAATGACTGGAAAGAAATTGCGCCTTTAGTAAGTTACGAAGCCGACGATCTTCCTATTGATGTTCTTTCGAGCCTTATGGGCGTTCTTGTTTCTAAAAAGGCGCTTTGATGACTGTCGATTCCTGCAACGAACTTTACCGCTCATGTACCCAGTGTCCGCGCAACTGTAAAACTGACCGCAATTCCGGCACAGGTTTTTGCGGAGAACCTTCTGATTTAAGAATTGCAAATGCCTGCCTTCATTTTGGCGAAGAACCTCCTGTAACGGTTTTTGGAGGCAGCGGAACAATCTTTGTAACAGGATGCACTCTGCGCTGTTCTTTTTGCCAGAATTATCAGATTTCCCAGAAAGGCGTCGGCAAAAAAGTTGACTGCGCTGAATTCGTAAAAATCTGTCTTGATCTGCAGAACCTTGGCGCAGAAAACATAAACATCGTTACTGCAAGCCATGCAATTCCTCTTATTGCGCAATATTTAAGGGCGGCAAAAGATGCAGGCCTTACAATTCCTGTCTGCTGGAACTCAAGCGCTTACGAATCAGTTGAATCCCTTGAACTTTTGCGTGGTCTTGTAACAATCTGGCTTCCGGACCTCAAAACCTTAAATTCTTCACTTTCCGAAAAACTGTTCCTTGCAAAGGATTATCCTGAAGTTGCAGCAAAAGCAATCAAATGGATGATAGAAAACAATCCCCTTGAGCTTAAAGAAGTCAAAGGCACAGATAAAGAAACCGGCAAAAAAACAACCCGCGAAAAAATGCAAAGCGGCGTAATCATCCGTCACCTTTTTTTACCGGGAAGATTTGAAGACACTGCCGAAACCTTAAGCTGGCTTTCTGAAAATGCAGACGGGCGTGCAATAATTTCGCTGATGTCCCAGTACACTCCCGTTCCTTTTAAAGAAGAAGAACAGCTGCTTGCCAAAAGGAAGAATTCCCTGAGCGAATTTGAAAACCGCCTTGTAAACACACAGGAAGACGAAGACCTCAGGGACTTAATTGACGCTTACGATTTTGAATACCTGTTCTACCAGGATTTAGTCAGCGACACACAATGGCTTCCGGACTTTGAAAAAGTTCAGCCATTCAGTTATAAACTTGCAAAACCTGTATGGAGCAGTGCCTGCAACGGATTTGTTCCATCTGATGCAGCTTCTGATGCCGGACAGATTCTTGAATAAATTGACAACAAAAAATTGCTAAAAATAGCAAATTATACACTTGACTTTTAAATGGAGTGAAAATAAACTATTATTATGGACTTAAGAACAGTATTAGTACCCGAAACAGTTAATCTTCACCTTAAGGGTAAAACAAAAGAAGAAATTATTGACGAAATGCTCGATATCCTTATCAGTGCAGGAAAAGTAACAGATAAGGCTGCAGCTCGTGAATGTGTACTTGATCGTGAACGCAAGATGTCTACTGGTATGAAACACGGAATTGCTATTCCACACGGAAAGACAGATACAGTTACTGATCTTGTTGCTTGCATTGGTATTTCAGACAATCCGGTTGATTTTGATTCTTTGGATCAGGAACCATGCCGTATTTTTATTATGACACTTTCACCAGTTAACAAGACTGGTCCACACCTTCAGTTCCTTGCTGAAGTTTCTTTGCTCTTCAAGAGTGCAGATAAACGCCAGCAGATTCTTGAAACACAGGACAAGGCTGAAGTTATTAAGATTCTTACTGAATAGAATTTACTGATTATAACAAATCTAAAAAAGAGCCTTTATGCCTTACCATGCATAGAGGCTTTTTTATTCACAAGCAGGACAATATGAAACTCGATGCATTATTTGCTGTAAAAGACCAGAAACTTATTTCTATTGATAATACTAAAACTTATAACTGTGCAGACTTTGTAAAAATTGATGACATGTCAAAACTTGATGCCGGTGCTGCTGCTGATACAATTTACCTGCTGGAAATTCCGCAGTCAAAAGTTGAATCTGAACCTGAAGTTTATGACGAAGCCTTTCTTGCCGGCCTTCGTGACTGCCTTAAAGCACTTGAAGAAAAAAATGTATTTGCAGTAGTTAAGGTTGTTCCGAAAAGTGCAGAAATTGCCGGCGGAGATTTACAGAATGATGCTGTATGCAATTATGTTGCCTGCTGTAAACACACTGCACGCCGCATCAAGGACTGCACAAGCGTTACCGGGTTTGCAATTCCTGATGAATACTGCGGCGGCGTAGAAGCAAAAGCTGCATACTATATTGATGAACTTTATCCAAAACACAAACAGTATATTTTCTTTGTAAGCCAGGCTTCTTATGCTGATGCAGTTTCTGCGGAATCTGACGGCAAAGAAAATGTCTGCGTGATGTAATGACTTTTTAAGGCCGGCAGAATGATTATTGAACCACAGGACAGTTCCAGTTTCTCGACAACCGCCAGAGGTTCCCTCATTCTTTCCGGACTATTACTGGTAATTTCTCTTACCATTGCGGTCTTTCTTCCTGCAAGCGAAAAACAAAACACAGACATTTCAGGGCAGGAAAATTTCACGCCAGTAAAGGCTGCAACTCAGACAGCACTTGAAATTTCATTCACTGCGGATTCACTTGAAACAAATACTTCTCAGCTTTATTCCATTAACGAAAGCCGCAATTACCTGCGGGAAATCCTGGAATCTGACAGAACTGTAAGCGGCGATATTGGCCTTGATCTTTACCGTAACCCGCAGACAAAAGCCGCAGTTGAATTATTCTACTTTAGATTTACAGGCAACCGGAAAATCGCACTTACCATTATCGAAGCTGCCAACAGAGAAAACATTCCCCTGCCTTTAGCTTTTGCGTTGTGCCACACCGAAAGCCGTTTTAAAGCAACCGCAAAAAACACAAACACAAACGGTTCTGTAGACAGAGGACTTTTTCAGCTTAACGATAAATCTTTTCCTCATCTTGAAGAAGACGATTTTTTTGCCCCGGAAACAAGTGCCCGCTACGGAATGAAACATCTTGCATGGTGCAGAAAACAGGCAGACGATGATCTTGTTGCCGTTGCCATGTACAATGCGGGGGTTGCAAGAATCAAGGCAAACCAGACCCCGAAATCAACTTTGATTTATGTAAGTAAAATTGCAAAATATAAAGCATCTGTAGAACAGCAGTTTAAAAAAGATGTACTTGAATATTTGAACGACCAGACAACACCGGAGTGGGAAAAGAAACAGCTGTCTGAATTTTAAACTTTGTTCTATTTAATAATGGAGGTTAACAATGACCAAGACCGTAGCACTTGAAAAATGCGATTCCTATGATGAAACACTTGTTTATCAGGGAATCAAGAAGATGATGGAACTTGTTCCACCACCAGATGTAAAAGGCAAAACAGTTTTATTAAAGCCAAATATTCTCTACCCTAAAAAACCCGACCTTGCCGTTTGCACACATCCAGTTGTTGTTGGCGCTGCTGTCCGCTGTTTTGTTGAACTTGGAGCAGCTAAAGTACTTGTCGGAGAATCTCCTGCAGCCACAGGTTCAACTTCTGCGGCAAAAATCACAGGCATGTATAATCAGGTTGTAAATAACGGCGGCCAGTGGGCTGATTTTTCTGACAAAGTAACTGTAAAAACTGACAAAGCAAATTTAAAGCATAGTTTTGATTTTGCAAAACAGATAGAAGAAGCTGACCTTGTTGTTTCTGTAAGTAAATTAAAGAGCCACCAGCTTATGAGTTACACAGGTGCAATGAAAAACCTCTTTGGGCTTGTAATCGGTCTTGAAAAATCTCAGACACACTTCCTCTACCCTAAAAAAGAAGACTTTGCGGCTTATCTTACAGACCTTAACCTTGCTGCAAATCCTGGTTATGCGATTATGGACGCAATTGTGGGAATGGAAGGCCCTGGAGGACCAGGAAGCGGAGATCCTGTAAAACTTGGATTCCTTGCAGCTTCGGACAATATTCTTGCCCTGGACCACATCTGTTCAACTGCAGTCGGTTACTATCCTGATGAAATCAAAAACCTTAAGGATGCGCTGGACCGCAAAATCTGGCTTAATTCCTGGGATGAAGTTAAAACTGCAGGTGTTCCTTTTGAACAGATTAAATATCCGAAATTTAAGGCAGTTCACGACATCAGTTCTTCAGAAACACTGCAGAAGATGATGCCTGCCTGGGTTGCAAAACTTGCAGGTCTTATCTTTGAGCGAAAACCTTACTTTATGAATGACAAATGTATCCGCTGCGGTAAATGTCTTGAAATCTGTCCTCCAAAGGCACTTGTCTTTAAGGAAGATAAAAGCAAATTCGGTAAACAGGTTGATATTAACCGCAAGGAATGTATCAGATGTTACTGCTGCCATGAAACATGTCCGGCAGATGCCATTAAATTAAAACACTAAAAAAAGGCTGAATACAAGGCGGTTTATTGTGATATTTTTCACAGTAAACCGCCTTTTTTCATCTTTTCTACTGAATTCCTGCGGAATTCGTCCCTTCAAAACCTGAATTCAATTGACATTCATCCCCCTTCAAGATAAATTTAAACCACTACTCTACTGTGAAATTTGTAACAGTAATTTGTGACCTATGCTAAAGATATCCGAAAGTACCAGAAAAAGACTTGTTCAGCTTTCTCAAATATTAAACCAGACAAAAGCAGAACGGGTAACCTCGGTAAAGATTTCAGAACTTACCGGCTGGAGCTCTGCAGTTATCAGAAAAGATATCTGTGCACTTGGATATAAAGGCGGCGTTTCCAACGGCTATAATGTCAGAGAACTGCAGCAGGCAATCGTAACCAGTCTGGGTCTTTCCGGATCAAACGGACAGGGACAGAACAGCGGTCACAAATGCTGCATTGTAGGTCTTGGAAAGCTTGGCGGCGCACTTTTGGAAAACAGCATCTTTTTTGATACACCGTTTTCGATTGTGGCTGGGTTTGATGCAAATGTTAACCGCGTTGAAATTTTAAGTGCAAGTTTTCCGCTGTATCCTGCAAGCCGCATGGAAAGCGTGATTCCTGCAGGTAAAATTGAATTTGCAATTCTTACAGTAGAAAATCAGCATGCACAGGCTCTGGCTGACAGACTTGTTAAATGCGGAATTAAAGGAATCGTAAACTACACAAACGTGGTTCTTTCGCTTCCAAAAGAAGTTGCAGTTGAAAATGTTTCTCCTGTAACAGCCCTGACAAACTTATTGAGTAAACAATAACCGGTGCGATTCCGGTAGCAAATATAACTTTTACAAAGAGGTAAAAATATGAGCAGAGTCTACAATTTTAGTGCAGGTCCTTCTTGTCTTCCAGAAGAAGTTCTCAAAGAATGTGCTGCAGAAATGATGGAATACGGAACAACAGGTCAGTCTGTTATGGAAATGAGCCACCGTTCAAAGGCTTATGAACCTATTATTCAGGATGCTGAAGCAATGGTTCGCAAACTGATGAAAGTTCCAGAAAACTACAAAATCCTTTTCGTTCAGGGCGGCGGTTCAACTCAGTTTGCAATGGTTGCACAGAACCTTGGTATTAAAAACAAAAAAGCTGCTTACATCGAAACTGGTGTATGGGCAAAGAAAGCTGCTGCAGAAGCAAAAAAACTCGGTATTGCAGTTGATGTTATCGCTTCTTCAAAAGATAAAGACTACTCATACATTCCAAGAGTAGAAAAAGTTGAAGGTGATTACGATTACGTTTACATCTGTTTCAACAACACAATCATGGGAACACACTACGAATACATTCCTGAAACAGGAAACATTCCGCTTGTTGCTGACCTTTCTTCTTGTATCCTTTCTGAAGAAGTTGATGTTTCAAAATTCGGTCTCATTTTTGCAGGCGCACAGAAAAACCTTGCACCAGCAGGTGTTACACTTGTAATCGTACGCGAAGATTTGATTCCTGAAGTTGAAGATTGTCTTCCTGGAACACCTACAATGCTTGCTTACAAAACACATACTGACAACGATTCTATGTACAACACACCTCCATGTTACACAATCTACGTTCTTGGAAAAGTTCTTCACTGGATCGAAAAGAACGGTGGTGCTGCTGGAATCAATAAGCTCAATGTTGAAAAAGCTGATTACCTTTACAACTTCCTTGATTCAAGCGATTTCTTCCGTGCAACAACAGAAAAAGGAAGCCGCTCTTTGATGAACGTTCCTTTCCTTACAAAATACTCAACAGAAGAAACAAAAAAAGCTGCAAAAATTGACGAAGCTGAACAGACAGCAGAACAGAAAGCTGCTCTTGCAAAAGAAAAAGAAATCAATGCTAAGTTCGTAAAAGAAGCAGAAGCTGCTGGCCTTGTTAACCTTAAGGGACACCGCCTTGTTGGTGGTATGCGCGCTTCTATCTACAACGCAATGACTCTTGACGGAGTAAAAGCACTTGTAGAATTCATGAAGAAATTTGCAGCTGAAAACTAGATAATAATCCAGACATCCTAAGCGGATACTACTGGATTACGTTGTCATCCTGAGCGAAACGAAGTGAAGTCGAAGGATCTATTAAGGAGTACTTATTGTATTATGTTTACATTCTAACCAATTACACAAATTCTGTAATGTATATTGGAATGACAAATGATTTGGTTAGAAGAATAACAGAACATAAAAGTGAACAGATAGAAGGATTTACAAAAAAATATCATGTTCATAAATTGGTTTATTTTGAATCAACAGAAGATGTTAATAATGCAATTAAGCGAGAGAAACAGTTGAAAGGCTGGACAAGAGCAAAGAAAAATGCACTTGTTGAAACAAAAAATCCTGAATGGAAAGACCTTAGTGTTTAATAAAGATGTTTCGACTCCGGCTGCGCCTCCGCTCAACATGACAACGGGAAAAATCATATTGAGGTAACTATCAATATGACAACGAAAAAAATCATATTGAGGTAGCTATCAATATGACAACAAAAAAAACATATTGAAGTAACTATCAACATGACAACAAAAAAAACATATTGAGGTAGCTATCAATATGACAACGGGAAAAATCATATTGAGGTAACTATCAATATGACAACGGGAAAAATCATATTGAGGTAACTATCAACATGACAATAAAAATCATATTGAGGTAGCTATCAATATGACAAAGAAACAAGCATATTGAGCCACTACTCAATGTAATATATTACTGTCATCCTGAGCGAAACAAAGTGGAGTCGAAGGATCCTGATGAAATGATGTTTCGACTCCGGCTGCGCCTCCGCTCAACATGACACTAAAAAAAATATATTGAAGTGACTATCAATGTGACAATAAAAAAAATTAAGAGGTTTTTAAATGTACAAAATTCAGACATTAAATAAAATCAGTGCTATCGGGTTGAGTGTTCTTGACCGTGACAATTATGAAGTTGCAACAGATATCAACAACCCTGATGCAATTCTTGTTCGTTCTGCTGACATGCACGAAATGCAGCTTGCAGAAAGCGTAAAAGCTGTTGCACGCGCAGGTGCAGGTACAAACAACATTCCTATTCCTGAACTTACAGAAAAAGGTATCGTTGTATTCAACACTCCTGGTGCTAATGCCAATGCAGTTAAAGAACTTGTAATGATGTCACTTCTTCTTTCAAGCCGTCCTGCGGTTAGCGCAAACGCATGGGCAAAAACACTTACTGGTAAAGGTGATGAAATTCCTGATCTTGCAGAAAAAGGAAAGAGCCAGTTTGTTGGACCAGAACTTAAAGGTAAAACTCTTGGTGTTATCGGTCTTGGTGCTATCGGTGCTATGGTTGCTAACCTTGCAATCAAATTTGGAATGGACGTAGTTGGTTATGATCCTTTCCTTTCTGTAAAAGCTGCCCTCTCACTTGATCACAATGTAAAGATTGCAGAAACTCTCGATACTGTTTACGCTAAATCTGATTACATTACAATTCATGTTCCACAGACAAATGATACAAAAGGAATGATTAATGCTTCTACAATCAAGACTATGAAAGACGGTGTTCGTATCATCAACATCGCACGCGGTGGTCTTGTTAACAATGCAGATATCATTGCTGCTCTTGATTCTGGAAAGGTTTCTTGCCTTGTAACTGACTTCTGTGCAGAAGAACTTTTGAATCATCCAAAAGTACTTTGTATGCCACACCTTGGTGCTTCTACTCCTGAAGCAGAAGACAACTGTGCAGTAATGGCTTCTCAGCAGCTTAAAGACTTCCTCGAAAACGGAAATATCGTTAACTCTGTAAACTATCCTAAAACTGTTACAGACAACCCAATCCCAGCTGGTGGAACACGCCTGTGCATCTTCCACAAAAACGTTCCTGATGTAATTTCAAGCTTTACAAAATTCCTTGGAGAAGCAAAACTCAACATTACAGGAATGGTTAACCAGGCTCGCGGTGAAGTTTCGTACAACCTTACAGACGTTGACTCTAACGTAAGTGATGAAATCGTAGAAAAGCTCGCAGCACTTGATACAGTAATCAAGGTTAGAGCTATTCACGCTTAATTACTAGAATTTTAATGTGCCGACGATTGTTTCATCGTCGGTTTTTACAACGGTTCTGGTTGTTCCTTTTGGGGCAGCAGCCAGTTCCTCTTCATAGGACTCGAGGTTTGTACCTGAGTCCTTTTTTTGTTCCCTGACAGCTTTTTCTTTTGCGCGCACGGATTTTGGTGCTACAAGGAATCCGAAAAGGCTTCCGCAAAGTCCGCCTGCTATATGTGCAAGTGTTGAAATTCCTGACGGATTTTTGGCAAGAAAGAATTCCCTTCCCATAAACATAAGAAAAACAAGAATGAACGAAACCGGAATCTCGTGTTTTTGAATCGAAGCAAAACTGGAAAGTAAAATCATCATAAATGCAATTCCACTTGAACCAAGAAGAGCCGACGGAATGAAACATGCATTCAAAACACCTGTTACAAGTGCAGTCGCAATAATCATCAGTGCAAGAGCAACACTTCCATAACGCTCTTCAAGAAGAGGTCCTAAAAGCAGAATGAATGTAAGGTTCGCAACCAGATGATTCCAGTCAGTATGCCCTAACACATGAGAAAGCAGTTTGATGTAATCCAGTGCAGCAGAAAAATTAAAAGGCGCAGAAGACCCTTTTGCCCCCGGAACCGTAAACCAGTTATCAACAATCTGGAATTTTGAAAGCAGAGTCTTATCCAGAACAAGAATAAGCGTACAGATAAAACAGAATGCCAGTGTAACCGGCGCATTAAAGGAAATATGAAATTTAGTCTTTTTAGCCATATATATAATAACGGCCAGAAATCACATCTGTCTTAACACATCTTGAACAAAGACTGAAAAATGTCGATAATATGAATATGAACGCAATTATTACAGTAGTAGGATCCGACAAAGTTGGTATCATTGCCAACATATCTGCATACCTTGCAGAACACTCAATTAATATTCTTGATATTACACAGACAATTCTCTCAGGTAACTTTGTCATGATGATGATGGTTACACTCGATGACGCAAACGTAACTGTTGAAGCATTGAGAGAAGACCTGGCAAAAAAAGGCACAGAAATGGGCGTTGAAATCAACATCATGAATGAACGCGTATTCTCTGCAATGCACCGCGTGTAGTTTATCTTTGATAAACTTCTTCGTATGTGTGGAAGCCTGATTTAATTATTACATCATCTATATTGTTTTTAGTAACGGTTACTGGATCAAGCATAACAGCTGGAACGTCCATGTAACCGTTATTTATTATGGAACTGACACTCGGAATTTCTGTTACTTTTTTGCCGCCTGCAAGTTCAACTGCGCAGACACCGGCAAGTTTTGCAAGTTCAGTTATGGGTTTATAAACAGTAAGTGTCTGCTTTCCGTTTACGATGTGCTGGCAATTTAAGATATCAGCGTCCTGGCCGGCAACAAAAACTTTCTGTTTAAGATTATGTTCTTCAAGTGCCTGAATAACGGAATTGGCAAGTGCATCGTTTCCGCAGACAACGGCATTAGGAAGTTTTCCGCTGTTAAGAATTCCATTCATTTCATTATACGCAAGGTCATAGTTCCAGCCTTCGACATGAGCTACATAACCAATGCGGACCTGAGTCTGACTTAAAGTTTTTGTAAGGCCTTCGTGAATCATCGCCATATTGAAATCTTCTTCTGGACCGTAAATGCAGTACCAGGTTCCGTAGCTGTTATTCTTTAAAAGACCACGGGCCATTCGTTCGCCGACTTTCTGGGAATCAATCGTCAGATATAAATCAACATCGCAGTTTCGGATAAGTCTGTCATAAGAGATAACAGGAATATTTTTTGAATGACAAAGTTTTACCTGTTCTTCAAAAGCATCTGAGTTTTTAGGAAGAATTACGATGGCGCCGACATTTTTATTCACAAGATATTCTATCTGGCGTCGCTGTTCATCAACGCTGTTCTTTGCATTCTGAACGATTACATCATATCCCATTCCTTTTACAGTATTCAAAAATACATCGCAGTCACGGCGCCATCGTTCAATTGCAAGAGTATCAATGGAAAGGCCGATAAGTTTCTGCTGACTTTTTTCTCCTGAATCCGAAGAACCAAAATTTCCGTTTTTTCTGGAACATCCGCTGTTCAACAGGATAAGAACAGTTGCAGTAATGAGGAATACAATTTTTTTCATTCGTTATTTTCCGGTAAGTTTTGCTGTTTTAATAATGCTGTCACGATATTCAGAAGGTGAACTTCCAAACTTCTGCTTAAACAGTTTTGAGAAATAGTTCTGATCATTATAACCGACCATCGCAGTAATCTCTTTAATAATCAGTGAATCATCACCAAGAAGTGCTTTTGCTTTTTCAAGGCGCAAAGAAGTAACATACGAAATGAAATTTTCCCCGGTTTCTTCCTTGAATAATTTGCTCAGATAAAAACTTGAAACATTCATTGCAGAAGCTACCTGTTCAAGACCAAAATCACTTGCAAGATTCTGTTCAATATAAACACAGGCTTTTTCGATAATCGGATTAACTTTCTTTTCCTGAAGCCCTGCAATGGCCGTGATACATTCAAGACATCGTTCATAAATAAACTGTTCAATCTGCTGCCTGTCATTGGTTGCAGCAAGAGTACTGAATGCTTTATCAAAGGCCTGATTTTTATAACCAGGATTAATCTGAAGAACGGTATTGCGGATCAGAAATAAAAATTCAAAAACATGATTTTTTAGAATATCAAACTGTGCTGAATAAGAAGCCTCAAGCAGGTTCATATATTCGGTTACAAGGGAACGGACGCTGCCGGCATCTGCAACATGAATACGGTTCACGATTTTCTGCGACAGTTCTTTTATCCGCTGAATGTTCTGATTGCTGTCAGACGATGCAATCATTTCTGTATAGAATGTAAGTCCGCCAGAAGAATCTGTACTGTTCAATGCAGAAAGGGCGTTGTTATAAATGTGAGATGCATTCTGGATATTGTCATCAATTTCGCTGACACCGATTCTTATCTTTGCAGTAATTTTTGTTGCAAGAAGTGAATAAACTGTTTCGATAAGATTGCGCTGGCGTTCAAGAACATTTTCTGATTCTTCTTTCTTAAAAGGAAAGAACACTCCGATTCTGTTTGTCATAAATGAACCGACGATGCAGCGGCTTTTTGAAGTCAGAATATCGCGGACTTTATTGTAAGCATCAAAACGCTTTTCTTTTTCTGTAACCGGAAGTTCAATACAGCACATAAAGAATGAAACATCAGCAAGACCAAAATAGTCCATGTAACTTGAAAAGTCAGTTGAACTGTTACTGAAAATACATGAATAAATAAAATCGCTTTCTACAATGGAAGAAACAAAATTCAGTTTTTCGTGAAGCTCGATGTTATTTGAAAGCGCGCCGCGTTTGGTATCGACAAGACTCATTGCATTGCGGACAGTTTCTGTAATGGCATCGCGCTTTAACGGTTTTGTAAGATATTTAAAGGCGCCAAGATTCAATGCTTCCTGTGCATAATGAAACTGATCGTAAGCAGAAAGAATTGTAATAACGATATTAGGATTCACCTGTTTGATAAGTCCGATTGTTTCAAGACCATTAAGTCCCGGCATGTGAATATCCATAAAGATAATGTCAATTTTTTCTTTGCGGACAATTTCCAGTGCCTGCACACCTGACAAAGCAGTAAACAATTTTACTTCTTCACCAAATGCTCTTGTAAGAATAAGAGTAAGAGAATCAATAACAATCTGTTCATCATCAGTAAGAAGAATATTATACATCTGGAATCTTCACCATAAACACAGTTCCTGAAGAATCAGGATTCTGAAGTATATCAAAAATATCGTTACGACCATAATAGAAGTACAGACGCGAGATAACGTTTACGAGGCCGGTTGAGATATGTTCATTTTCCTTTATTTCAGAAGAATTTACAATAACCGCTTCTCCTGTTACCGCCGCATCAAGAATTTTTTTACGGATAACAGGATCAAAACCGCAGCCGTTGTCGCTGATTAATACCTTTACATATCCGTCTTCTTTTACAACAGTAATCGATATCTTTCCGTTTTCGATTACATCTTTTAATCCGTGCTTGATGCAGTTTTCGACAAGCGGCTGAATTATCATGTTTGGAATTCTAACGCCAAGAACCTGAGCATCGATATTCTTGATGAATTCATAGCGGGAACCAAAACGGGTCTTCATAATGTAAATGTAGTTGTCCACCATTCCAAGTTCGTCTTTAAGTTCAACATCACGGCCCGGGTGCTGAATGCTGTAACGCAAAAAGTCTGCTACCTGTTCAAGAAAATCGCAGGTCTGATCTGCGCCTTCTTTTAATGCAAGTCCCGCACCGGTATTCAAAGTGTTAAAAAGGAAATGAGGATGAATCTGTTCCTGCAAAGCCTTGTACTGGGCATCTGCATAAAGGGCGCGCATTTCAATTTCTTTTTCGCGAAGTTCATTTTCCTTGAGGGCTTTTTCCCAGATTGTATCAACATATTCCCGGATCGAAATAATCATGGAATCAAAGGCGCGGCAGATATTTCCAATTTCATCATGGCGGTCTGTATTAAAAAGATCTACATCAAAATTTCGTTCTGCAACGCTTAAAGCAACCGAAGAAATTTTCTGCAGCGGCTGAGTAATACTTGAAAGATTAAGGTACAAAAGGAAAACAGCTGCAACAAGAACAACAAACATTCCGATTACAGAAAGGTTCATAAGTCCGGAAGTTACATTTCGGTTTATTTCATATTCCTGCGCATTAGCCTTAAAATACATCATGTTAAGGTTAAGAATTTCTGATCTTAAAAAGTTATAACACTGAATGCTCTTAGCAAGATTTTCGTCAATTGCATTTTTTTTGTTTGCACGCTTTGCAGCAATCGCATTGGAACTGTAATAAAAGAAACTTTCAGACAGACGGCGAATTATATATTCCTTCTGGTAAGCAGGAATTGCTGAAGGTTTGTTTTTAAATTCGCCTGACATTTCTTCTGCGACCGAAACATAATTGTAATATTTATCTATGCTTTCAAAAGTTCTGTAACGCATGTAAGATTCCATTGCGGCTTCTGCTTCTGAAATTTGCGTAAGATAATTGTCCAGGTTTTTATTTGTGTCGTAAGTTTTACCGACAGTGTTAATTGTAAAGCGCAGAATTCCCGTTGTAAAAAGAACTGCAAGAATAAGAATCGCGCCGGAAATTACAAAAGTAAATATCAGCTGGAACCGCAGGGAACTGTGCCGGAATTTTCTGACAAGCTTTTTAATTAACAGTCTTGGCTTTTTCATTTTGCACCGCCGTTTCTGTTAATAACAATATCACTGACTACATAATTGTTTGCGTATCCAGTTGTTACATATTCATAAAACTGCTGAACCGCACTTTTACCAACACTGTAAGGATCGACGCTTAACAGTTCTGTGAGAATTCCTTTTTCAAAATAGTTACGGGTATCTTCACCTTCTCCAAAACCGATAATTGCAGTTTTACCGGTCAGGTTAAGATCGATAGCTGACTGACAGGCGCGGATTGTTCCTTTTTCAGAAAGCGCAACAATAAGATCGGTAGGACCAAGAGACGCAATTTCCTGCAAGATGGAATCTTCAACTGAACCAATCTGTTCCCTGTCATTTTTTGAAACCGTAATCTGAATGTCTTTCTGGTCAGCAAGAACGTTCATCAGGGAATTCATTGTTGTACTGAAGGAATCATCATTGTCAGAATTTGTATTGATTAAAAATACAGAACCTTTCCCTTTCAGGAACGAAATGATTTCCTGACCCATTACGCTTCCAAGCTGCGACTTATTGATTCCTATGTAAGAAACCTGAGGAATCTCAGACGCATAAGAACCCAGAGTAATAAGAGGAATTGGTTTGCCGTCGATAGTTTTAGGCTGTTCAAGATTCTGCTGGCTGTCATCAATATAAGTAATGATGCAGTCCGCACTGATATAACTTGCATAATCAAAAAGGCTTTGAGTCAAACCTTCGCCAGTCTGATTGGAAGGAACATAAAACTGCACTGAAGAATCGTACAAAGAACCAACGCTCAATGCACCTTCGCAGACCTGGCTCAAAAATGATTCATTGCTGCCAGAACCGGTAATCAGTACAGTATATTCCCGTTCATAAATATTCTGCGGAATCTGTTTGTCGCGCCGGATAATTTTTGACGCTGCAAGAACAATCACTCCAACACAAAGAATAAGTATTGCAGCAATAAAGAGAGTCACTCCAACTTGAATTACTTTTCTGTGATTTGAGGATTGATTGTTCTTCATAATGAATTACATTCCCAGGTCCTGACCTACGAGAATGACCTTAATTTTATTTGCAGGACGGCAAAGGCGGGTAATCACCATAGATGAACAGATTGAATCCGGACATTTGCAGTTACCGCATTCACCTGTAACTTTACATGGAGTCTTAATATCAAAACGCTGTGCGTTCATAGGTGCAGCAATTTCGCGTGTTCTTGTAACTGCATCTTGAACTGATTTTACAACCTTATTCATTCCTGCTACGACGATAACATTATTAGGTCCGTAAACCATTGCGGCCACGCGGTTTCCGTTTGCATCAAGGTTAACAATAATTCCATCTGCTGTAATTGCATTTGCACTAAGAATAAACTGATCAGCCATTAAAGCTTTTTTCATAAGTGCAACACGTTCTGCAGGAGTTTTTGCAGTATCGCGGTCAATTGTAATGTAACCGCCGGCTTTGATTGCAGGAAGAATTCCTGTTTCATCAAGTGACAGAGATCCACCCCAGCCGATTGATTTTGATTTATCAATAAGAGCAAGAGCCTGTTCTTTTGCTTCTTCGATTGTTGAACAGTAATAAGCGTCAAAATGACGTTCCTTGAGAGCCTTTACTACAAGCGGCCCTTTTTTATCATAATTAACCTGTTTTGGTGAATTTGAATCTGCCATTGGATTTCCTCGTGAATTTTCAATTTTCTCTATTATACCACATTTTTTATAAAATGTATTTTGCAAAATCATCAAATTTGATATAGTTAAACATCCTTTTTTGTGGAGATTTCTATGGGCGGATTTTTTGGAGTAGCTTCTAAAAGCGATTGTTCGTTGGATTTGTTTTTTGGTGTTGACTATCATTCACACCTTGGTACAAGACGCGGTGGTCTTGCAGTTCTTAACAATGAAGGAACTTTTGAACGCGCGATTCACAATATTTCCAATTCACCATTCAGAACAAAGTTTGATTCTGACATCGGCGAAATGCACGGAAAACTTGGAATCGGTTGTATTTCAGACTACGAAGCACAGCCACTTCTTGTAAATTCTAAACTGGGCTCGTTTGCAATCACAACAGTCGGAATCGTAACCAACAAGGATGAACTTGTAAAAGAAATCCTCGACGGCGGTTACAGCCACTTCCTGGAAATGTCAGGCGGCGAAATCAATCAGACAGAACTTATCGTTGCTCTGATCAACCAGAAATCTTCTATTCCAGAAGGAATCAAATTCGTTCAGGACAAAATCAAAGGTTCCATGTCTATGCTCATCATGACAAAAGAAGGAATCTATGGTGCCCGCGATAAACTTGGACGCACACCAATCATCATCGGTAAAAAAGAAGGTTCTTTCTGTTTAAGTTTTGAAAGCCACGCATTCCTTAACCTTGGATACAAAACAACAAAGGAACTTGGACCGGCAGAAATCGTTTTTGTAACAGCTGACGAAGTTAAGACAATCCAGGAACCAGGCAAAGAAATGAAAATCTGTACCTTCCTCTGGATTTACTACGGTTATCCAACAGCCTGCTACGAAGGCGTTAATGTTGAACAGGCACGATACAACTGTGGTGCTTACCTTGCAAAACGCGATGCAGCCGCTAACATCAAACCAGACTGTGTTGCAGGCGTTCCTGATTCGGGTACAGCTCACGCAATCGGTTATGCAAACCAGAGCGGAATTCCATTTACACGTCCGTTCATCAAATACACTCCAACCTGGCCACGTTCATTCATGCCTACAAACCAGGAACAGAGAAACCTTATTGCCCACATGAAACTTATTCCGGTTCAGGAACTCATCACAGGCAAAAGCATTCTTTTGATAGATGACTCAATTGTCCGCGGAACTCAGCTTCGTGAAACGACTGACTTCCTTTATGAAAGCGGTGCAAAAGAAGTTCATGTCAGACCGGCATGTCCACCAATCATGTTCGGATGCAAATACCTTAACTTCAGCCGTTCAAAATCAGAAATGGATTTGATTGCACGCCGCGTTGTCCGCCAGTTCGAAGGCGAAAATGTTTCTGAAGAAGTACTCAAGGAATACTGCGACCCTGACAATCCTAAATACGAAAAAATGATCGAAGCTATCAGAACACAGCTCCACTTTACAACATTGCGTTACCACCGCCTGGATGATATGCTTGATTCAACCGGACTTGAACACTGTAAGCTCTGTACTTACTGCTGGAACGGTCAGGAATAATTTTAACAGGAGACAAAAATGAATCAGAACGGTTTTAAAAAATTCGTGCCAATAATCACAGCCGGAATTCTTGCAGTAATTATTCTTCCTAACTGCTGTACTACAGTTCAGCCAAACGAAGTTGCAATTGTAAAGACAATGGGTAAAATCACAAAACAGCTTGAAAGAGGAAGTGGTTTCAATTTTAAAATTCCATTCGTTCAGTCAGTAACAAAACTTGACATGAGTCCGGTTAACTACGAAATGCATTTTTCTATCGGCTCAGACAGCGCAATTACTGCCGACATGCAGTCAGTTGGTCTTGATGCAACTCTGGTTTATCGTTTTGCAGAAAATGGAATCATGAACTATGTAACAAACTTTACACGTTCAAGTCTTGAAAAACGCTTCCATTCAAATACAAATACCTGTGTAAAAGACATCATCGGAAAATATTCAATTTACGACCTGACTTCTTCTACTATCGAAATCAGTGCAAAGGTTCAGGAAAACCTGGTGAATAAATGCAGTGACATGCCGATCGAAATTGTTTCTGTAAACATCAGTAACTGGGACTGGTCAAGTGAATTTGACCGCATGATTCAGGATACAATGAACGCAACTCAGAAAGAAAAAACTGCAAAAGCAGAAGTTGCGATTGCAGAAGCTACAGCACAGAAACAGGTTGCAGAAGCAAAAGCAGAACTTGAAGCTGAAAAGCTTAGGGCAGAAGCAAAAAAAGTTAAGGCTGATGCAGATGCTTACGAAATGAAAACCAAGAACGCCGCAATTCAGGCAACACTTCAGACTCAGCGTGAAACCTGGGAACATGAAGAAAAAATGAAATATTATGAAAAATGGGACGGCCACCTTGAAGGTGCTTCTGCCCAGCAGTTCATCGTAACACCAAATTATTCCGGTCTTAAAATAGAATCGAAATAAAATCAAAAAGGCTGCATTGCAAACCTTGAAAGAAGTTCACTTCAAAGGTATTCGCAATGCAGCCTTTTTTTTACCAGCCACGTTCACGGAATTCCCACTCATTTTCTGCAAGAGGAATTACCGTCTGAACCATGCGTTCAATCATCACATAATCCCGCTGTTCCATATACTGGATCAATTTATCAATTTTTTCAGAAGTGCCCTGAACTTCCATTTCTACAGTTCCGTCTTCACGGTTCATAACCCAGCCTGTAAGTTCATGTGCGTTTGCCCAGTTTGAACTGTAATACCTGAAGCCGACGCCCTGCACTCTTCCAAAAAAAATTATATGTTTTCGGATTTTTTCTGCCATACAAAAACCTTATGCACTCCAGACCTGCTGGCCAACAGTTACTTCAACATAATCTGTAACAACGATTTCGTTTATTGAAACACCAAAAATCTGTGAGAGAACAACAAGATTATCGATTGTAGGAAGATTAAGACCGCGTGTCCAGTTGTAAACTGTCTGGATATAAGGGAAGTCCATAAGTTCCTGTAACTGACGTGCTGACACACCAGACTGCTTCATTAATGTTTTGATTTTGATTCCTGTTTCAGGAAGATTTACTACGGGTTTAAGAAATGTATTAATCATGTTTAGCTCCATTTTTGTTCGGGCGAACGCCCACGGAGCCGACACATTACAATTTATGTTCTAACAGGCCCCGTTGCCTATAATAAAAAACACGGTGTTTCCATGTTTATGCCAATTACCACTTTTTACAGAAAGACGTTTATCTGTAAGTCGCATATGCGCAAGATGCGCGTCCATACGTTTGGAATCGTTTCGTTTATGATTTAGGGTTGTATTATCGACCATTCCATTCGTCTCCTGTATTAAGTTTAATTTAAGCCGACGGCTATTATTGATTAACGATGAAAATATAGCACAATTAGTTTTTTTTGTAAATTAAAGATGTGCTTTAAAATTTGCGCCGGTGTTAAACGCTTCTTGACGATTACGGGGGCGTAACATATATTTTATATATTGAGGAATTTTATGGCCGAATTGAATCTGCTTGAAAAATCTATAACTGATAATCTCACCTTTACCTTTGCACGCTCAGGCGGTAAAGGCGGCCAGAATGTCAACAAGGTTAATACAAAAGTTCACGCCGTTATTCCACTTGAAAAGATTCAGGGACTCGAACCTCAGGAATTCCTTCTTTTAAAACAAAAGCTTAAAGGCAACATCAATAGTGCAGCAGAACTTTTTATCGATGTTGATGACGAACGCTACCAGGAAAAAAACCGTGAAATCGCAACCGCACGTCTGATCAATAAAGTAAAAGCGGCTATCATAATTCCTAAGAAAAGAAAAAAGACAAAACCAACCGCCGCATCTAAAGAACAGCGCCTTCTCAAAAAGAAATTACGCTCTGCAGTAAAAGCAAACAGACGGGCATTAAAAGACTACTGATTCCTGCCAGCGCTTTCATCCAAAATGCTTTCTAGAATTCAAAAAAATAAATGATGACTTTAAAAATGAAATATGAGACAATGGAGATATGAGAAATATTTTATTACCCCTTATCTTAACAGGCATTGTCTGTTCATTAACAGGCTGTTTATCAAGTTCATCTGAACCAAAACAAGTTTTTCCACCAGACAGCTATGATCTTGCTGACTACACACAGGTTTTCTTTGACGACTTCAATGGAACAAAACTTGATGAAACAAAATGGTCTCGTTGTCCACAGTGGCAGCGTCAGGATCACGGCGGTTACTGGAGCGATGAATGTTCTTATGTAAAAGACGGGAATCTGGTTCTTGAAGCCCGCAACAATAACGGAAGACTCGAAAGCGGCGCAATCCGTTCAAGATACGATTTTGATGAAGGCGCTAACAGCGGAAAAATCAAATTCGGACAGGAATTCGGTGCTTACCAGATTCGCTTTAAGGCAGAAAAACGCAGCGGCCTCTGGTCTGCATTCTGGCTTATGTACGCAAACAGACCTGACGAAGACGGAACTGCAAAATACGACGGCGAAATCGACATCTTTGAAATCATCCCAAATGACCAGGGAAAAATGTACATGAACTCTGCAACTCACTGGGACGGATACGGTTCTTACCACCAGCAGCGTAACGCCCGCCATTACATCGACAACAGTTTCTATGGAAAATGGCACACAGTTACTTTCTTCTGGGGAGCAGAAAAATACAAAGCTTTCCTTGATGACGAAAAAGAACCTTTCCTTGACGTTTATGTTGATGCTTTTGGTGAACCGGCTCTTGGCGACCACTATATGAAAATCACTTCTGAATTCGGAAAATGGGCAGGCGCTGTTGACCCTACTCTTTCTACAAAACCTTCTTACTTCCTTGTAGACTGGGTAAAAGCATATCAGCGAAAACCTGAAACACTAGAATAAACGGCGGCAAAACAGTTAGAATGGCATCTATATGCTGTTCACTGTTGCTTTGATTTTATTATCCGGAATGGCAGCCGGGTTTCTGTGCAAGAAAATCCGATTCCCGGCTCTGTTCGGAATGATTCTTATGGGGATTGTTTTAGGTCCCCATGTCTTTAATCTTCTTGATGATTCCATCCTCAATATTTCCACACAAATCCGCAAAATTGCTTTAATCATAATTTTGATCAGGGCTGGACTTAAACTCAATCTTTCTGACTTAAAGAAGAACGGGCGCTCTGCCGTTTTAATGTGCTTTGTTCCAGCAACTTTAGAAATGACTGGAATGATTCTTGTGGCGCCGGCAATTCTTGGAATTTCCCGGCTTGATGCTGCAATAATGGGAGCAGTTGTAGCAGCGGTTTCTCCTGCAGTTGTTGTTCCTAAAATGATTAAATTGATTGATGAAAACCGAGGTACTCAAAAAGGCATCCCGCAGATGATTCTAGCCGGCGCAAGTGTTGATGACGTTTTTGTAATCGTAATGTTTTCAACTTTTACTTCGCTTGCTAAAGGTGACGGAATTTCACTGTGGAAAATTGCCGGCATTCCTTTATCAATCATAACAGGAATCGGGATCGGATATTTGACAGGGATTGCCCTTAATCTGTTCTGGAAAAAAATTCATATTCGTGATACTTCAAAACTTATTGTACTGCTTTGTTCATCACTGCTGATGGTAACGGTCGAAGATAAGTTTTCCGGCATTGTTCCGTTTGCAAGTCTGATTGGTGTAATGATAAGCGGTCTTGCAGTTAAGATGAAGAACGAAGAAACCGCAAAAAGACTGTCGTCAAGGTTTGACAAAATCTGGGTCGTGGCAGAGATTTTCTTATTTGTACTGGTAGGAGCTTGTGTAGAGATTACGAGCGCGGCTGATGCAGGAATTAAGGTTATTGCGGTTCTTGCAGCAGTTATGGTCTTTAGAATGGCAGGTGTGTTTATCTGCGTTCTTGGAACAAATCTTAATTTCAGGGAACGCCTGTTCTGTGCGCTGGCTTACATGCCAAAAGCAACTGTACAGGCGGCTATAGGCGGGCTTCCGCTTGCAATGGGCCTTGAGTGCGGTAATATTGTTCTTACAGTTTCTGTACTTGCAATATTAATAACCGCACCGCTTGGCGCCTTTGCAATTGATCTTACTTATAAAAAATTTTTAAGTGATTAAATCAAAATACGGGTTTCTTTTTTATATTCAGCAAAACCAGGCTTTTTACCCTGACGGCCTTCTGCCATAGGAATACTTACGCAGCAAAAAAGTAAAGTATTTGTAAAAGCACCGGTTAAAAGCATCCAGTTGCCAGGCATTGCTGTAAAGCAGGCAAGTCCGATTCCCCACCACATTGCAATTTCACCAAAGTAGTTAGGGTGACGGGCGTGCTTCCACAGACCAGTACGGATAAATCCGCCGACACCGCTTTTTCTGAATTTCTGCATCTGAATATCTGCAATAAGCTGAATTGTTGCAGCACAAACCGACATCAGGATAAAAACAACACAAAGCGGTTTAAAAGCAGCATCAGTGTTTACTGCAATTACAGCAGGAAGAATACAAAGATAAACAACAATTGTTGGTACCATGTGAATTCCAATAAAATTAATTAACGGATAAAAGAAACCTGTTTTTTCGTGGAGCATAGTATAGCGCCAGTCCTGAGCTGTAAGGTTTGCAAATGTATAAGCCCAGTTTGCAGTAAGGCGAATTCCCCAGTAACAAACAGCTGCAAGCAGAAGAATTGCAAGAAGATTCAACTGACCGCCGGCGTTTACTTTTGCAACTGCAAATGCCACAAGAATTACAATCGGCTGAACGCTCCAATATGGATCATAAACAGATGCATTTCTGAAAATCAAACTGAAAATAAAAACAAACACAGTTGCAGCAAAATCAGCCGCAAAAAGAGAAAGACGATAGTCCTGGAAAACTGATGCATTAAAATAATTGTAAAGATATACACCCAGAACTGTTGCAAGTACGTAAACCGCTGTCATGAAAACAAAACTTGCAGGACGATTTTTTACCATAATTTATACCTCTGGTCATATTGTTGCCGATTTATAAAATAGTGTAAAGACCACCCGATTTATTAATCAAACAGTTTTGTCTGGTTTAGGATTCAGTGAATTTGACGTTATTTCTTCCTGTAGTCTTTACGTGATATAAAGCTTTATCTGCACGGGAAATCCAGCTTGCACTTGTATCATCTTTTTTGTTGATGGCAACACCGGCACTTAAAGTGAATGATTTGTCCTTTGCAAAATCAAAACGGGTTACAGAAAAATCTCTTCGGATAAGAGCAATTGCATAATTCACCTGCTCTCTGGTTGCATCTTCAAAAAGAAGGACAAATTCTTCTCCACCGAATCTGAAAGCATTTCTGTATGAAATTGTATTTTTTATTATTTCTGAAAGCGTAATAAGAACTTTATCGCCTGCAACATGACCATAAGTATCATTAACATTTTTAAAGAAGTCCAGGTCAAGAATTGCAAGATAAGAAAGACCTTTATCGGATGCTCTGGAAAGAACGCCTTCGATTGCGGACTGCATTGCGGTTCTGTTACTAAGTTGAGTCAACGGATCAATTTTTAATTCTTCGATGATGGCGGTCTGCCTTTTGTACGTCGCATGAATATGTTCAATTTTTTCTATCTGACTTTTAAGAACTGAATTTGCAAAAATATAACAGCAGACTGTAAGGGTTGCATTTGTTCCCAAAGTCAGAATTTTATAGAACACATCTCCAGTTTCCGGATCGAGCCAGTAAGTAATGGCAGCAACAATCATTGTGACAATTGAAAGCAGTCCGGTAATCTGAAGGATTTTTCTGTCACCAAAAATACTTGCCTGAACAAGACTGAAGGCAGGACATATCAAAAGCAGCGGAAAAAAATTATGGAAAACAGCAAGCACAGAAGTAACCACAAAAAATGAAAAACTTGCAAAGAAATTTTTTAATTCAGTTTTTACGTTGCTGTGGTAAATAATTTTTCCAAGAAGCAGTGCCCCGAAATTTATAACTGTAGGAATAATAATTCGAATCAGAACATAAAACCCATTAACATCAGTTCGGTTCACATCCTGACGCAAAGTAAAATAAATTAAAATTTCTGCACCAAGTGTAAGCAGTGCTGCCAGTAAACTTGTGCGAAGAATTGTTTTTTGCCATCTGTTATAGGTATGTAGCTGATAGTCTGTAAAGTTAAGCTGCTCTTCAACCATAATTTAGCAGTATAACACAATTCTGACAAAAATTGAACTTTAAGCAGCGAAATTATCAATGGCTGGTAACCTTCAAAAATTGATAAAAAAAATAATCCATATTTCTGCCCTTACTTTTGTGTTCAAGGAAAGCAATACATTCTTAATGGATAAGCCTATGAAAAATTTTATAAAACTGCCTGTAAGATTGTCTGATTATAAAATTTGTAAAAATACTAGATTTCATGTTATAATAAAATACTGACATGGAATTTTATACTACTTGGACACAGCAAATGTCACAATGAATATCATTGAAAATAATAAGGCACAGTACTTATCGTAAAATTATTTACTAAGGGGAACTGTGCTTTTTTGTTTTATATATATTGGAGAGAGGTTTATTATGAAAGCTATTTTGAAAAAAGCTGCAGGAATCGCTGTTGCAGCAACTCTTGCTTTGGGAATGTTCAGTTGTTCTAAT
>JAKSTQ010000019.1 GCA_024402475.1 Treponema sp. | reverse complement strand
ATAATTTTTTCAAACTTTTTTACCTCTCGTGCACCAGTGGTGCATCCACATAACAACTGGTTGTACCGCAGCGGGCTCGACCCGCTGTCGGCTACGAACCTTTGTTATGGCAAAAATATATCTTATACAGAATTAGCTTTCTTAAATCCTTTTTTCTTTTAGAAAATTCTGTACAACCATTTGAAGCGTATGCCTTTATTATTATTATACTTTTCCTAAGCGGCGTAAAGCCGCATACAACCGCTGCTTTTATTTCGCCCTAAAGTTAAATTAATTAAATCAGCAAGCCTGACTTGCTGATTTAATATTCCTACTTTTCTCTATTCATTAATCATTAAATAAATTTCATTTACTTTTTCTTCACATAGTGATTTATTTTTTTCTTCTAGAAAATCATAAATGTATGGATTTTTTATTAGCAAGCATAAACTTATAAATTCTTTGGATGTAAGTTCCTTGTAATTTTTTGAATAGTAAAATTCAGATGCATTTGTAAGACCATATTTTTCATTTCCAAAATATGTATTGGAAAGTAAATAATTGTAACATAATCTATAATCAATATTTTTCATTACATATCTTTTAGTTGCTAGATCAATTATTTGATAATCTATCGATGTATCGCCTAAAGTTCTAATGTCATAATATTTACCAATATAGATATAAGCAGTATGTAATGCAACATTATTCCTGATTGAAAATGCATCATTTATGAGAAAAAAGTAATTATGAAATTTTGGATTCATATGTCCATACAGGACAAGACATGCAATTTTTATTTGTTCGTCTGATAAAGAAATATTTGTATCATTTATCAATTTGTTTTTATCTACTTTTAATTCTTTTGATTTTACAAATAGATTTAGTCCAATATAACAAACGAGGAGTAAAGATAAAACTACTATAAGGAGATATTTTAATATTTTTATAAATATGTTTTTTCTTTTCATTCTTTTCTTACAAAGCAGGCCAGTGTGCCTGTCGCCATAACACATTTTCTCCATATCCATCATAAATCCTTATCCATATCCGCATAAGCTTACAATAAATACGTACCCCCCCATTATACCACAGCATCCGCACAAAAACTAGAATCTTATGCCTATCCGTATAAGTCCACCACCTTTTTTTATCCACCCACTCCACTTCATTTCCTCCTTTAATTCCAAATCCTGTCCAAAGGACTGATAACTTCCCGGGTTTTATTCTGCAGGACATGAGTATAAATCATGGTAGTACGAACATCGCTGTGTCCCGGTTTGAGGATTCACCCATCTGTTTTTTTGAGGGGAAAGCCTTCCCCTCGCTTCAAACGACGCAGCAAGCTGCTTACGTTTTCCGCTACCCCTTCTGCGGGGACACCCCGCAACGCCCCGTTTTAGAAACTGATTCCTGTAAAATTGAAATCCCCTTTCCATCCTTGCCGACAGCCCTTTTTTTTACTATAATATAAGTCTATGGCATATGAAGTAACAGCAACCCGACTTCGCCCCCAGAAATTTGATGATCTTATCGGTCAGGAATTTGTTGCGGCGACTCTTAAAAACTCAATCGAATCGAACAAAATCGCTCATGCATATCTGTTCACAGGACCACGCGGATGTGGAAAAACCTCTACAGCCCGAATTCTTGCAAAGGCACTCAACTGCCAGAACGGTCCAACAGTAACTCCCTGCGGCACATGTTCTACCTGTCAGGAAATCACAAAAGGTTCAAGTCTCGACGTAATCGAAATCGACGGTGCCTCAAACACAAGTGTAAATGACATCCGCACAATCAAAGACGAAGTCATGTTCCCGCCAAACTCAAGCCGTTACAAGATTTACATCATTGACGAAGTCCACATGCTTACAACAAATGCATTCAACGCACTTCTCAAAACAATCGAAGAACCACCACCATATGTCATCTTTATCTTTGCAACTACAGAACTTCAGAAAGTTCCTGCAACCATAAAATCCCGCTGCCAGCAGTTCAACTTCCGCCTCATTCCAATTGACCGCGTTAAAGAACAGCTTGCAAAGGCATGCACAGAAATCGGCATCACAGCAGAAGACGAAGCCCTCTATTGGATTGCCCGTGAATCAACTGGTTCAATGCGCGATGCCTACACCCTTTTTGACCAGGTAGCTGCTTTCAGTGACGGACATATCACATACGAAAAAATCCGTGACAAGCTGGGCCTTGTAGGAACAGAACGCCTTAACCAGATTTTCGAAAACTGCGCAGATTCAAATCCTCAGGCAATGGAAGACAATCTTGACGAATTCCTTCAGGCAGGAATTTCAATCGACCAGCTTATCACAAACTCTGCCGACTACCTCAGAAGCCTTCTTCTCATTAAAAACGGAATAAAAAAAGAATCGCTTTTAGGACAGGCCCCAGAACGTTACAGCACAAAAGTTCTGGACAAATGGAATTCAATTCAGCTTGAAAGAGCTTTAAGTATTTTCCTTCAGCTTTATCGTGACATCCGTTATTCACTTTCGCCTCGCTACGAACTTGAACTTGCTTTTTCAAAACTGTGCTGGTTAAGTGAATATGTCAGCCCTGCGGAAGTAAAAAAAGCAATCGATCAGGCACAGGGACTTTTAATGACAAGTCCTGGAATTCCTGCTAATACACAGCAATCAGACGGACAGTATTCAAATCCTTCAAGTTATGGAACCATGCAGCATGGAACTCCCGGCGGAATGAAAACCTTTTCTGCATTAAGCCAGAGTTTCCAGGCCCCACCGCCTCCTCCTGCACAGGATGTTCCTCCGGTAGAATATCCGCCTTCAGACTATGAATCATCTGGAGATGCTCCACACCCTTTTCATAATGGCGGTGCCCTGCCGCCTGAACAATCAGTGGCAGCAGAAAAACCAGTAACTTCTGATTTTGCACCAGGACAGATTTCTTTAGATGCTCTCAAAGCAAAGGCAGTTGCAACACTGTCTGTAGAAGATGCTTTTACCGCGTCTTCCCTTAACCAGACTTCTAACTGGAACATCAACGGAACAGAACTTACAGCATATACAGTTTCCTCTTACCAGAAAAGTACACTTGACCGTCAGGTTCGTAACATCAACCAGTGTATTTCAGGAATAATGGGAACAAACATAACAGTTAAATTCCTTTACGAAGATACGCAGGAAGCCGCAGCCCAGCCGGTCCAGGTTCCTGTTCAGGTAGAAATCGTCCAGAAAATCTTTAAAGGTACAATTGAAAACGCCTAGTAATTTTAATATTTATACAAAACGACAACTTATCGGGAGAAGCAATAATGAATCCATTTGACCTTATGAAAAGCCTTGGTGAAATCAAAGAAAAAATGGGGAACGTCCAGGAAGAACTTGCAGCAATTACTGCAACCGGCTCTTCTGGCGGAAACATCGTAAATGTAACAATTAACGGCAAAATGGAAATTGTTTCCATGAAGCTCGATCCGCTTTGTGTTGACCCCCGCGATATTACAATGCTCCAGGATTTAATTATTGCTGCTCACCATGATGCACTTTCAAAAATCCAGGAAGCAATCAAAGCAAAGTACGGACCTCTTCTTTCGGGAATGGGGCTTGGACTTTAAGGCAAAAAAATAATGAATGCACTCGAAGAACTTACTGAAAGTTTTGCCCGCCTTCCGGGAATCGGTAAAAAATCTGCCGGCCGTCTTGTAAACTATTTACTGCGCGCTGACAGAACTTATGTCGAAACCTTTGCCCGCCAGATGGCAACCCTTCAGGACAAAATAAAACCCTGCTCAATCTGCGGTTCATGGACAAGCGAAGATCCATGTCCAGTCTGTTCAAACAACTTAAGGGACAGAACTACAATCTGCGTAGTTGAACAGCCTCAGGATGTCCAGACAATCGAAAATTCACATGAGTTCCAGGGACTCTTTCATGTTCTTGGAGGCGTAATTTCTCCACTTGAAGGCATTGGCCCTGAACAGCTGAACATTCAGAACCTGTTAAAACGCGTGGCAGATGGTTCAGTAAAAGAAATTATCATCGCAACAAATCCTACCGTCGAAGGCGACACAACAGCCCTCTACTTACAGCGCGTTCTTCAGGCAGCAGCAGAAATTAAAATCACTCGTCTTGCATCAGGCCTTCCTGTAGGCGGAGACCTTGAATACGCAGACAAACTTACACTTGCCCGAAGCTTCCGCGGACGAACTAATTTGTAGGTAAAACTTTTTCCATAAGATAGAACAGACCCTTTCGCCAGTTAGCCTGACCGGTTCTAACAAAACCAAGTTTATCATAAAGCCTTTGTGAATATGGATTTAAGCTGAACACATCAAGGCGAAGAGACTGGACTTTCTGTTCCCTAAGTGAATCAATGATGTGCTCCATAGTCAGACGGCCAATTCCCTGATTCTGAAAATCAGGGTTAACAACAATCCGGTGAAGAACAATAAAATTATCAGTATCAGTTTTCCACTGAGCATTGTTATATTCTTCATCACAATCTTTACTCAGCACATAAACGCAGACAAGCCTGCCGTCAAGTTCCCCAACATAAAGATTCCCGCTTTCAATATCAGCCGCAAAATCATCCCTGGTCGGATAAATCTCATCCCACTGCGGAATATCCTGCAAAATCATTTTCTCAATCGCAGCCTTCACAAACCCAAAAATCTCATCCAGATCCTCAGCCGTCCCCGCCCTAAACCTAATCTGTTCCATAAAATTCCTTATTAACAATTTATGCCTAAAGTTTAGCATAAATTGAAGGGATGATAAACCAGCGGGAATTTTGATTATGGGATGGTTAAACCAAAAAAAATCGCCCTTCTTACGAAGAGCGATTTTCATTTATTTGCTGAATGTATTATTTCTTATATTTCTTAAGCCAATCTTGTGCTTCCTCACTTCCTGCATCAGCGGCTTCTTGAATTAATTGGAGTCCATAATTTTCATCAATATCAGTACCACTTCCATAATAATACTTTATACCTAAATTTATTTTTGCAGCAAAATTATTTTCATCCGACTCTAAAGCCTTTTTATACCAATACACAGCCTTTTCGTTATCCTCGTCTACATATTTTCCATGGTCATAAAACCAACCAAGCCGATTTTGAGCTGCAGAAATATTTTTTTCTGCGGCAATTTTGTTATATTCAAATGCTTTTTCTAGATTTTTTTCACAACCATTCTCACCATTATAATACCACAGGCCTAAGTAGAACCATCCACAACCCGCTACCGAATCATCTTCTGCTTCACAAGCTTTTTTCATCCAGTAAATTGATTTTTTTGAATCCGGCTCAACGCCATGACCATCTTCATACCTGAGTGATACTTTTAAATAAGCCCATTCATATCCCTGATCTGCAGCCTGCTTGAAATATGCAAATGCACTTTCTAAATCATCATTTTCTTCATATATTTTTCCAAGTTCATCAGCGGCCTTAGCCTCATTACCAATAGTACCACCTGTTGTCTGTTCTATAATTAATTCATATATGTTTTTAGTGATATTTATATCAGGCTCAACCCCCTGACCATTTTTATACATATAAGCAAGATCAAAACCAGCATCACTATAACCTGTCTTAAATGCCTTTTCATACCAATATTTTGCTTCTTCATAATCTTGATCTACCAAAGAATTACCATCATCATCTTCCATTCCAAAATAATATTGTTCTCCAATTGCTCTTTGAATAACAGGATTATTAGTTTTTTCTTCAGCTTCAAGAAGATCTTCTAAATCATAAATTGAATAATCTTCACTCAAATCGTCCAAATCTATTCCTTCCAGAATACCTGTTAATTGATAGTCATCAGAACACTCGTCATCTTCTATCTGTTGAACCTGATCTTCAGTTGTTTCCTCAATTCCAAATAATTCAGGAGCAACTGAATAACAGGAAATCAGTTCTATTCCTAAATCAAATAATGATGTTTCTACTGACAAATCAATTCCATTTGTTTTTGCAATTCTGCGTTTTACAACTCTCTGCAAAGCTTTTTCATAACTAATCCCCAAGTCTTCACGCAAATCTTCAACCGCATCTTCCAAAAGTTTCTTATTCTCTGGTAACGAACAGATTGCTACAAAACTTGGAACAGAAAGTGTATTTGCCAATTCTTTTGCAGAAGGCACATCCCCATCTGGTAATTCAACTTTTGTAATCTGAAGATATTTCTTTTCATCAAAGGTCTGCAATTCTTCAATCAAATTATCCAGTAATTTCTCTAATGAAATCTTAGATCTAAAATCAAAGCCGACATTATCAAGAGCGCGTTTTAACGATTTAATTTCATTTGAAGTATAATCGCCCTGCTTATTTAAATAGAACCCTTTTATAAGTTTTAGGAACTTAATTGTTTCTGGAATATTTTCATATGCCTCGTCATATTTTAAGTTAGAAACCCATGTTTCCAGATTCTGTGAGGATTCCACTTTAGCAACACGATTTTCAAAATTAGCAAAACGGTCCGCAACCCTTTGAGCCATTTCAGTAATAGCATCTTTCATTTCACTCTGCTCAACAACAAGCGAATTAAGATTATTCTTTACTGTGATTAATGCATCTGCTGTAAGGAGCTCGCGTTGATTTATAACTTCAAGGGATGCCCATGCAAACTGTTTTAATTCTTCAAACTCTTCTTTTGTGATTTCACTAACAGCTTTTTTTTCTCTATTTGGCAACAAAGCAAAAAGTCTGTCTATAAATCCAGTCTCTTTTATTTTCTGCAAATTATCTGCTGTTGTAGAAAGTATACGTGTTGCATCTGTTGCAAACTGCATAATTCTTGCGCTCATTGACTGTTTCTGTTCTACTGCTTGATTTGCAGCCTGTACTATTTCCTGATTCTGTCTTTCTAATTCCATATTTACTAACCTGTCTAATAATTAGATTTTATTTATTGCATCCCACATTGAAGAAGATTTTTTTATCCCTTCTTTAGTAAGGTTGTTATATTCTGCATTTAATTCCTGATTCTCATCTAAGAATTGCTGATATAAATCATTTCCATGTTGTATGTCACTTTTCAATTGCTCAAATGATATATTTTCTGAATTATATGTTTGCGTAGTAACATTATCTTCATCTGCCTGCTTCTCAATGCTTAAAACCTGACCTTCGATAATTGCAGGTAAATTTTCTTCATGTGTATTGATTATTCCATCAATTTCATCATCCAATTCCTGTAATGAAAAAGTTGAATATATCTGGACTTGATCAATTACTAAATTTGCAGCTCCTACATCGTCAGCGAAACCCACAATGGGTATTGCATCAGGTATTAAATCTACTGGTGCCACAATATATCCAACAGCACACATAACTTGAAATTTTATCTGCATTGGAGTCTCTGGATTATCAAGAGCAGAAATAAAATGACCAAGGCAATTAACAATGGTACCAACTGGTTTTGCAATTAAATTTGGTTTTAAGCGGGTTTTCTCCCGCAATTTTTTCAGTAACTTATATGCAATATTTCTATCATATTTGCTCTTATACTTGATTATATCTGACTGTTTAATTTCACTCATTCCCCACTTTCTCACCATGCTAATTCATGTTTACCTGAGAAACAAACTATGCAATTTACCTATATTGCAACAACTTTTTTTCTCAGGTTATTATTCAATTATGTTACTGAATTTAATCAAAGATATTTATCAGCAAAATCGCTATATGTTAATCTATTCGAATCATAATAAATCGAAGTAAATACAATATTTAAAATTACTGTACATAAATGTCCTATGGCAATTCCTCCAAGAGCACCGTAATACTTTAATGGGAATCCACCTTCGAAAACATAAAAACCAATGCAAGTTAAGAAAATGCAAATAATTGTTCCATATATCTGAGTTACATTTTCCTTATACAATGCAGTCAGTGTAATTAAAATTGCAAATACCTGAAATATCGGTCCTTCATACCAAGACATATTCAATGCAAATGATGAATGAATCTTAAACAACACGGGGATCAAAACTATAGAAATCAACAAATAATACACCGAAACATTCTCATTTACCTTATTCAATTTTTTGATACATAAAATCATAAACCCTATAAAAACTATAACTGACCAAATAATTGATGCTACCATATTCTATTCTCCTTTTTCACTTTGCTCTAATTCTTTCTGCATCTTCATCAATTCATCTAAACCTTCATCTGTTGTAGCATCTGGTAGTGCTGCCGGTTCTTCACTATTTGAATCAATTGCTTGATTTTCTGATATTGTGTAGTCAATCTTGAAATCAACATTACGTTTAAATTCATTTTCAAGACATTCCTCATTTATAATTTCACACCATTCATAATCGAAATAATAATCGGCGTGTTTTCTTTGAGATAATTTTATAAGCCCCAAAGGAATTTCCATTGCAAATATCGAAATAGGATAAATTAAAAAATTACCATACGGAATGTTTATGAAATTATTTAAGAACACTATATAAATGGCTGAAATAATGGCAGGTATAAGTCCAATTAAAACCGATCTTAATTTTGCATTATGTGAACCCCTTCTACTACCCTGTAAATAACTTAAAGCAGCTGCATTAAAGTAATTTTCATAACCATAAGATTTATAGTAGAACAATGGCTTATCAATAACTACATTTTCTTTTTTCTTTTTATTCAAAGTATTTGCAAAATAATATTTTGCATCACTCATCAATGATTCTGATGCTGCTAAATTAGCCCAATCATAATCGACTGTATATACAGGTACTTTAGCTGCTACACATTCAAATACATAATCAATCTTTTTTACAACTTCTTCAGATTGATTTTCAATAAGAGAATTGTATATTTGATTATATGCAGTGCAATAGGATTCAACTCTATCAACATAAGTCTCCTTTCTTGCATTTTCCCCAAAATTTACTACATCTTCATCAAGGCTTTTCTCAAAATTTAAATAAAAATTATGAATATTAGCGGCTCTTGCATTTATGTAATAATTCTTAAAATTCTGAACTATAAAATCTTTCACATAATCAACAACACCTTCATCAGATTCATCGTAATTTATGTTTTTCACAATTTTATTTCTAATACCATCTATCAAATTTTCAATATCGTCTATTTGCTTTGCAGAAAAATCTACTGAATCAGAAAGATAATCCAGATATGCATTACGATCTTTTACTACATAGTTATAAATATTCTCTTTCTCTTTCTGAAGCTGCTTGTTCTCATTTATATTTCCTACTACAGCTCCCAACGCCCTTCCGGCTAAAGCACCTACTAATGTAAAAAGACCAGAATTTTCTTTATTTTTATTTTTAGCTGCATAACTATCTGCTAAAAATCCTGCACCAGCCCCTACTAAAGCTCCTGCATCCATTGCAATTTGTGAAAACTCTTTACATTTTTCAACAATAGTATCTGTGTGTTTGTCAAATGTTTCAAACACCTGAAGTATTTTCTTAAAATCATTTGCCATTCTTACGTCTCTCCCTAATTATTCAATAATTTCCTGTAACATCTTCATGCTCATTGCGCGTTGTGCCAATATTCCGTTTAAAATTGATTCATACATACGAGACTGTCTGTCATCCATATTATTAACATCAAATTTTTTTAATTCACTAAGCAAATCATCAATGTCTGAATCACACTTACTCAACTGATCTTTGACAACATTATACTTTGTTTTAATTGTTTCTCTTTGATTTTCACCAGCCGCATTCATCAAAGCAATTTGTCTACCAACCTCTTTTAATGCAGCATTATTTGTTACCATTGATTGAACAAAATAACTGGAAGCAACAGAATTAAAAACATTTCCTACATTTGTAACTAATTCTGATGTTTGTTGCAGTAAACCAGGAGATTGATTTTCATCTTCCTCATATTCAATTATTTCATCTTCATCATATTCAATGATGTCATCTTCGTCGTATTCAATGTAATCATCTTCGTTCATAAGCCCCTCCCCTACAACGCTGGTGCATGCTTGCCCTTATTTGGACCGTCGGGATGGCGGAAGCAAGTCATTGATGTTAAAAGTTGAATTGAATTAGTTGAATACCCGCAGTATTTACAGGTATATTTTGATTTTTCAGAGCCTTCGTATAATTTGTGCTTGCCCTTGTTTGGGCCAATTGGGTGCCGGAAACAGGCCATTGATGTTAGGATTTGAACTGATGTGGCTTTATATCCACAGTATTCGCAATAAAAATTCGCCATAACCTCTCCTATAGTAAATTTTCTACTTTATCTCCAAAATTCACTATATGCTATTTTCTCATAGAAATTCACTTTTTGCAATTTTTAAATGAATAATTGCATAATTTCCATAATAATAATTTTCATGAGCTTTTGGGAAAATGTTGCAATAGAATTAGATTACTTAGGAATGACGAACAAGTCGCTTGCTCAAAAGGTTAACATTGCAGCTTCTAATATCGGGAAAGGTATCAAAACAGGTTCTTCTCCTTCTGCCGAAACTGCCGTAAAAATTGCTAATGTATTGAATGTCAGTGTTGAATATCTTATAACCGGCAAAAATCCTGAAAATTTTACCGAAGACATTGACTTAAAGAAAGTTCATAAATATGCCAGAACTCTTGAAGAATTAGAAAATATTCCAGAAAATTTACGGCTTCCTATTTTAAATATGATTTCCGAAATCAGCAAAAATTCCTGAAAACCAAAAAAAAAATCGCCCTTCTTACGAAGAGCGATTTTCATTCTTAACTTACGCTATTAGCGGAGCAAAGAAAGAACGTTCTGTGACTGCTGGTTTGCCTGAGCCAACATAGCAGTTCCAGCCTGAGAAAGAACCTGGTCTTTTGTGAATTCAACCATCTGAGCAGCCATGTCTGTATCACGGATGCGTGATTCAGAAGCCTGGAGGTTTTCAGCACCAATATCAAGACCTACAACTGTCTTTTCGAGGCGGTTCTGGTAAGCACCAAGGTCAGCACGCTGTTTGTTGATCTTTTTGAGTGCTTCATCCAATGTACCGATAGCGCGGTTAGCGTCATCTGGAGCAGCAAGAGAGATCTTAGATTCATCACCGAGGTTACGAACACCAAGAGCTGTAGCTGTCATTGTTCCGATGTATACCTGTGTTCTCTGGTCCATGTTAGCACCAATGTGGAACCACATAGAACCTGTAACTGAGTTTTCACCTGTAGGACGAGCAAAACGACCTGTAAGCATGTTCATACCGTTGAACTGAGCTGCAGAAGCAATGCGGTCAATTTCATCTACGAGAGAAGAAACTTCAACCTGGATCTGCATACGGTCTTCGTCTGAGTAAATACCGTTGGAAGACTGAACTGCAAGTTCACGAATGCGCTGAATGATATCAGATGTTTCCTGAAGGTATCCTTCAGTTGTCTGAATGAATGAAATACCATTTTCAGCGTTTGTAGAAGCCTGATTCAAACCGCGAATCTGAGCACGCATTTTTTCTGATACTGCAAGACCAGAAGCATCATCACCAGCACGGTTGATCTTCATACCAGACGAAAGCTTTTCCATGCTTTTCTGGTTAGCGAGGTCTGTAAGACCCTGTGAACGCTGAGCGAACATAGCGCTCATGTTGTGATTAATAACCATAGTGTATCTCCTATAAAATCCCGATGCAGGCTAGCTAGGCCAGTTGCTGCCTCAGTAGATCTGGTAGTTACGATTTTATTTTCCATACAGAAATAATCTGCGGAATTTTCACCACCCGTTACTTTAATATCGACACCGTGAATTTATTGTTTAGCGATTTTTTATTTTTTTTTTACCGAATTTTTTGATTTTTTTAAGAATTTATGACGAATTCTGTTCCGATTTTTACAATTTATTGATTATTTTTCTATAAAATGCTATAAAAAAATATGAATAACATACCTGAACTTTTTGGAAGCATGGTTTTCAATCAGAAAGTCATGCAGGAACGTCTCCCAAAAGACACATTCAAAGCACTCAAAAAAACCTTTACAGATGGAACTCCACTTGAACTGGAAGTTGCAAACCAGGTCGCTCATGCAATGAAAGAATGGGCTATCGAAAAAGGCGCAACACATTTCTGTCACTGGTTTCAGCCACTTACCGGTGTTACTGCAGAAAAGCATGACAGCTTTATTACACCTTCTGAAAACGGTCAGGTAATCATGACTTTTTCCGGCAAGGAACTTGTTAAAGGTGAACCGGATGCTTCATCATTCCCTTCTGGCGGAACCCGTGCAACATTCGAAGCACGCGGTTACACTGTCTGGGATCCGACTTCATATGCCTTTGTAAAAGAACACACTCTCTGTATTCCTACAGCATTCTGTTCATATAATGGAGAAGCACTTGATAAAAAGACTCCGCTTCTTCGTTCCATGGAATCTCTCAACAAACAGACACTCCGCATACTCCGCCTGTTTGGAAACGATCATGCCGTTCATGTTGACTCAACAATGGGTCCGGAACAGGAATACTTCATCATTGACGAAAAACTTTACAACAAACGCAAAGACCTTAAGATGTGCGGAAGAACTCTTTTTGGTTCAAAGCCAAGTAAAGGTCAGGAAATGGACGACCAGTACTTTGCAGCTCTCAAACCACGCATCGTAAGTTACATGGAAGATCTGAACGAAGAACTGTGGAAGTTCGGTGTTCTTTCAAAAACAGAACATAACGAAGCCGCTCCAGCCCAGCACGAAATGGCACCAATCTTTACAACCAGTAATCTTTCTGTAGACCAGAACCAGCTTACAATGGAAGTAATGAAAAAAGTTGCCCGCCGTCATGGACTTGTCTGCCTTCTCCACGAAAAACCTTTCAAAGGCGTTAACGGTTCTGGCAAGCACAACAACTGGTCCCTTTCTACAAACGAAGGCGAAAACCTTCTTGAACCGGGCGCAACACCAAGACAGAATGCACAGTTCCTTTTATTCCTCACAGCCCTTATCAAGGCAGTAGACGAAAACCAGGATCTTCTGCGCATCACAGTTGCAAGTGCCGGAAACGATCACCGTCTTGGTTCACACGAAGCACCTCCTGCAATCATGTCAATGTACCTTGGCGAAGATCTTTATGCCGTAATTAAATCAATCAAAGAAGGAAAGCCATACAGCGACAAGTCAAAAACTTCAATGCGTATCGGTGCAGATGTTCTTCCTTCAATTCCTAAAGACACAACAGACCGCAACCGCACAAGTCCGTTTGCATTCACCGGAAACAAATTTGAATTCCGTTCACCAGGATCTTCACTTTCTGTAGCTGGTCCGAACACAACAATCAATGCAATCGTTGCAGCAACCCTCAAGGAATTTGCAGACGAACTTGAAAAGGCACAGAACTTTGATTCTGCATTAAGTGAACTCATCAAGCGCGAAATCACAGCTCACTGGAAAATTATCTTTAACGGAAACGGTTACGGTGAAGAATGGATTGCAGAAGCACAAAAGCGCGGTCTTTTGAACCTTAAACGCCTGCCAGATGCAATGCCTCATTACCTTGCAAAGAAAAACATCGACCTCTACACTTCTCAGAACATCTACACAGAAGTCGAAATGAAAAGTCACTACGATGTTAAACTTGAAAAATATACCAAGATGCTCAACATCGAAGTTAAGACAGCACTCGAAATGGTAAACACAGATATTCTTCCATCATGTTTCAAGTACATGGAAGTTGTCGCAGGTTCTGCCCTTAAAACAAAAGAACTTCTTTCAGATGCAAAATGCAGTGCGCAGACAAAACTTCTTGCACAGCTCGAAGACCTTACTGCCCGCCTTTCTGACAAAGCAGATGAGCTCCGCGAAAAACATGACACAGCACGTCACCTCGAAGACAACCTCAAAAAAGCTCAGATTTACGCAGACTCTGTCATTCCTGCAATGGAAGAACTTCGTATCATCGCTGACAAAATCGAACCTCTCTTAGGCGAAGATTACAAGCCATATCCAAGTTACGAAGACCTTCTGTTTTCTGTATAAAAAAATAAATCCCTCTTGAACAAAATCAAAAGGGATTTAAAACCAGAAATCCAGTTCCTGCGAACTGGATTTTTTTTATCTGAACAAACTATCAGTTACTTTCTGCAGCGCCTGGAAGTCCAATATCTTTTCTATAGAACATTCCGTCAAAATTGATTGTATCCATCAATTCATAGGCTTTTTTCCATGCAGCATCAAAAGTATCATCAATTGCACAGGCTGCAAGAACGCGTCCGCCATTTGTTGCAAGTGAAATTACATCACCATTATTGTTTGCAGCACGACGGTCATTGATTGCACCTGCAATAAAGATTTTGCAGCCTTCTTTGTCAGAAATGCGGTATTCCATTGGAACGCCTTTTTTATAAGCTCCAGGATAACCACCGCTTACAGCAACTGGTGCTACTGCGAAACCTTTCTTCCACTTAAGCTGGAAATCTTTAAGTGAACCGTCTGTAATTGCCTTACACATTGCAGCAAAGTCAAAATCCATCATCGGAAGAACAGCCTGTGTTTCAGGGTCACCAAGGCGAACATTATATTCAAGAAGTTTTGGTCCGTTTGGAGTAAGCATTACACCAAAGAAAATAAATCCGCGGTAATCAAATTTTTCTGCAATCAGACCTTTAAGTGTAGGTTCGAGACAATCCTTATTGAACTGTTCAAGAATTTCTGGAGTAACATCAGCCAAAGGTGCAACAGCTCCCATTCCGCCTGTGTTAGGTCCTTTAGCACCGTCATTAAGGCGTTTATGGTCGCGGGCAGGAATAAATGGAAGAATGCAGGCTTTTCCTTCTGCAACTGATTTTTCATCAACACAAACTGCAGCAAGAATTGAAATTTCTACACCTGTAAGGTAATCTTCGATAACAAGTTTTTTACCTGCATCTCCGACACGGCCGTCTGTCATAAGTTCTGTAACTGCGGCGTGTGCCTGTTCAAGAGTTTTTGCAACAACAACGCCTTTACCGGCAGCAAGACCATCTGCCTTAATTACAATCGGTGCGCCGTGCTGTTCAACATAATCCTGAGCTGATTTTTCATCAGTGAATGTTTTACTTGCAGCACATGCAACGCCGTAATTATTCATAAAATCTTTTGAAAGATCTTTACTTGCTTCGAGCTGAGCACCGGCATGTTTAGGTCCAACACAAGGAATTCCTGCTTTCCAGAAAGCATCAGAAATACCGTCTGCAAGAGGATCTTCCGGACCAATAACAGCAAAGTCACATCCTTCATGCAAAGCAACCTGAACGTAAGGATTTTCTCCGTCTTTAATATAATCAACAGACTTAAAATCTACGTTACGGCATTTATTTTCATAGCAAGTACCACCGTTACCTGGTACACAAACAATACTTTCTACCAGAGAACTCTGAGAAAGTTTCCATGCAATGGCGTGCTCACGGCCGCCTGAACCTACAACGATAATTTTCATATCTGTATTGTAATAAAAAATAAGGGTTGTTTCAACAATATCATAATCCCTTACAATTCAGGCTGTTTTTCCGATAATCATATTATGGAATACATTATTTTGGGACTTGCAGCTCTTGTCATTCTTTTCTGCCTGTCCCTGTTTACAACAATTAATAAAAATAAAAAAAATCATTCAAAAAGTGCACCCAAAAAAAAGACCGGAATCCCGACAAATGTCACATGCCCAATGTGCAGCAACATTCTGTTCCAGGGCGAAAATCTTGTTTCAAGAGTTTACCGACCGATGAATGTTCCCGACCAGCGCTGTACGATTGCAGGCTGCCCTCACTGTTATCCCGCTCCAGAGCCCGGCGTAAAAAGAATCTGTCCTGTCTGCAAAAAAGAAGTTCCGCTTAACGGCTACCTCATTGCCCGTCTTTTCAATCACACCATGAAAAAAAAGCATGTCATGATTTCCGGCTGTTCACGCTGCCTGGACAAAAAATAAACCTCCGGAACAAAAAGTATCCCGGAGGTTTACTCAATTCAAAGAATTAAACCCTTAAAACTTATTCCTAGCGGTTTGCGCTGTATGGTTCATATTCCTTGTCTGGATCGTATGTACCTTTACGGATTTCACCAGTAAGGCTTGGGATTTCCATTTTCATTCCAGGAACAATCAGGTTAGGATCGTTTGGACGAGGCATGTTCTGTTTGTTTTTCTGGTAAAGGTTTTCCCAAAGCAAAGGATTGTTGTAAACATATTTACGGCCTGAAATATTCCAGTAACAGTCTTTTGTTTCTGCCCATGGACGAACAACATAGAACTGTGGAAGTGGAGTTACTTCACGAACACCTTCAAGTGCTGCAATACATTCTGCGCTGTATTTTTCTGCTGATTCCCAGTCTTCCTTATCGAAAGCTTCCTGTGCATTTGCATAAGCCTGTTCACTTGTGCCATAAGCCATAGGGAAATTTTTATCAGCATCAATGCTCTTTGCCCAGTCAAGCTTTTCTTTTGCTTTAGCCATTTCTGCTTCTGCATGACCGCGTTTCATAAAGCTGTCAATAAACGCTTTTGAAAGTGCAGCATTTTCTTCTGCTTTTTCTGAGTATTCAACAGCAAGATCATACTGACCTGCATCAAGAGCTTTTTCTGCTTTCTTGGAATATTCGTCAGCAAGACGCTGATAAGTGTTGTCAACATAACTCAATGCAAAAAGAGAAGCTGACATCAAAACTGCTGTAAGAACTGCAAATATTTTTTTCATATCTCTACCTTCCCTTTTTTATTCAGAAATCTTTGCTTTAAGCAGATCAATTGCAGAATCATTTTCAGCCTTTACTGTTTCTTCAAGCTGGATTTCTGCATCTTCAGGATTTTCAAACTGATCTTCTTCAAGAAGAACTGTTCCCTTTTCTTCAAATCCGTCAACGTTGTCGCCTTCTACAGGATTATTCTTATCTGCTTCGATAGCGTAGTCTTCGATATTTTTTACCTTATCTTTAGCAGCATCAATTCTCTTCTGTGCAGCTTCGCGCTTTGCCTTAACATCCTGATACAATTCATTGAATGCTTCTTTTGCAAGCTTGTACTGTTCAAGGGCACCCTGAGGATTTTTTGTTACATAGCATGAATCACCTTTCTTAAAGTAATCTGCAGCTTTTTTGTATTCATCCTTGCGTGCAACACCTGCTCTTACTGTATCTGCATCACGCTTTGCATCTTTTGCAGCATTGCGTTCTTCGTCAGCAAGTTTCTTGAATGAATCATAGTAGATGATGAAGTATGCAGTGTAAGCAGCATCTGAAGCTTCATACATTGCTTTTCCTGAAGTTCCGTTCAAAAGAAGGTCTTCAAGTTTTTCAAGCAATACGCCTGCTGCATCATAAGCAATTTTATTCTTCTGATCAAAACCGTTTTCTTCGATCTTTTTCTTAAGTTCGCGGGTCATGGCAGCTTTTTCGATTGCCATGTAACGGTAATTTGCATCATTCAATTCTCTGGTTACATCTTCACCGTTTGCAAATCTTTCTTTAAGGTCTGCTACAATTTCGTCTGTCTTAGCGATCTGTGATGCATAGAATTCATCTGCATCTGCTTTTACAGCTTTATCTTTTGATTCAGCAACTTTTGTAAAAAGTTTTTCAATTGCGGCTGTATCAATAACAATTGCTGGTTCTGGTTCCGGCTCAGGTTCAGGCTGTGGCTCTGGTTCAGGTTGTGGTTCTGGCTCAGGCTCTGGTTCAGGTTCTGGCTGTGGTTCTGGTTCATCTACTTTTGGATCTTCCACAGGAGTTTCCACTGGAGCTGGCTGTGGGGCTGGTTCTTCTTCCTGTTCTGTAGATTTACATGCTGTTAAAATTAAAGGAATTGCGATTAATGCAATAGCAATAAGCTTTTTCATTTTTTAATAGTCCTCCACCTTAATTTTTATTACTATTATTCTACTATATAATTACAAGGTAGACAACCTTTAAACCTGCACATTCAATTCTATCCGCATCAAGCACTCTGCTGGAAAAAAACTTTCAAATTTCCACTTTTGCTATTATACTTAAAGGGAACTAAACCAAGGAGGAAAATCCAATGGCTTTTGACATTACCTATAATATCGAAAAACAGATCGGCGTTATTTCAGAAGGAAAAGACGGCTGGAAGATGGAATTGAATCTTGTAAGCTGGAATAACAGGGATGCAAAATTTGATATCCGAAGCTGGGATGCTGAACATCAGAAAATGACAAAAGGCGTTACACTCACCCGTGACGAACTGGCTCAGCTTAAAACCCTCATCGACCAGGCCTTAGCATAAACTAAATCCAGTCCTCGCTGTAAGACTGCATCGATCCGCCTTTTTTGATGACGATGCAGTAAAGCAGCATGGCAAGATAATTATCTTCAAGCCCGCCGCGGCCTGCACTACGGATTTGAATTTCTGTCTGTGCAATCAAAGCCATTATCGCAACAGTCTGACCATGAGTCCACAAGGTACTTGCATTCTGATACTGTGTGCGCATTTTCTTAGATGTAAATCCATTACTCTTTAACGAATATTCATCCATCGGTGAACCAGACTGTACAAGTTCATGCCAGAAAAGGGCTTTCTTAAAACAGCCTCCCAGTGTTGCAGTAATTCCTGCCGCATAGGAACTGGAATTGTTTGCCGCAAGTTTCAGTTTCTGAAGAATTGTCAGTGCATTTTCAAAGCGTTCCTGGCTTGAAACACTGGTATCTGTCAAAGCGGCAAACAGTGTATAACCAGTTTCGCCTTTTGTATCAGCAATGACTGATTCTACATCAGAAGCTGTAACATTATAACCTTTCTGGAACAGCGTAAAAAAACGGTTGATTTCTGTTTTAAGGGCCGCAGTATTGTTTTCGACCATTTCAAGAATCAGGTCAGCAGCATCATCAGTCACGCTGTATCCGTTCTTTTTAAAATAATCTTTTACCCACGGAAGTTTGCGGTTATCAAACATTTCCCAGAAAATTTTTTTATTTTCTTTAGGAATTATTTTTTCAAGTTTTGAATCAACGCTGTTTTCATCACTGACAAGAATCAGAACATGAGAATCTTTTGCAGCACCACCTGATTTTGACGGAAGAACAGATTTTACCCATGCCCCAAGAGATTCAATGTCTTCTTTCCTTTTAATGAGTTCTGCTGCTTTATAAACGATGCAGGTAGCAGGTGTAAAAAGCGATTCTGTCTGAAGCATAGAAACAACGGTAGGAACAGAAGTTTCTGATGCATAATAAAGATAATCGTCAAAAGAACCGTATTTTTTGTTCAGTTCAGACTTGATCCGGTCAATTTCGTCATTGCGTTCACCGAATTCAGGCCCCGTAAAAAGATAAACAGGAGCTGCCATTAATAAGTCCGTACAAGATTAGACAGAACGCCTACAATGCGGACATCCTGTACATAAATAGGCTGGAATGCAGGGTTTTCAGGCTGGAGTCTTACGCGGGTAGATTCCTTGAAATAACGCTTTAAGGTAATTGCTTCATCAATAACAGCAACGACAATCTGACCGTCAACCGCATTTGAAGCCTGTTCAATAATAGCAAGGTCGCCTTCAAGAATTCCTGCATTAATCATACTGGAACCACGAACGCGCAGTGCAAAATATGTTTTTCCAGGACGGATAAAAGGCTCAGAAAGAGTTACATACCCGTCAAGGTTTTCTTCGCTCAAAAGAGGCTTCCCTGCAGCAATTGTTCCAAGAACCGGAACTCTATCCATATACAGGGGCTCTTTTTTATCCCGTTCATCAACAAGAACTTTAATTGAACGAGACTTTTTCTGTATCTGAGAAATAAATCCCTTCTTCTGCAGAGCCGCAATATGGTCCTGAACAGCACGGATAGAAACACCAAAATGCTCACCGATTTCTCTTACCGTTGGTGGGAAAGAATTCATATTTGAGTAATCAGCAATGTAATTGAGTATTTCTTTCTGTCTTGAAGTGATTTCTTTCATTTTATACTCGTTTTACTCGTCGTCAAATTTTGTGTCAAAAAGATTCTGAATAGCAGAAGCAGCTTCGCTTTCATCCGGTCCTTCTACACGCAAAGTCATTGTTGTATTGTAACCTGCAGCCATTGTAATTACACCCATGATTGATTTTGCATTTACAACAATTGAATCTTTTTCAAGAGTAATTTCTGAAGTAAACTTATTTGCCATCTGTGCAATAAGAGTAGCAGGACGCGCATGAATACCTGCACGATTTTTTACTGTCAAAATTTTTTCTACCATAATCTTCTCCTACCTTCTGATCAACGATTAACAACTTTTTAAATTAATATTTATCATCCTGGCCGTAATATGCAGCCTGGGCTTCACCTGTTTCAATCCATTTAAGAACGTTCTGGTTAAAGTCACGGGCAGAGTTATAACCCATTTTCTTAAGACGCTCGTTCATGGCAGCAGCTTCGATAATAATCGGGAGGTTTCGTCCCGGTTTAACAGGAATTTCGATAGACGGAACCTTAACGCCAAGCAGATCCATTGTTCGCTGACCTGTTCCTATTCTATCATAAACCTTTTCCGAATTCCATTCCTCAAGCTCTACCACCAGCTGAATTTCCTTCTGTTCACGAATCGCACCAACACCATAAAGCTGTGACACATTGATGATACCAAGACCACGGATTTCCATATGGTGGCTGATAAGTGAATTGGCACCTGTTCCAAGAATTGTATTACCGTTTACACAGCGGATTTCTACGATATCATCAGCAACAAGCCGGTGCCCGCGTTCTACAAGGTCAAGTGCTGTTTCTGACTTACCTACACCTGAATGTCCGCACAAAAGAATGCCTTCACCAAAAACTTCTACAAGTACGCCGTGCATTGTTTTACGGGGCGCAAACACATTTGTAAAAAGACGAATCAGACGGTTTGAAAGCTCAGTAGATTCCAGCGAAGAAACCAGAATACAACAGTTACTTTCTTCTGCAAGCTTTAAAAATGGCTGAGGCGGAATTAAATCATGTGTAAAAATACAGCATGGAATCTGAAAAGAAAAGAATGTCTGCAAAGACTCAAGGTCGTTTTCGCCGGCGAGTTTGTTAAGATAAGCAACTTCGCCACGACCAAAAAGCTGTACGCGCTGATATGCAAACGAATCAAAGAACCCGGAAAGCGCAAGCCCCGGACGGTTGATATCAGGAATCGTAATCGCACGGGTCAACCCACTACGACCTGCAATACAGCGAAGGGCAATTTCATCATGCCCGTGGAGTTCCATTGACAATAAATCCAATACAGTGAATTTCTTTTCAACCATAATATATACTATACACAAAGAAAGACCATTTGTAAATAAAAAAAACTGCCCTTTCCCGCGCTATTCACCGCAATAACAGTTAAAGCCTGTATTTTATCTGTTTTCAAAACATGTTATACTTAATATATGACAGAAATTCAAAATGTCCTTGCAAAAGCACTTGATGCCATGAACGACAGGTCAAAATTTACTGACAGCGTTCTTGCAAAAAAACTGCGTGAAGTCGCCGGAATTGACGGCAAGAAAAAAGCTGTGATTGCCCTGGCAGATTTAATGGCCGCAACCCAAGCGTTAGAACAGCAGGGAAAGATTTTCAGCATTACAATAACTGCTGCAAATGACTTATTAATAGAAAGAACTGATTCTCCAAAAGAAATTCCCCTGGAAAACAGACAACGCCGTCAGCGTCACGAAAAAAGCCAGGCCCTTTTTACAAACGCAGACCTGAATGCAAAAAGTTCCGGTAAAAATAAAAAAGTCCATGCTCAAAAACGTACTGAACGTTCAAACATGGACATTAATATCGATTACGAATAACTTTGCTGCATTTTAACAGCAGCTTGCGTTATTTTTCCTGAACCTTTTCCTTTTCCTTCTTGATTTTCTGGTCAAGAACGTCAACGAGTTTGTTAAGACCTGCAGCAAAATCAAAGTCATCTGCTGTTACATGAGCTTTTACGCCCCAGTGGAAAGCAACGTCTGCTTCGAATTTGTACTGTTTATCCTGTTTTACGCGGATGATAAGGTCTTCCACGTGTTTTTCAGCATAGTCAAAGCGTTCAAGTTTTTTATCAAGCATTTCAGCCTGTTTTTTTTCCAGTTCGAATCCAACTGCATTTACCGATTTATTCATTGTGCACTCCTTTTTTACCCCGCAGGGTAATCAGTGTAGTTTGGGGAATATCTCCATTCCCTTTAATATAAGTATACAACGCCTTCCGGCAAAAAGCAAATTTACTTTTTTCTATTATAACTTGATTCAACTGCCATCTGATTTCTGTATTTTGCTACGGTCCGGCGGGCACATTTTATTCCCTGGGATTCCAGCGCAATAGAAATTTTCTGGTCAGAAAGAGGTTTGCTGCCGGAAGCCTGAGATTCAACAATCGCCTGAATTGCAGCTTTGATTCTGTCACTTGAAACATCCTGAATTCCGCCGGTAAAAAAATAACTCACAGGCAAAAGCCCCCATTCACACTGGATATACTTGCTGTTTGCCATTCTCGAAACCGTAGACTCATTGACTTTAAGAAGTTTTGCAATATCTTTCTGGTGAAGAATGTTAAGATGCCCGTTTCCGTGCAAAAAGAATTCCATCTGGGCGCGGACAATTTCAAGGGCTGCCATATTGATTACGGCCTGTCGCTGTTCAAGCATTGCAATAAAATTCTTTGCCTGATAGACATTTTCCCTTACCTGCTGGCGGGCGTCGTAATTCATGTCTTTGTTTTTTGACATATCAAGCATCTGCTGATTAATTCTGACTTCCGGAATATTTCCCCGGGCAAGCTTTACTTCAAAACAATATTCGCTTGTAGAATCTGTATCAGGATAGACAAATGTTCCCCGGTCAGTCTCGTCCGATTTATTGACGTCTTTGATGAGAACTTTTTCCACAAAAACATCAGGAGCAATGTAAGAAGTCGGACTTGAAGAATATCCGCGGGTCGGCATCGGTTCAAGTGTACGGATGAATAAAAGTGCGTTCTTTACATCTTCAATTTCATAGTCCAACAAAAAAGAATAATCCTTTACTGCAAAACTCATTGCCTGCTGTTCTTTTGCAAAGCTGCGGATTTTTTTCAGGATTTCAGAAGGTTCCGGTGGATTGAGAAATTCAAAATGTCCGTCCAGAAGAAAAAGTGCACATTCATCAGCATCGTCTTTCTGTCTTGCCTGAATCAAAAGGCTTTCTTCAAGATTAACGCAGCACACGCCTACCGGTTCAAGTTCCTGAATTGTCTTAAGACAGAATGCAAGGTCTTTTAAACTGGTTTTGGGTGGCTTTATGAAAACCTTAGGGTCAAGAATGTGATATCCGTTTGAATCAAGATTATAAATAAGTGCCGAACCAAGTTCTGCCTGAGCAGGTGTCATCTTTATAAGATTGAATTGCGACAGAAGATGTTCCTGAAGAGACTCCCGTGTATCTTCCTGGGCTTCAAGAACTTCCTGATAAGCCTGGGACTTTTCAATTCCTGCGGCAGTTGTAACACCGGTTCTGACGTTATCTGCGCCGTATGAAGAAGGACTTTCCTGGGAATCAGAAACAATTTCGATGGCCGGATTTTTCTGGGCAGCTGAATAAATTTCCTGGCGCAGATCATGAGAGCTCATTTTTAAATATCTGAACGCCTGTATCTGAACCTGGTTGAGCCGCTGGATCTGTCGTTGTGATGCTACCTGTGATAACCGCATTGCCATACTTAAAACTATAGCACAAAAAGCCCGTTGCCGATATACTTGAGTCATGAAAAATTTTGAACAGATGGGACTTGCTATTCCCGAAATTTTATTACCAAAAAACATTGATACAAATACATGGTCAGTAGTTGCGTGCGACCAGTTCACACAGGACCGCGATTACTGGAAGCAGGTTGAACAGACTGCAGGAACAAATCCTTCTACTTTGAACATCATTCTTCCTGAAGTATATTTGAACGACCCTGACAAGCCTGAAAGAATTCAGAAAGTTAAAAAGACAATGAACGAATACATCGAACAGGGTGTATTTGATTCTCCTAAAAAAGAGTTCATTTACATTGAACGCAAAACCGCTTACGGCCGCACACGCAAAGGCCTTATGGCTTGTATTGACCTTGACTCGTATGAATGGAAGCCTTTTTCAAAAGCCCTTATCCGTGCTACAGAAGCAACAATTCTTGACCGCATTCCACCACGCATGGAAATCCGCCGCGGTGCACCAGTTGAAAGTCCTCACATTATGCTTCTGGTGAACGACCCTGAAAAAGTTGTAGTAGAAGGCACAGGCAAAAATGTTAAGGCTAATGGAACTGCTCCATGTTACTCTGGAAACCTTATGCACAACAGCGGAAGCATTACCGGCTGGCCTGTTGCCGATGAAGAAAGCCTTAAGGTCTTGAACCAGGCTCTCAACAAGGTTGCAGACAAAAACACAGACGCAGACGGAAACACATTCATGTTTGCTGTTGGTGACGGAAACCATTCCCTTGCAACTGCAAAAGCTATCTGGGATGAATTCAAAGAAAAGAACGGCGGCGTAAAAGATGCTGACGGTTATGTATCAATTCCTGCAGGTCTTGAAAATCACAATGCCCGCTATGCACTTATCGAAATCGTAAACATTTATGACGACGGATTAACCTTTGAACCGATTCACCGCGTTCTCTTCTATATCAATAACGGCGACCTCATCAAAAAAATCGCAGATGAACTTAACGGAACTTTAACTGACTGCGCTAGCAAGGATGAACTTGCGGCTGCAGTTAAAAACAGCAATGCGGACTTTGGATTTGTTTACCTGGAAAACGGCGTACAGAAATTCACACTTCTTAAAACACCTGTAACAGAACTTGCTGTAAGCCGCCTTCAGCCTGTAATCGATGACTTCCTTAAAACTGCACCTGACGGTCATGTATGCGACGACAAAGGCTGCCGTATTGTAAAACCGGAAATCGACTATATCCACGGAACAGACGAAGTATTCCGCCTTGGCGCAAAAGAAAATGCAATGAGCATTCTTTTACCGCCGGTTGCCAAAGACAGTTTCTTTGCAACAATCAACAGCCGCGGTCCACTTCCACGCAAAAGCTTTTCTATGGGCGAAGCTGACGAAAAAAGATTCTATCTTGAATGCAGAAAATTGTTCTAGCTGAAAATTGAATAAACCAGAAAAAAGTTCAGGATGGAATTACCGTCCTGAACTTTTTTTATCCCGTGACTCTTGATTAAATACAAAAAATTCTTTATTATGAATGAATAACGCCGGCGTGGTGAAATGGTATACACGGAAGACTCAAAATCTTCTGGGGGCAACCCCGTGAGGGTTCAAGTCCCTCCGCCGGCACTAAAATCAGTTCTTTTGAACTGATTTTTTTTTGCCCTGACAGCCTGTTCACAAAAAAAAATTGCCGCCCTGAAAAGAGCGGCATTAATTTTATTTTCAAGACAAAAACTATTCGTCTTTCTTTTCTTCTGCTGTAATTTCGTCTGCCTTTGCTTCTTCTTTTCCGAGGAACGGAATTGCTACAAGGCGGTTAAACAGGTCAATAAGCGGTCCCATAAAGAACGCAGTGATAATTGTTCCGACGCCGGCAATTGTTGGAATATCAGCCCATGTTCCACCTGCAAGAAGGAACAGACCGCATCCTGCAATTACACACACAAGGTCAGTTGCAATACGGATAAACTTAAACTTACCAAGCTTCCATTTTTCTACCATTGTAATTGCAACAGCATCATATGTAGAAACTCCAAGTTCAGCAGTCATATAAAATGCAGAACCAAAACACATAACGATAACAGCAATCACAAGATAAACAAAACGCATCACCATTGAAGGATCTGGAAGCAAAGTTCCGAACAATCCCCATGCCCATTCAGTAATATATCCCAAAAGGAACATATTGATGAATGTTGCAAGACCGATGTTCTTTCTGTAAAAAATCAGACTGAACGACAACAGAACAACGTTAACGATAACATACAAGGTTCCAAAACTGATTGGAATCAGCTTATCCATACCTGCCATAAAAGACTGGAACGGATCTACACCCAAAGCGGCATGCTTAAAAAGCCCAACACTGACAGCACAAATCACAACACCGAACAACGACATAAAGATGCGTTTAACAAATGTTTTAGTAATTTTAATTTTCATAGAAAAAATTATAACACATAAATTTACGCCAGGTATAGATGAATTGGAGAAAATCATGTCATATTCTTGCGTTTAATATAAAAAACCCTACATATAGTGTAAAATTCCGCAATTTACATTGACCCTACCATGCTATTAGTGATAATATACAGTCAACCGCAGTCCAGGTGCCCTGTTCAGGCATGGCTGCAGCATGCGACTTGTATTTGGATGCAAAAAATTACGGTCGCAGTTCCACATACAGGGGTAAGAATAAATGCCGTATTCTGAACCAACCAATCTGGCCATTGTTGCCTGTCCTGGTGGCGAAGCTTTTGCCGATGAAGTTATTGTTCATCTCCGCCACATGTACAAACACCGTTTCTCGCTCAAAAACGATGTTGTTGCCAAACGCTACCAGCTTGATAAAAATGACCTCATCAAGCAGATTAACTTCGGAATCGATCTCAATACTTCCGATGTTGCAATGCGCGGACCTACAGACAAATACCGTGCACCAAATTTCAAGGTAAAATCAAAATTCACTTACTTCATGAATGGCGAAGTTAAAACAGAACTTCTTGAATGCATTCGTGGTAAAGACGTTTACATCTTCCAGGATGTAGAAAACCACGCACCTCTTGCACTCAACGACGGAAAAAATGTTTTGAGCCTTTCTGTTAATGATCATGTAATGTGGCTTTTGGTAACAATCGACGCAGTACGTCAGGCTGGGGCCGCTTCAATTTCCCTGGTTCTCCCTGCTTACCCTTACAGCCGTCAGCACAAGAAAAAGGGCCGCGAAGGTCTTACAGCTTCTTTGCTCGGTCATGTATACGAAATGTGTGGTGTTAAGAGAATTATTACTCTCGACATTCACTCACGCGAAATCGTAAACGCATTCAATTCATGCGCACTCGAAAACCTTCATGCAAGCTACCAGATTATCCGTGAACTTGCAAAGATCGTTGACCTTACAGGAAAAACAGAAGACATGGTTGTTGTTTCTCCTGACACTGGTGCAATTGACAGAAATAAATTCTATGCTTCAGGACTTAAACTTCCTCTTGCAATGATCTATAAAGAACGTGACTACTCTATCGTTACTCAGGATGCAAACTCTACAAACATCAAGTCAATTAAACTTCTTGGTGATGTAAAGGGAAAGGTTGCATTCCTTGCTGACGATATGCTTGGAACAGGCGGAACACTTCTTAAGGCAATGAAGTTCCTCAAGGAACAGGGTGCCACAAAAGTTATCTGTGCTATTTCCCTTCCATTCTTTACAGGAAACGCTATCGAACTTTTCGATCAGGCATACAAAGACGGATACTTCTACCGCATCATCGGAACAAATGCCGTTTACCACGAAAAGCTCAAGGACAAGGAATGGTACATCAGTTCAAATGTATCAGGCTTGTTCGCTAACGTTATCACACGCGTTCATCACAACCAGTCATTGAGTGATCTCCTTGACAACCGCAACATCATCGAAAAGCTCGTTAAGCACGATGCAATTCCAGATGATGAAGATGAACCAGAAACAGAAAATACTGCAGAGTAAGTCCAGTGTCAGTACTCTTATGTGTTGACATAGGAACTTCCTCATTAAAAGCGGCGCTCGTCTCAGATCTGGGGCGGGTTGCCGCTTTTTCTCGTATATCATTCAAACTTAAAAATCACGATACAACTTATATTGCACGGCTTTGGGTACAAGCTTTAAAAGAAGCAGTCGAAGACCTTAAACAGCAGGTTTGCAAAACAAATTCAAATGGTCTTTCTGACTGCCGTGCGATTGTCATAAGCGGCAACGGACCGACTCTTGTTACAGATGACGGACTTACTCTTTTATGGAATGCCCTCGAAGACACAAATCCGCCGCAATTACCGCAAAGTTCACAAGGCTCTTTATTTATGCCTCGCTTTGCGCTTTTCCGTGAACACTTTAACACTGAATTCAACAATGCTTCCACAATTTTTTCAGGACCAGAATATCTTATCTGGCGGCTGTGCGGGGCAAAGATTACTATATTACCTGAAAGCCGTTATTCCCGTGCTTACTGGAGTGAGCAGGTTCTTGTGGACGCAGGAATTGATCCTGATAAAGTTCCGCCATTTGTCGGACCAGGACACATTGCAGGAAATTTTTCATGCAGCGACAATGACATAAATCTTCCAGAAGGAATTCCTGTAATTGCAGGCGGTCCTGACTTTACTGTTGCAATGATCGGAACAAATACATTGAGTCCCGGAAAATTATGCGACTGTGCAGGCTCTTCAGAAGGAATTAACCTGTGCACTGACAGGCCCTTAACAAAAAACAATATCCGTACTTTACCAAGTGTAATTCCGGGGCTTTGGAATGCAGCTTTTATGCTTTCTCAAAGCGGCAAAAAATTTGCTCACACCCGCAAAGCATACATGGACCAGACTGGCCAGGAATGTGACTACAAAGAATACATCGACTACTGTTTTGAAAATAAAGAATCAGACGGTTACAAAACCATGACTGAACTTGCCGGAAAAATTAAAAACGGCCTTAATGAAATTCTTCTGCTTGCAAAAGAAAACAATGTCCCGGTCTATGACTACATGATGGTTACAGGCGGTCAGGCAAAAAATCAAAAGTGGATGAATTTAAAACAGGATATTCTTGAATACAAACTCTGCGTTACAGAATCGCCGGACAGCGAACTTATAGGAGATGCCGTTTTAGGTTTTTACGGCCTTGGCGATTTTGACTCAATCCAGCAGGCCGCTGACAAACTTGTTCACATCAAGGACTCTTTATGAAAATTTACTCAATTCCCTGCGACTTAAAGACAATAATTTTTGATATAGACTCAACCTTGTACACCTGCCCTGAATATGCATACGAACAGGTTGACTGCCAGGTACGCCGCTATTGTGACCTTAATGGACTTACTCACGATCATGGCCGCAAACTCATCGAAGATTTCAGAACCCGTTACAGTCAGGAACACGACGGCAAAAAAATCAGTCTTGGTAACACTCTGACTCATTTTGGTATTTCAATTGAACAAAGCGTTCAGTGGCGCAACGAACTCATGGACCCTGCAAAATTTCTTCATCATGATGAACAGATGATTCAGGCGCTGACAAAACTCAAAGAAAAATACAGCCTTATCTGCGTTACAAACAATCCGGTTCTTCCGGCCCGCAAAACACTTGAAGTAATCGGAATCAGTGAACTCATTCTACAGATTATCGGGCTTGATACCTGCTTTAAATCAAAACCTGCCCGGGAGCCTTTTGAACTTGCCGCAAACAAAACCGGCGCACGGTTCAATCAATGCCTTAGCGTTGGAGACAGATATGATATGGATCTTGGTCTTGCAATGGAATTAGGTATGGGCGGAATTCTTGTAGATGGTGCAGAAGATGTCTACACACTTCCAGATATTTTAAGATAAAAAAATGGCCCATATGCGATTCGAACGCACTACCTGTTGCTTAGGAGGCAACCGCTCTATCCAGATGAGCTAATGGACCAGAAGATAACAATTTAAGGATTTTTATAAAATGCTTAAAACTATCACGCCAGAAAATCTGACATCAATAATTATATAGAAAAAATTATTTTATTTCAAATGCGGTCTAACTGTGGTCTTTAACAAAAATCACAAGAGCCGCAATTAAAAATACAGCAGGAACAGCCGTAAAACAAAGACCCAGAATGTCGTAACCGGCAACGCTGATTTTTTCATTGTTAAAAATTCCAAGATCAATCATCATCTTATAGATAATTCCTGCGTAATCAACAAGAACACTTGCTACAAGACACATCCAGCCGGCAGCACGGGTTTTTGACCAGAGCAGAATCGCAAGAAATGCAGCAATTCCGCCAAGCACCAGTCTGATACAATAAGTTACAATCAAACTCTGATCCATTTTATTTCCCCGCTGAGTTTTACAGCACCCTTGTCAGCTCCATAAGGAACAATCGAAGGAATTTCATATTCTGGACTTACGGCATAACCGCGGTCTAGACACCACAACACAAATTCATCATATTCTTCTTTTTTACATTTCGGATAAAGATACGGACCTTTGCGTGTCCAGTATTTTGTAAGTTCCTTATCATAAATAAAAAAGTTTTTTTCAGAAAGTGATTTCTGCTTCTTGCAAAGATCGTACAACCCGCGGCTAACGGCGCTTGCAGTACAGCCATTAATTAAAACAGTATCAAGCTGCTGTTCATCAATCTGTAAAGTTGAATCTGCACATACAAGAAAAAGTTCTGTGCTCCATGCAAAAGGTGGAACTACAATACAGGAATCAAAATCCTTTTCTACGGCTGCATCAGATGCAAAGGAATTGTAAAAATTATTTTCATCAAGTTTTACGGCTCCAGTAAACGGAACATAAACACAATGTTTTTTACCGGTTTTTGCGCAGAGCTGAATGGCACAAGACAGATTATTGCAGGCAAAAACTTTTACTTTTTTGCCTAACAGAGATTCTGCGGCTTTATCAAGCTGTGGAACAAAATCATTTTCAAAAGAACCTGTAAGGCCGCGAGCGATTACGTTTTTAAAAAAAGTAAAGGCACCTGAACCTGTTGTACCGTTGTTGCTGCCCCAGCCTAATATTGCGCGGCCAGCTTCGAGATACATATCAGTTACACGAATGCCTTTTTCTGTATATAAAAAATTTCCACGGGCTCTTTTTACACGTCCGAATCTTTTAGTAATCTCTGAATAATATCTGCGTAATTCCATTGTTAAAATATTTTACAGTAACTGTGCCGTTATTTCAACAACCCTCAGAATCTGCAAAACGCTGCTGATTATTTTTTTTCTGCTTTAATAAGGGTTCTTAATGCTTCGACAGCAGTTTTAATGGCAAGCTCAGTATCATGAACCTGAATATTTTCAAGGCCTTTTTTTGCACGTTCCTGATTTGCAACTACAAGGAAGCATGAACCGACTCTTACCTTAAGGTAGCTTCCGGCAATAAACAAAGCTGCAGATTCCATTTCAGAAGCCTTGCATCCAAGTTTGCACCATGCGTCCCATTTGTTCAAAAGTTCATAACCTACAGGAAGAACTTCCGGCTCATGCTGGCCAAAGAATGCATCCTTGCACTGAACCACTCCCACATGATGACGGATATTAAGGTCCCGTGCAGCCTTAACTAAAGCTGTAGTAACTTCAAAGTCAGGAACTGCAGGATATTCAATCGGAGCATATTCCTTGCTTGTGCCTTCCATACGAACAGCACCAGTAGCAATAACGATATCTCCGCCAAGAATTTCTTCCTGCATACCGCCACAGGTTCCCACACGGATAAAAGTGTCAGCACCTGACTTTGCAAGTTCTGTAATTGCGATAGATGCAGATGGTCCGCCAATACCAGTTGAAGTAACGCTTACAGGAACTCCTTCAAGTGTACCAGTCCAGGTTTCAAATTCCCTGACATCTGCTACAAGATGAGGATTGTCAAAATGTTCTGCAATTTTCTTGCAGCGTTTTGGATCTCCAGGAAGAATTACATACTTGCCTACATCTCCCGGACCAACTCCTGTGTGATACTGTTTACCTGAACCTTCTGTGTAATCTACCATAATTTTTATACCTTAAACTGATCTACCTGAATACCAATTTCATCAATTGCTGTATTCATCTGATGTGTAATTTCACTGAGAGCAGCACCTGTTTCGTTGATCTTTGTTGCACCGATTGACATTTCTTCCATGCTGTTCTGCATTTCAAGAGTTGCATTCTGAAGGTGCTGAACTTCTTCGAGGATTGCTTTGTTACCAATCGACATTTCCTGGCTTGCTGTACGAACTTCTGCAGTACTGTCATTCATAGAACGCAAAGCTTCGCCGATCTGTTTAGATCCAGCTGTCTGTTCTTCCATTGCTGCCTTAATCTGACGAACCAGTTCATCGGTTTCGTTAATTTTATCAGCAACATGCTGGAACGAATTGCTTGACTGCTGAGAAGCAAGAACCATCTGTCCGATTGATTCGCGGATGGAATTAAGATGTTCACCAATTGTGCGTGACTGCTGACCTGAAGTTTCAGAAAGCTTACGGATTTCATCAGCAACAACCGAGAAGCCTTTACCTGCTTCGCCGGCGTGTGCGGCTTCGATTGCGGCATTCATGGCAAGAAGGTTTGTCTGTTCGGCAATAGCGGCAATTGCAACGTTGGCATCCTGCAAAGTTTCACTCTGCTTCTTGATTTTTTCAATCTTATCTGTAGCTTCTGCCTGAAGAGAAGCACCGTCTGTTGCAGCAGATGCAAGCTGTGTAAATTCATTTGCCATCTTATCAACAGAATTATTAACCGAACCGATATTACCCATCATCTGTTCAACTGCTGTAGAAGCCTGAACAATTCCAGTGCTCTGATTTTCGATCATCTTTTCAAGAGATTCAATATTCGAAGCAATTTCATTTACAGCACCGGCAGTCTGATTTACGCTGTCAGACTGATTTGAAATCTGTCCATGAACTGACTGAATGTTTGCAATAATCTGAGTAATCGATGCAGTTGTATCCTGAGTAGAAGCACCCATATCGTCGCCGGCCTGATTAAGGATTTCCTTTGAATGTTTAAGGCCAACCATAATGCCCTGAAGTTTTTCAGTAAACTGATTGAATCCTTCTACAACATCACCAACTTCATCATTAGAATCAAGCGGGATACGTTTTGTAAGGTCGGCATTTCCACTGGCGATTTCAACAATAGATTTTTTAAGGGAAACAAGAGGTTTAAAGATAAAGTAAATTGTAATCAGGCCAAGAATAATACCAACAACAACAAAGACTGCAACGTTAATAATTGTTGTTCTTACAAGATCATGAACATGACCAAAATAAACGTCGTATGGAGCAATACACATAATTGTCCATGGAGTTGCAGATTCAAAAGGTGAATATGGCTGAAGAGGTCTGTAAGAGCAGACCATTTTCATATTAATTATCGGATTATAGAATTCGCTGATTCCAGTTTCACCTGCAAAAATCTTTCCGAGTGTTTTTGCAATATCGCTGTCAGGATCCAGTTCTCTGTCTGCACCTTCCTGTCCTTCACTTTCCGAGTTAAGGTCAACAACAAAGGTTGCATCGGCAAGGTTAATGATAGAAGGATGCATACCGCCACCGACGTCCATGTTACGGAGAATCGGAATGAATGGATTACCTTTAATTACAGAAACCATTACTCCCACAATTTTTCCGTCGTCTGTTTTTACAGGTACAGAAAAGAACATCAGCACGGAATTTGTAATAGAATTCAATGCAGGTGGACGGGTCCAGCGTTTGCCTTCCATTGCACCTTTAAAATATGAGGCTTTACTGAAATCTCGTTTTACACCGTCAGCAGAATATGAAAAACCGTTTACATCATAAAATGCAATATTTTCATACTTGCGGGGATCAAGTTCAACCATATGGGCAAGCTGAGCACATTTCTGTTCAAGAGTATATGCTTCAGATCTGAAAATCGGAACTGCTGCAATACCTTCAATTAGTGCAAATTCTTTTTCACAGAATTCTTCTACCTGATAGCCGATTGTTTCTGCCATAAGCGAAAGAGCTCTGTCTGCACTTTCTGTAAGGTTCGCTCTTGTCAGGCTTGCAATACGCAATCCCAAAACAACATTCGAAGGAATCAAAACCATAAGCAGTGCTGCAATAAGTTTTGTCCTAAGCGTAATACGAATTTTTGCCATTAATAAAACCTCTCTAGTCTATCTGTTAAATCTTCTATCTACAAAATTGCATTTTCTTTATGCAAATCTTTTACAAAAACAAAAACTATAAGATCCTGAGTATTCGGGAAGTCCTTTTTAAAAACTTCAAGAACAGAATCTTTAAAAACATCACCAACTTTTCTTTTGTAATAAAAAGAAAAATAATCGTTACCGGCGGCAAAATATTCACGCAAATAATCAGGCTGTATGTAATACAGATATTTGTCCTTATCATTGCTGTGAATCTGACCGGATTGTGCAAAATGCGCAGTCCACTCACCAAAATTATCCGAAAAGCCTTTTTCTACACTGGTACTGCCGTCTTCTGCCTTAAGGATTTCAAAAGTGTTATCAGTGAGATTCACCTTAAGAACCTTAAGGTATGAATCAAAAATTACAGTCTGTGCAATATGCTGAACTCTGCGGTCCATTCCCTTTAACTGGTAGTACAAAGCTTTTTTCTGGTACATGCGCTGGTCTGCAATTTTTGCAAGCTCGCTGAAATCATATCCAGGATACTCAGACTGCGCTGCAATTCCGCATGACAAAGACAAAGAAGGAACAAAACTACCTTTCCAGCCGGAAACTACTTCTTCGATATCTTTCTGAATCTTTACCAGCTCTTCAGGCTTTGCATAAATAATTGCAGCAAACTCATCACCGCCAATTCTAAAAAGTCTTCCGTACCCGCCAAGAGTTTTTTTAAGACAATCAGCCGCACCGGAAATAAGTTCATCACCTGCATTATGACCGAGACTGTCATTCGTGTTTTTAAGTTCGTTTATATCAACTGCAACATAAACAGCACTGGCTTTCTGAGGATTTTCACTTACAGCAAGAAGTTCTTCTTCATAAGCTTTACGGTTCAAAAGCCCCGTAAGTTCATCCAGTCTCGAAATGCGAAGCAGGTCTTCTTCCCGTTTTTTCTGCTCGTCGATTTTTTCTACAGTATGAATTACCTTAACCGGAGTTCCGTCTTCATCGGCTTCAAGACAGATAAACTGCTGCTTGAACCACCCGATGTGAACGCCTATAAATTCCCCGGAAAGAGTATGCTTGCCTTTCATGCGCTGGGCAACTGTACGCAAGTCCCCGAACTTTCTGGCTGCATCCCGCTGGGATTCAATTACAAGCTCGTTCATTGAGCGGTCCATTTTTACGCTTGCACTTGGGCCTTCCGGTACATATTTTTTAAGCCGTTCATCAGCATTAAACTGCCAGACTTCATCAGTCCTTAAGTCTACTACATGAACGCCGTAGTACACGGTTGCGAGACATTTTAATATATCAAGTCCAGAATCACTTACCACTTACATACCATTTCTATGGGAAAATTACTAAAAAAACCTGATTTTCTGCAGATTTTATCCATTATCTCAATTATAAAGCCCATATATCTTATTGTCAAACATATGAAAGTAAAAAAAATGGCAGCAATTCTTACTGTTTCATAAGAACTGCTGCCTTATTCCCACTCAAAAGGTCATAAACCTTTGCCGATGGATTTTCGGTTATTTAATTTTATTGAACAGCTTCTTTACAAGACCGAGTTTACCAAAGCACAGCCAGTAAAGGAATATAAAAAGCAGGATACACAAAGCACCGCCGATAAGAATATAGAACACGGCCCACAGATAGTTTTCAAAGAATTCAATAAGATTAGCTGCAAATTTTCTGAACGAATTCTTCATATCCGGAAGAATAAAGCCATCTTCATTTGTGTTTGCAGGAAGTGTTGCATAAATATCAATCTGTGAATAATCAATTTCCTTGGAAAGTCTGTTCATTCTTGACTGCATTGATTCAAGTTCAGAGGTTACAGAAGCAATCTTGTTTTCAACCTTCATGATTTCGTCAACATTTTTTGCGTCTTTGAGATAGCCTTTAAGTTTTTCAAGAAGAACTCTTTTTGTTTCAAGACGGGTATCAAGGTCATAGTAATCATCTGATACATCACGGCTTGTCATGTTTCTTGAAATAAGTCTTCCAAAATCACCGCATTCTGCTATTGCCTGAGAAAATTTATCCTGAGGAATATGTGCAGTTACATGAAGTGCTTTTTCGCCCTGACTTGAATTTGAAATATATCCGCCGTATTTTTTTACCCATTCTTCGATAACTGTCTGAGCCTGATTAAGAGCAGGAACTTCTACAGTAACATTCCCATTTCTGATAATCTTTTTTGACTGACCAGAAGATGAATCTGTTTCTACTTCTTCAAGCTCAGGCTCATATGAAGCTTCGGCAAATGCATCTTCTGAAGCATATTTACTGTTTTCATACAGTTTCATCATTCTGGTGCCGTTTACAGCCACGTTATCTTTCAGCGAAACTTTTTTACAAGCCGGAAAAACCATTGCAAGAATAACGGCACTAAGCAAAGCGCATGCGCCGATTGTAAATACTTTGTTCTTATTAATATTCATATTCAACTCCATTAACCATATAAAATCCGCTCATATCGAACGGGAAACTTATTAATACAACCAACTGCCGGGATTTTTGTTACATACCTTTTCTGCGCTGAGCAAACTTTCTGATTATCCACAAAAGTTTATGTTTAAGGGCAAATGCAGCGAACCAGCCTTTTGTTGCAAACGCAAATTTTACTTTTGAAATTGCATTCTGGTAATACGAATCGCTTATTCCTTCAATAATTTCTGCATAAATTTCTTTTACAGGTTTATCAAGATAAAAACGGCTCAATGCCACATTGAACACACCATGAACAATATTACGGTAAAGCTGTGCTTCAAAATCAAATTCCTCCATAGGAATAAGTGATTCCAAAGCCTTGCCCACAAGTTTAGGATTTTCCCAGGTATAGGTTTTTACTGAATGAGTAAGCGAAACTGGATTATATCTGTAGGAATAAAGATACTGGTCAATGATATAAATTTTCTGAGCTTTGTACATGAACGGTTTTACTACAACCAGATCATCTGACATTTTGATTGCACTGTCAGAAGCTTCCTGTAAAGGCACAAACATCTGTCTCTTAAATACTTTTGACCACAGAACATTCATGAAAGTCTGGTTATGGTCATTTTCGATAAGATCAGGGAACAGGCAGTCTTCGATATCTTCCCGTTCGTAAAGACCTTCCTGGTACGGCATCCAGTAATTGGTAAAGTCTTCATCATCATTCCACCATACAGAACCGCAGCAGATCATATCAGCACCAGTCTGACTTGCCATGTAGAATTTTTCAAGGTAATCAACGGCAAGCCAGTCATCAGCATCAACATTTGCTATGTATTCACCTTTAGCGGCACGACAGCCTTCTTTTCTGGCAGAAACTGCACCGCCGTTTTCTTTGTGAATTACTTTAACGCGCTTGTCTTTTGCAGCATACTCATCAAGAATCGCAGGACATTTATCCCGGCTGCCGTCATCAACGAGAATCAGTTCAAAATCAGTAAAAGTCTGTGCAAGAATTGAATCAACGCACTTACGGATAAATTTTTCTGCGCCGTAAACCGGAACAATTACAGAAAAGTAAGGAATCTTTGTTTTTGCCATAAATCTATTATAACAAAAACGGGCTCTTTTTTTGAAGAACCCGTTCAAGTTATCTGCTATAAATTATTTTTTACGTTCTGTGGAATTCGTTAAACTGATGCACATGAGCAGAAAGGATTTCAAGTGCCTTTTCTTCAAAATCAGGATTTCTGTCACAGACAGTTATCAGCATGATCACAGGGCTTACATATTCAATTGCAAGCATTCTTGGATCAGCAGGCTTAACCTTTCCGGCTTCGATAAGCACTTTGAATAAAGCTTCGTGCTGAGCAATAGGATATTCGATATAACGCTTGTCATAAAGTTCAGCCAGTTCCCTGCGGTTGAACTGTTCAACGATCATAAGCTTTCTGAATCTTGCAACTGTTTCTGTGTGAAGTGTAACACTCATAAGATTATGAATCATCTTAATCTGATCTTCTTCAGAAGTGTTAACGAACTTTTCTTTTAATTCCGGATGATTTGCAAAGTCAGCATGAATTTCTCTCATAGATTTCTGATATCCGCTGATACTTTCTTTGAGCATTTCTTCATACAATTCTTCTTTGCTTTTAAAATGCTTGTACAATGCGCTTGCCGTACAACCGACTTTTTTTGCAATGTCTGTAAGTGTGACTTTGTCATAACCACGTTCTGCAAACAATGCTAAAGCTTCTATTAGAAAAAGCTCTCTCGTGTTCTCCTGTCTTGGCATAAATTCTCTCCTATAAACTTATTCAACTTTTTTCTCCACTAATACTTTAGTAAATTTATATTAACATTGTCAACATTTTTTTTTACTGCTATTCTATTGATATGACAGTAATCCAGAAAGAAATCACAGCACTTGCTGATAAAGAATACCAGGAATTTCAGAGCAAGCTTATTCCTAACATTAAAAGCTCTTCAGTTATAGGTGTACGCGTTCCAGCCCTTCGCCTTCTTGCCAAAAGGCTTTACAGTGAATTACCGCCTGCACAGATCAGCAGGTTCTTTGACAGTCTTCCTCATAAATATTATGAAGAAAACCTGCTGCACAGTTTTTTAATTGAACAGATTAAGGACTGGGATGAATGCATTACCCACTTTGAACAGTTCCTGCCGTTCATTGACAACTGGGCTGTCTGTGATACCTGCCATCCAAAAGTGTTCAAAAAGCACACAGACCAGATGCTGATTAAAGCAAAAGCCTGGATAAAAAGCGACAGGACATACACAATCCGTTACGGCATCGACACCTTTATGACTTATTTTCTTGATAAAGAATTTGACAGCTCACACCTTGAACTTGTAGCACAAGTAAAAAGTGATGAATACTATGTGAACATGATGCAGGCCTGGTATTACGCAACAGCACTTGCAAAACAGTGGGATGATTCAATTAAAATCATTCAGGATAAAAAACTGTCGGTATGGGTTCACAACAAGACAATACAAAAGGCCAGAGAATCTTTCCGTGTTACAGATGAACACAAAGAAATTCTTCTGGCCCTCAAAATCAAAAAGTAAACAGAACTTTTTTCAGATTACATACAGGTGTAACCGCCGTCAACAGGAACCATAATTCCTGTAACATAGCTTGAACTAGGAGAAGCAAGGAAAATTGCTGCACTGTCAAGTTCACCTTCGTTACCATAGCGTTCTTCCGGAATCATTGTTTTTGCATTTGCCTGGAAGAAGTCGCTGTCCAGAGTTTCTTTTGTAAGCGGTGTATAAAAGTATCCAGGACAGATTGCATTTACTGTAATTCCGTATTTTCCCCATTCAGCAGCAAGAGCGCGTGTAAGGTTTACAACACCACCTTTTGCAGCATGGTATGGAGAAGATCCGCAGATTTTATTTCCAACAAGACCGTACATAGAAGCAATGTTGATGATGCGTCCGTATTTATTAGGAATCATAGATTTTTTAGCAGCACTGCGGGCAACTTTGAATGTACCAAAAAGGTCAATATTCATTTCGTGTTCAAACTGTTCATCAGTGATGTCTTCTGCCGGAGCAACAGCACCAGTTCCTGCGTTATTGATTACGATATCGATCTTACCGAACTTTGCAATTACTTCATCAACAGCACTTTCAACATTTGCTGTATCTGTAATATCACACTGAACTGCAAGAGTTTCTACTTTATAAGAATCAGCAATTTCCTTTGCAACTTCTTCGATTTTATCCTTGCGGCGAGCCATAACAACAATTTTTGCACCCTGATTTGCAAGTGCTTTTGCCATCTGAACTCCAAGTCCGCCTGAAGCACCAGTTACTACTGCAACCTGTCCTGTCAGATCAAAATAATTCTTCACCATTTTTTTCTCCTTTATATAACCTTTAATCCCGGAATATTGCCGGGCTAAGCAGTTTTAAATTTCTTTTGTTAAATTTACAGCCACATCGTAATTCAAAGGTTTTCCCCAGACATAACCCTGAATGAAATCACAGTCGTCGTCTTTCAAAAGACCAAGCTGACCTTCTGTTTCTACGCCTTCAGAGATGACTTCGCAGCCCATAAGATGACCGATGGAAATTACTGACTTTACAAACGAAAGGCTTTTTTCGTCATGTTCAATTTCGTCAATAAGGGATTTATCAACCTTCAGAAGATTTACAGGAAGTTTTGCAAGATAATTAAGCGAAGTATATCCTGTTCCAAAATCATCAAGTGCAACCTGAACACCCATATCACGCAGGCGCTGAATGTTTGAAATTGCAACATCGGAATTAGCAAGACAGTATTCTGTAATTTCAATTTCAAGATTCTTTGCAGGGAACCCTGTCTGGCACATTGAATCAACAACTTTATCTACAAAGTTTTCAAGGCTGAAATTCTTTGCAGAAACATTGATTGCAATTACAAGATCAGGATTGGTTTTGGTAACGATATCTGCAAAATCAGCCATAACATGATGCATTACATAATCATCAACACTGAGAATAAGTTCATTTTTTTCTGCAACCGGAATAAATTCTGCAGGACTTACAAAAGTTTCGTCAGGAGTCTTAAGGCGGATAAGAGATTCAAAACCGCGCAGTTTTTTATTTCCGGCAGTAAACTGAGGCTGGTACACCATGTAGAACCAGTTATTTTCAAGACCGTCACGAATCATGCGGTCAACAACAACGGCACGGTCCATAGCAGTACTCATTTCAGAAGAGAAAATTACGTAACGGCTGGAAGGTTTTTTAGCAGCTTCGTACATTGCAATATCAGCACAGCGGATAAGAGATTCAGGATCTTTTGCATTGTAAGGGAAAGCCGCAACACCGGCAGCAGCATTAAGATAACAGTCAATGGACTCTTTCTGAGCTTCGATAGTAATTTTGTCACAGATGGAATCAAGAATATCACAGGTGAGCTGCTGAGGATTGGTACGTTCATTTGTAACAATTACAAATTCATCGCCACCGATTCTTCCTGCAAAGCCGGTTTTTGCAACAGCTTTGCGCATTCGGTTTGCCACAGTCTTCATAATGTCATCACCAACTGAGTGACCGTAATTGTCATTATAAAGGCGGAAGTTTCCAAGGTCGACATAAATAATGTGGAAAGGCCGCTTAAAATCAATGCTGTCCTGAATGCAGCGGAAAAGACCTTTGCGGTTAAGAAGACCGGTAAGTGCATCCGTGTGAATTTCACGCTCTTTAGCACTTAAAAGTTTTGCAAGGAAAGTTAAAACAACTGTGTACAGAAAACAGTTGACAACGCCTGGAATTGCGCCGATTACTTTTTTCCCGAATACCAGAGAAAGAACAAGGACAAGATAATAGACAAGCCAGACCATGGAAATAATCCAGCCATATTTACAGCTCACCCGCACCATTAAAATACAGACCATAAGCTGACATGCCATCAGAACTCCGTTAAAGGAATCTGCCAGATGGGTACGCATGAAAACGCCCATCAAAACTTGTAATCCGATAAGAACTGCCGTTAAACCAACCATCGCAATTCTTATCTTGAAAATTCGGCTAAACTGTAAACTCATGGCATATATTATACCATAGGTCAAAGAAAATGGGGAAATTTATTTTTTTAGAATAAATTTCCCCGAAAAACTAATTACATCTTTTTCAACTTTTTTGGTTAATTTCTTCTATTAACAACACTTTTGAACCAGTCCAGGAATGTTACATCCGTTCCGGGGCAGACATCATTTAATTCTACCCAGAAGTGGCCGCGGGACTCATATTCAGCATAAAAGGAATTTTTGCACCAGCGCCTGATTTTAAGGCCGGTAGGATGGCCCTGTTCATAGATTCCAAGGTCATTCTGCGAATTTCCCCACCAGTAATTGACATGACGGCACTTTAAAAGTTCCAGAAAAGTCGGCTGATAGTAACCAGAACCTGAAATCACTGCACAGAACAATTCCGGCTTATAAAACGAAAGCCGCGAAACAAAATATGCACCCTGACTGTGCCCAAAACCAATGACATTAGTCTTATCAAGACAGAGATTTCTCATCAGCAGGTTTTCAATTACAAGAGCAGTATCTTCAAGGTTGTAGTAATATTCCCCGCGGGCATTAAGAACAAGAACAGCGCAATGCCTTATATTCTGAATTTTGGAATTGATGAACATTGTACCATAGCGGGAATAATTTGATCCTTTTGAACAGGAACCGTGAAAAGTCACGATCAAAGGAATTTTCAGGCTTTCATCGTTTTCATTCCCACGGGCTTCTGGCGGCAAATACAGGTAGTAAGAATAGCCGGCAAGAAGTTTTTCGTATTTCCACTGCCCGAACGGCTTTGAATCAACCGTGTAATAGTAATCAGTGTCATAAGTCAAATCCAGTTCTTTAGGCTGAATGAACGCCACAAGCCCCGCAACTGCCAGAGCAACGACAAGAAAAACTGTAACAGTACAAATCAAAACCTTTCTACTCATCCGCATAACCGCCTTTTTATATTTGAAAATATTCCACCACACACAGAACCTAATTTCAAACATAAAAATACTACCGGTCAGAAAACGACTGGCAAAACCGCTAGCTAGCGTCGCTACACGCGCAGTCCGGCAAAGAAACTATCATTCCGTCCTGCGAGTGTTTTTACCAGTCGGTTTCTTCCCTCCCGTATTTTATAACGTTCTCTTCTTACTGTCCGTGGTGGAATATTTTCATTTTTCTTTTACTATACGTATACTACGATAATAAGAGAATGGACTATCTGCAATAAGAATTGGAAAATCTGCAAAGAATGCAACAAAAGAATGGCGGGTTTTTACTTCTGTTCGCGGACAAGATAATCAACCATAACATTCATCAGATTGCTGATTGTGATAAGACTTGCAATGTCAGGATATGCCTGCCCGGATTCCCATTTTTTACCTCATCAGCATCATAATCCCGCCAAAAATCAGGACAATAGAGCCGACGTTTGACATTACTACATTAGTGAATTTACGGCGCCACCTGTTTAATTCATATTTATCATCTGAAGCTTTAATTTTTTCACTTATTTCAACATAATCTTTGGGGAACCCTAAACACATTCCGCATCCAAAGCTGATTACAATAATCGCAAATCCTGTTACAAACAGTTCACCAGTCTGGGCATTATAATGAATCTGCTGATATCTGCAAACAATTGCAACAACAAAAAATGCAATAGGACAGAATATCACAATTATCCATCTGCAGACATTTAACACTTTCAGAAATTTATTCATATACATATTATATGGGAAATTTGGGGAATGGCAATTTTAAATTATATATATACTTTATTACCCCTTTAGCAATGTTTATATAGTAAACGTAAATTCTCATGTATTTTCCCAAAATAAATCTTTGATCTAAACTTTAACACAAGGTGGAAGGAATTATGAGATCAAATTACAGTCGTAAAGAACGTCAGAAAGTTGTTGAGGAATACATTCAGTCAGGAAAATCACAGACAGTATTCGCTCCAGAATCCGTAAGGCTGGAATAGAGATTGAAATTCCTGGAAACAGTAATGCGGTAATGATCCGGGAAATCCTTGCAGCAATGGCTTCTTGCCGCGGTAGACGGCGAACTGCGCAAAGCCCGGTTTTTGCGTAGCAAAAATGGCCCCAAATTATAAAAAAAATTGGGCTGGTTTTTACTGATACTTGTTATAAAGTGCTTCCAATTGAGGGCGACATTTTAAAAATTCTGCACAAAGAGTTGGATCAAAATGAC
>JAKSTQ010000018.1 GCA_024402475.1 Treponema sp. | reverse complement strand
GCACCAGCTTTTCCCTGAGCAATAGCAGAGAAACACATAGCCAAACCAGAAGCAAGACCAAGACCAAGAAGGAAAGCAGGATCTTTAGAAGAACCAGCCATCTGCTGCATAAGAAGGAAGCCGTAAATTGTCTGTGTAAGAGGAGCACCTGCAAATACAGTAAGGATGAATGGAGCTGGTTTGTTGTTTACAAAACAGCGTTTCCAAGCACCAATAGCACCCTGACCAGCAGTTCCAATACCGATTGCTGAACCGATAGCAGCAATACCCATACAAATAGCAGCACCTAACATTCCAAAGTTCATAATTTTTCTCCTAGCCCTTTTGGGCATATACCGGAAAGCATTCAACCTTCCGGCAGTTATTTAATAGTTTATATTGCTCCAATACTGAAGCTTATTCTGCCTTTTCACTGAAAGGCTCATATTTGAAACCTGACCATGACATACCCAGGTGAGTTGAGAACTCAAGTGTATTCAAGCGTACGCCATGAACGATTACTGACAGCAGGTTCAAAATCATGTTCAAACCGTGTCCGAAACCAAGTAATGCAACAGCAGCAATAAACAGAATTGCATGACCAAGCATAGGTCCTGCCATAGAGTTTACTGTACTTGAAATTGCAGCACCTGCAAGCCCAACTGCCCAAAGACGGATGTAAGAAACAATATCAGAGAATACGTTTACAACACCCAGCAGAACAGAAATAATGTTCTTACAGCTTTCAAGGATAGATTTAATAACACTTCCAGCATAATTACTGAAAATGAAACTTAATCCAAATCCAACTGCAATAAGGCAGATTGCAACCTGACCAACAGGAATGCTTTCAATTACAAGACCAAGCGGGAAGATTGTTGAACTTACAACCATTGAAAGTACAACATAGAACATTCCCCAAAGCTGTAACAAAGCACCAAGATCACCAAGAAATTTTGGAGACTTGATATTTGCACCGATTGCCTTAACATGTGCAACAGAGAGCTGCAAAAGAGCAAGGGTAAAACAGAAAATCTGCAGGTTCTGTGCATTTGTCAAACCAATACTCTTGTCAGTAATCCAGAATGGTGTCCAGATCTTATCTGCATAAGCATTAGAAATCTGTGGAATAGACAGATTTACAAGCCAAGCCGGCAGTTTTTCAAATGGAATACCGAACCATGTACAAGTTACAAGTCCCCATCCAACAGTAGCAAGTCCTACAAGGAAAACAAGTCCCAGCATAGGTGAAACTTTTTTCTTTCCTGCCATACTCTTTAAGATCATGATAAGGGAAATAACAGTTACAAGAAGTCCGTAACCACCGTCACCAAAAATCATTCCAAAGAATACTGTAAAGAACAAAAGGAACCAGCCTGAAATATCATATTCGCGGTATCCAGGAACTGTACCCAAAAAGTCTGTAAGCGGATAAATCAAACTTACAAGCTTATTGTTCTTAAGTTTTGTAGGAACATTATCTTCTTCAGAAGGATCATCACATGCGATTGCCCAGGCATTTTCTTTAGCGCAGGCAGCAAGATTATCATAGCTGTCTACCGGAACATAACCTGTAACCCATGAAAGTTTGTTTTCATCACATCCTTCTGATTCCATACCAGAACAGATGTTTTCAAACTCAATATCTTTCTGAATAAGTGCATAATATTCTTTAATTGACTTAACGTATTTTACGCTGTCATTAAATTCTTTCTGAAGATCATCAAGTTCCTTTTCTGCATTTTTGATGTCTGCCATAATTTCATCAGTTGATTTTTCCGGCAGTACAACATTGAATGCTTCAGGTGGAAGACCTTCAGGACGTTCACTATCAGCCTTTTCGCTAACCAGAAGAAATCTTGTAACAGCTTTAGTCTGATTAACTACGACAACTTTTACATCATCAGTAATAAGGCTCATTTTGTCTGATGGAATTTCATAAAGCGAAAGATTGATTCCTTCTTTTTTAAGGTAATCAAAATCTTTAGGATCAAATGTACCCCATCCTGCAAAACGGTCAAGTTCACTTGTTGAACCTGTAATTACGTCAAAAAGTTCTTTTTTGCGGTCCTGAATTTCAAGAACGCGTTTAGCTTTTTCAAGAGCTGTTTCGTTTGATACTTCTTCATAAGCAAACTTTTTAGGAACCTTAACTTCTGCAAGCATCATAGTTGCATTCATCAAAGTTTCAGAAGTTGCCTTGAAAGCAGCAAGTGTTTCGCCCTTTCCTTCTATATCTTCAAGATGAACAACACCAAGACTTCTTAACTGTTTAAGAGCCTGGTTTTTCTCACTGTCAAGAATAACAAGAGAAACTTTTTTCATTGGTACAATCATTTGTTATCTCCTGCTTCCTGAAGTTTTTTCTTGGAAATCTTACTGCGAACAACGGCAGCAACCTGTTCATCTCCAAGGTATACTGAAATCTTTTTAATGTTAGCCTTTGTTTCAGGAATCTTAACCTTTTCAAAGAGGTTTACGCGCTGTGTTGTAGTGCGCAATTCTTTTGACAAAAGGCGAACCTGTTCATCAAGAACATCAGCTTCGAGGTCCAAAGACAATGCCTTTTCCATTCTGTCTGCAGCCATATCAATCCACAATGGTGTTGCATACAGATCGTAGTCACCGCGAGAAAAATCCGCGCCTTCATAAATCGGGATATTAACACCCGCAATATTTCCGGTTCCTTTACGGATATTTTTTACGGTAACCATACCAGGTTTAAAGGCGTCCTGTTCACCAAATACGCTGATCCATGCTTCAAATTCGGCTTCGAGAGCTTTACGCTGAGCACGAACTTCTTTTGCGCGGGCGTCAATGGTGCGGATTTCTGTCTGAAGCTGCTGTTTTTTGAGCTGGAGCGTAGGAAGGTAACGCTGAAATCTTTTCAGCGCATCTTTCTGAATCTTCTGCTCATTTTTTGTCAGCTTAATTTTCGCCATTTACAACCTCTTAGTTTACTGGCCAGTGTTCGTCAATAAGAGCGGTTTTGATACCTGTTTCCTGTTTTTCAAAACAAGAAGCAAGAATCTTCCAGCCAAGGTCAAGAGCATCTTCCAAAGGAATATTTTTTGAAAGATCCATCATTTCTGCTTCGAACATAACACCGTATTTAAGAAGCTTTTCGTCCCATGCACTCATCATAAATCCCATCGATTTCTTTTCGAGTGTATCTTTGTAAGATGAATAAAGACGAATCATAGCATCCATCAATGCACGGTGGTCATTGCGTGTATCGCTGTTAACGTTCTGCTTAAGACGAGACAAAGAACCGAATGGTTCGATACGTCCACCTTTAAGGTAGTACTGACCTTCTGTAATATAACCTGTGTTATCTGGTACCGGATGAGTTACGTCATCACCAGGCATTGTTGTAACAGCAAGAATTGTAACAGAACCCTGATCAGCAAAGTCAACGGCTTTTTCGTAACGTGAAGCAAGCTGAGAGTAAAGGTCACCAGGATAACCACGGTTAGATGGAACCTGTTCCTGTGTAATGGCAATTTCTTTCATTGAGTCAGCAAAGTTTGTCATATCAGTAAGAAGTACAAGTACGTCTTTACCTTTAAGGGCAAACTGTTCAGCAACTGCAAGAGAAAGGTCAGGAATTTTCTGACATTCTACTGTAGGGTCTGCAGCTGTATGCATGAACATTACTGTCTTGCTCAATGCACCACCATCTTCAAGAGTTTTCTTAAAGTAAAGGTAGTCGTCATATTTAAGACCCATACCACCAAGAATGATTACATCAACTTCTGCCTGCATTGCAATGCGTGCAAGGAGCTGGTTGTATGGTTCACCTGAAATTGAGAAGATTGGAAGTTTCTGAGATACAACCAGTGTATTGAACATATCAATCATCGGAATACCAGTACGAATCATGCGTTTAGCCATAATACGTTTTGAAGGGTTTACAGATGGTCCACCGATTTTTACAAGGTTATCTGCAAGAGATGGTCCCTTATCACGTGGTTCACCAGAACCGTTAAAAATACGTCCGAGAAGATCGTCAGAAAAACTTACTTCCATGCGGTGTCCAAGGAACTTAATATGGTCACCTGTAGAAATACCGCGTCCTCCGGCAAATACCATCAAAGAAACTGTATCACCGTTAATTTTGTTAACTTCGGCAAGTGATTTACCAAAGCGTGTTTCGATTTCAGCAAGTTCACCGTAAGAAACATCAGTAGCTTTTACAGTGATAACCGAACCGTTGATGGATTCAATTTTGCTATAAACTTTGTTCATATCTACTCACCATCCTTAAAGAACTGCAGCTGCATCGGAAGTTAACTTACCGTTTTTAGCAGCATACTGATCATCGATTTCTTTTTCTTTTGCAGAGAATTCTGATGTTCCCCATGCAATGTAGTTCCAGTCAAGGAACTTCTGGCGGAAGTCATTGAAGTATGAACGGGCATCATCCTTGTTATCAAGATCAAATGTTGAACCAAGTACAGTTACAACTTTCTTGAATACATATTCCTGACGTTCAACTGAACATGCAGCATCAACTTCATCAAATGAGTTCTGCTGGAAATATACAGCATCAAGGAATTCGCTCTTAAGGTATGTAATAAAGTCTTCTGTAGAAGTACCTTCTTCACCGATAACCTTCATCATCTGGTTAACTTCAACACCTGCACGGAAAATCTTTCTTGCAAAGTTTACTTTTTTGTCTTCGATAACAGACTTGTATTTTGACCATGAAATAATAGGGTCAATTGCAGGATATTTACGTGCATCAGAACGTTCACGTGAAAGACCATGGAAAGCACCAACTACTTTAAGTGTAGCCTGTGTAACTGGTTCTTCAAAGTTACCGCCGGCAGGAGATACTGTACCACCGATTGTTACAGAACCCTTAGAACCGTCACGAAGTCTTACGATACCAGCGCGTTCATAGAATGCTGCAATGTAAGATTCAAGGTAAGCAGGGAATGCTTCTTCTCCAGGGATTTCTTCAAGACGACCAGACATTTCACGAAGAGCCTGTGCCCAGCGTGATGTTGAGTCAGCAAGAAGAAGAACGTTAAGACCCATCTGGCGGTAATATTCAGCCATTGTTACTGATGTATAAACTGATGCTTCACGAGAAGCTACAGGCATTGATGAAGTATTACAAATGATGATTGTACGCTTCATAAGGCTTTCACCAGTACGTGGATCTTTAAGTTCAGGGAATTCTTTAATTGTTTCTACAACTTCACCTGCACGTTCACCACAGGCAGCGATGATTACAACATCAACGTCTGCGTTACGGCTTGTTGTATGCTGCAATACTGTTTTACCTGCACCGAATGGACCAGGGATACAGTATGTACCACCTTTAGCTACAGGATAGAAAGTATCGATAAGTCTTGTTTTTGTAACCATAGCTTCTGATGGTTCAAGACGTTCTGCATAACATGTTACTGCGCGTTTTACAGGCCAGTAGAATGCAAGTTTAAGTTCTTTTTCATTGCCTTTTTCGTCAGCAGCAACAGCAACAGTTTCGTCAACTGTATATCCGCCGGCTGGTTTAATAGACTTAATTGTCCATGCACCAAGACATTCAAATGGAACAAGAATCTTATGTGTGAAAGGTCCTTCTGGTACTGTACCGAATGAATCACCGGCATAAAGTACATCACCTTCTTTTGCAGTTGGTGTGAAGTTCCATTTTACATCTGTAGGAAGTGGTTCAACATAAACACCGCGTTCAAGGAAGTAACCTGCTTTTTCAGCAAGCAAAGGAAGCGGGTTCTGCAAACCGTCATATACCTGACCCAAAAGACCAGGACCAAGTCTTACAGCAAGCATGTCACCGGTGAACTCTACAGTAGAACCAGTTTTAATACCTTCTGTCGTTTCATAAATCTGCATCTGGGCAATGTTTCCGCGGATACGGATGGTTTCGCCCTTAAGCTTTGTATTTTCTACATTAACGTAGCCTACTTCATTCATGGTAACGTTGCCGTCAAATTCAACAGATACCATGTTTCCGTTAATACCGACTACTTTTCCTTTTGTATCAGTCATGTAGTTTCTCCAAGTATTTCATCGTAAATTTTTCTATAGGAAACTTTTCCTTTTTCTTTGTCGAAAAGTTTAATTCTCTGACAAAGCATAAGACGGATTCCGTAAGCAAAAACCGCATCAACACTGAAAATGTCGATTGGTGCCATACTATCCAATGTTTCCAACCTGTACTGGTTCAGGAATTCCTCTGCGGCCAAAGGACTGTCCATTCCTACAGCTGTTCTGGCAGCCTGCACGATATCGGCAGTACATGAACCCGGAAGTATTTCCGATTCTTTCTTCATTTTTGCAGCTCTGATCTGTGCAAGTGCAAGACGCAGGCAGCGTTCTCTTTCGTTCCATTTATCAAGGAAGTCAGAGCCTGTTGAAGTCTCCTGTTTTGGTGGTTCCAAAGAAAGAGATTCAAGAATCTCAAGACTTTTTGGGTCTAAAAACCGTGAGCAAAGATCCCTGTAGTATTTTTCTGTAATCGGCAATGTTCCCTTTGCATCAACGTTTTCGATACAAGGAAGCTGCGATACCAGGTAATACTGATTTGCCACCGGTTTACTCCTTAGCTGCTTCTTTCATGATACCGCTGATTTTTGGATTAAGATAAGCGGCAAAAAGTTCTGCAACTGCTTCTGCACTATAGTCATAATAACTTGAACCGTCTTTGAGACCAATTCTAAAGCCGGCAGAAAGAGTTTTGTCAGGTCTGATTTCAAGACCTTTTGACATTTCTTCTTTAAGGCTTGCAGCTACTGCTGATTCAAGTTCCTTAAGGTTATTTTCAGGAAGAAGAACTGCAAGTTCTGTGCTTTCTGATTTAGCAACCCATGCTTTTACTGTTTCAGGGATGAGCTTTGCAAGAAGATCCTTATCCAAAGCTGCATTAGTCTGTGTTTCTACTAAAGCACGAACCTGAGCTGAGATACCGTCTCTGAAAGAAAGAAGAAGGTTACGGCTAGCCTGTTTGATGGCATCACAACCTGCTTTTTCCATGCGTTCTGTTTCTGCTTTAGCATCTTTAATAATGCCCTGTGCTTGTTCTTTAGCCTGTGCAATAATAGATTCAGCTTCTTTTGAAGCAGCTTCTTTAATTGCCAAAGCTTCCTGCTGCGCTGATGCAACGCCGTCTTTTTTGATTTTGTCAATCAATTCCTGTAACTGGACGTCCATTAGAACCTCTCTATAAAAAAGTTAATTTTTACCAACTTTTAGTTTTAAGTTTATAATATTTGAAAAGATTTATCAAAAATCTCAAAATATTAACAATAAATTATACCATTACACAAAAATTCACGCAATCCTTTTTTTAGAAGTCGAATTTATAGATTGTAACGGCTTTATATTCTTCTCCCGGCTTGATGTAACAGTTAGGGAAATCTTTTTTGTTTGGAGCATCAGGGAAAGCCTGAGTTTCAAGACAAACTGCATCATGGCGTTTGTATTCGATTCCAAGTTTTCCAACAATTCCGCCGATCCAGTTTGCTGTATAAACCTGCATTCCAGGCTGGTCTGTATAAACTTCCATTACACGACCGGTTGCCGGATCTGCAAGAACTGCGGCTTTACAAAGATTATCTTCTGAAGGTTTTTCCCATTTTCCGTTTTTATAACATGGAGTTACATAACAATGGTCATAGCCAGGTGCAACTTTTTCGATATCACGACCGATTGCCTTCATTACATGGAAGTCAAAAGCATTGTCTTTTGCTGCAATAAGTTTTCCGTCAGGAATAAGATTTTTGTCAACTTCAAGATATGAGTCGCAGTCCATCTGAAGCTGATGGTCAAGAACAGTTCCACAACCGTGAAGGTTGAAATATGCATGATTTGTAAGGTTTACAGGTGTTTCTTTATCTGTAACTGCCTTATATTTCAATTTAAGTTCATTTTTATCATTGAGTGTATAAGTTACTGTAAGGTCAACATTGCCGCCAAAACCCTGTTCACCGTCTGCACTTCTGCGTGTAAATTCAACGCCTGAGCCATCTGCATTTTCTACGATTTTTGCATCCCAGCGAACATGATCATATCTGAAGTAACCGCCGTGAAGTGTATTGATTGCATTATCGTTTTTATCAAGCTGATATGTTGTTCCGTCAACAGTGTAAGATGCACCGCCAATACGGTTTGCAAAGCGTCCTACAATTGAACCGAATGAAAATCCAGGACTTGAAACAAAACCTTCAAGAGTCTGTGGTCCCAGAATCATGTCATCATATCCGCCAAGTTTATTAGGCAAGAAAATTCCTGTAAGTGTACATCCATAATCAGTTACACAAACAAACATTCTGTCATTTGAAATTTTATAGAGACTGCATTCAGTTGAATCACCTAAAGTTCCAAAATATTTTTTTTCTACCTTCATGATAAATTCCTTTAATTAAGATGTAGATTTAAATATAATGCACCTGATGATAAAAAGCAAAGAAAAATATTAGAATTTTTTGAATTTGTATTAAGAAATCATATTTATTGCAAGTTCAACTTCTGTCACTGAAGAACCAAGAAGCTGTGCAATCTCTTCTGCATTGTAATCCTGAAGATAAAGATCTTTTACCATTTTAGAAAATTTCTTTTTGGATTCTACAAGCTGAGTCTGCATTTTTCTTGCACGGGTACTGACTGTAACACTGTAAGCTGGAACTTCTGAATCACTAAGAACCGGCTGACCTGCCTGAGATGGATTTTCTTCGGCTGCGGCAGAAGTTCGTTTTGAAGTACTGCGTGTCTGTGTTTTAGGCTGTTTATAAACCGGTGTCTCTTCTTCCTGCTCAACCTGCTTTTTTATTGCCACAATATTTTTATCATTGTTTAATACTGATAATTTTCTGTCTGCAAGATTCAAAACCTGATTAAGCTGTTCAATTTTATCATCTATCAGATCAATATTGTCAGAAGTGTTTCTCTGGACTTCTGCAATAAGTCTATTCAGCTGTTCCCGTGTGTCATTAATCAAATCTTTTGTAGAAAAAAGACTTTTAAACTTTGCAAAGAATACAAGCCATAGAACGAGATTTATTAAAATCAAAAGAACGAGAACTACTGTTTCCATTAATAATTATTACCTTAAAATGTTGATATGATGACCAAGATAATTTTCACGGATTGTGTCATCATCGTCTGACTGGCTGTCATTTTCAGAAGACTGTTTTTTTGAAGAAGCTGAACCATAAGCAGACTGACCGTTATGACCGTCTTCTTTTACAAGATTTGTCTGAGATTCATTTTCTGCAGTTTTCTGAACAGTTTTTATATTCTCAGCGGTCTGCTGCATAGCAAGAAGCTGCTGGTTAGCCTGAGCCGTAGCAGCTCCATGCTGTTCAGAAGCTACTCTGCCCGCTATGTTTGACATTTGAGAATACATTGTCTGAAGATCAATTGGCTGAATACCCATCTGGTGCCTCGATTCCAGTCATATCTGCTTCTTCATACTTTCCGTGACGGATAAAGCCGCCTTCAAAGTATACAGTACAGTTTTTCATATCAGAACGGATTTCATCCAGTGCATCGCGAACATAAATCTTTACACCAGAGTAAATTGTTCCGGAAGCTTTTACTTTTCCAAAAATCTTAAGTTCATGCAGGCGTTCCTGAATCTTTTCTACTTCTTCAGAGAATTCTGCAGATTCCTTATGAATTTCAAGTTTGCGCTTTTTGAGGTTAGTAAGATTATCTTCTTTTTCTTTAGGCAGAGAACGGCGCTGTTTCTTGAAGTTTTCAAGAGTCATGATGTTGTTTTCACATTCTTCCAGTTCTCGCATCAAAGAATTCTGGAAGTCCTGAATATCAGCAAGTCGCTGTTTAAGGCGAGGATCAAAACCAACTTCGAGAATTGTTTCTGTACCACCACCTGGAGAACCAATATTCTTTGCGTGAATTTCTTCTGTTGCAAACAGATGTCCACCAGTAATCTGAGCTTTTTTACCATTAAGAATAATTCTCTTCATGGCAGTAACTTCTGAGTTCATGATGTTGTCTGTAACAATAACAAACTGTTCGACTTCGATTTTTGCAGACTGAATGAATTTCGCCCACAAAGATTTTCCTGCCTGAATTACACCAACATCGTGTCCGAAAATACCCTGAGAAACAATAATGTCTCCGTTCTCAGATTTAAGATGACATTGTCCGACAGAACCGCCGACTTCAATATTTCCAGATGCCTTAACATCATAACCGTCTTCGATATTTCCCTTAACAACAACTGCACCAAGGAAGTCGATGTTACCAGTCTTAATATTAACTGCATCAAGTTCAAGTACTGGTTCAACATTAATACGTTCAGATTCGTAAAGAACTCGTCCGTTACAAGAAGCAATGATTGTTGTTCCATCACTGTCAAGTTCAACATTCTTGCCAAGAGGGATTCGGATATCTTTACCGTTCTTTGCTTCAAGGTAACGGCCAAACAGTGTCTTTCCTGCTTTACCGCGTTCAGGCGGCATTTTCTGGGCAAGAGGCTGTCCTTTAACAACATTCTGAATCTGATTAAGTTCCTTATAGTTAACCTTTCCTTCTTTATTTGTCTTAAGCTTAAGTTTAGAAGGATCTGTTTCAAAGTTAAAGGCAATGTATGCGTCACGACCATCCTGTGGTTTGACAGCACAGCAGATTTCACAAGGAGTATTGTAAACAACCTGATCGACAAAGGCATTGATTTTAACAGGATCAATTCCTGCTACAACACCCTGAGTTTCAAGATTGCGGATAATCTGTTCTGGAGAAACGTCAGCACCAGACATAGCTGGAGGAGTTACGGTAATCATTGCAGTCATTTCGTCTTTTGCAATATCAATTACCATCATTGCATCTCCGGCTTTGACATGCTTGTACTGACCGATTACCTGATATTCACCGTTTGTTCCTGATTTAGCAAACTTTTTAATTGCGTCTTCATTGAGTGAAGTTGTATCAGGACGCTTAGCATCTGAAATAATTGATTTAGCATCACAAGGTCTTCCTTTACCAATCGGGAGAATAACCTTAAGCACAATATCGTCAGAGAAATGTCTGATGTAGTACATTCCGTCCTGATCGACAGTTTTGATTTCTTCCTGGAGTTCCTCGTCTGCGATTCCTTCCATGCTCTGTGCTTTTTTCTTCTGCGCAACGCTTTCAGAGTTCTGATAAATTCTAAGTTTCCATGGCTTTTTTGCAAGACCTAAAAATCCATCAGAACCTTTTTCAATAATTTCATATTCAAGTTGACTTACGCGACAATCCAGCTGAACTGCAGCATCAGACAAAGCTTCGTCCAATGTATCTGCATTAACGATAACACTCTGAATGTTGTTATCGTATGCAAGCTGAGTTTCCATATCTTTGCGGATTGTATCGAGAGTAACCATATAACCTTACATGATTCCTTTTCGTAAATTAGTAAGCTTACTTCTAAGTCTAAGGTTTGCTTTTGTATGAAGCTGAGAAATGCGTGATTCACTTACTTCAAGAACTTCTGCAATTTCTTTAAATGTCAAATCTTCATGGTAGTAAAGAACAATTACCATTTTTTCTTTTTCAGGAAGTTCGGCAATTGCTTCGACGATAACTTTACGGATTTCTTCGCGTTCAACGATTACATCCGGATTAAGGCTTGCCGGGGACTCAATTGAATCTCCGATCGACATGTGATCGTTATCATTACCGGAATACCAGACATCATTAAGGGAAAGCACAGATGTTCCTGAAACTTTCATAACTGTCTGATGATATTCTTCTTCTGAAACACCCATCTGCTGTGCAATTTCTGCATCACTTGCTGTGCGGCCAAGACGAGATTCAAGGTCAACAATAGCATCTTCAATTTCGCGGGATTTCTGTCTTACTGAACGAGGAACCCAGTCAAGCTGACGAAGTTCATCAAATACAGAACCACGAATACGGGTTACGGCATATGTTTTAAATTTTACGTTTTTTTCCGGGTCAAATTTTTCGATGGCATCAAGAAGGCCGAGCTGACCAAAACCTACAAGGTCATCAAATTCCACACTGGCAGGCATACCAGCAGCAAGTTTACCGGCTACATATTTTACAAGCGGCATATACTGTCTGACAAACTTGTCGCGTAATTGAGGAGACTTTGTTTTTTTGTACTCTAACCAAAGTTCATCTTCTGTCTTTTCGTCAATAAGCGTTGATGACATACTCACACCTTTTATTCACTTTTTTTAAGTGTCGTTCTAATTGCTTCTGCAAGTAATTTTGCATCTTTACTTGCTGCAGAAGAACCGTCAGAAAAACGGGTTTCATTCAACCTGCTTGTAGTTTTTCCGTTTGAAGCAAATTCACTGTCAGTGATAGTTTCATCACTGCTTTTGTGAACTGGTCCTAAATCCGGAATAACATCAACATCCGGTTCTTCAGAAGAATCTCCATCAGACCTTGAAGGTGAAAACACTGAATTATTCAGGATACCTTCAATAGGTGGAAATTCATCAGTTGGTTCATTTTGTGCCGGAGTACCAAGTGCAACTGGTCTAAATCCGGCATTATCACCAGAACCTGCTGCAGACTCCTGATTTGCTTTCTGCATCTGTTCCACAACAGTTGATCTGTTTTCTGAAGCAGAAGCTGCTGAAGTTCCTGTACTACCGGCTGAAACTGAAGGAGCTGGTTTTGAAACCTGTTCTCTATCACCAGAACCAAGAATTGCACTGGAACCTGTCAATGTAAATTTGGGAGAGTCTTCGTCGTCAGAAAGTGCTTCTTCACCGACTACAAGATTTACTTTAGCTCCTGGAACAGGCTGTGCAGGCTGATTTTGATTTTCGTCGATAGAACCAGATGGTTGAGACTCAGATAAAAATTTGTTGTAGAGAAAGTTTATTCCCACCCCAAGAGCTGCAAAGGCAACTCCAAAACCACATCCTCGCAGTAATGCAATTAAGAATCCTGCTCCGGAAAATAAGGCTGTTAAAAAGGAAAGAATAAAGGCAATTCCTGCCAGGACGCCAATTATCTTTGATTTCACCTTTTTAATTTCCTCCCATTATTACAATTATATACCATAATGCTAAAAAATGCATTAAAAAGTTTTTATTTTTTAATTCTTTTTCATTCCAAGAAATTTCTTAAGAAATCTTGAAACACCTTCATTATTGGTGATATCAGTTTTTTCAATTCGTCCGACAATGTGTTTTACACACATTGCAGGCTTTGAAGTCGGATATGAAATAATGAACGGTTTCTGTCTGATTACAGACTGGGAAATAATCGGATCTTCGTAAATAAAGCCCACATAATTCACTTTGTAGTTAAGGAACTGTGCAACAATATTGATGATGCGGTCAGAAATTCGTTTACCTTCATCAGCAGAATGAACACGGTTAACCAGAAGCTGAATATTGATTTCCCGGTCAATGATTTCAGTTGTAATAATTTTAATGATACCGTAAGCATCTGTAATTGCTGTTGGTTCTGGTGTTGTTACAACATAAACTTCATCAGCTGCAGCAACAAACTGCAATACGTTATTTGCAATACCAGCACCTGTATCAATAATGATAATATCTGCATTTCCAAGTGAAGAAAACTGGTTTGCAAAATATTCAAGCTCGTCTACGCTAAGGTTTGCAATTTTAGAAAAACCGTTGGCACCGGCAATAAACTTAATACCGAATTCTGTATCAAGAATAATTTCCTGCATTGTCTTCTGTTTATTGATTACCTGCAAAAGGTTATATTTTGGTACTACATTAAGAAGAACGTTTACGTTAGCCATACCAAGGTCACCGTCAATAAGAATAACCTTCTTTCCAAGCTGAGCATAAGAAATAGCCATGTTTACAGCAATGTTTGTTTTACCAACACCACCTTTACCACTGGTAATGGCGATAATCCTGGTTTTGTGGGAATTGTCGATATTCTGTGAACCTGACTTCCCTTTCTTTACGATTTTTCTCAAATCATCCATCTGATCTTCCATAATTATTCTCCAAATTTATCGTCAATATGCGTTCTGTCTACCGAAAATCCATTTAATCTTATGAGGAAGTCAACAACACTGGCCTTTCTGAAGTCCTTTGCTGCATTCTGTCCATCAGTAACATATGCAATGGATTTATTCTTTTCATAAAGTACGCTGATAATGTTTCCGTACTGACTTGTTTCATCACATTTTGTAACAATTACACTGTTGTAGTTGAATGGTTCAAAGTTCTGCAAAATTGTTGCAAGATCTTTGGTTTTTGTTGAAGCTGCCAGAACCAGTTTAATGTCAGGCTGCATTCCGTTTACAGATAATTTTTTGTCTTTGAGTTCTGCAAGTTTAAGTGAATCATTCTGACTGTGTCCGCTGGTATCAATAATGATGTAGTCATTTGAACTTTTACACTGCTTGTAAATTTTTGCAAGGTCGTCAGAATTTTCTGATTTCATAACAGGAATATCAAGACATCGACCGATATGAGTAAGCTGATCCTGAGCGGCAACACGAATTGTATCTGCAGCTACAAGTGTAATTGCAGGCGGCTCTTCATCATTCTTATTTGCCTGTTTGATGAGAATGGAAGCAATTTTAGCAATTGTTGTTGTTTTACCTACTCCTGTAGGACCAACAAGACAAATTACATGAGGCGGTCTGTAATGTTTTGGTTTTGCAATTGAAATGGTTTCACCGATCCAGTCTACAACCTGTTTTTCAACTGTTTCAAAATCATTAAGTTCATCAAGAGAAAAAGTACTTCGAATTTTATCAGTAATCATTTTAATATATGATTTTGAAAATTCGTTTTCTTCAAGCATGTCTACAATTCTTGTAATGGTTTTATGATCCACTGCAGAAGCCTGATTCATGTTTTCGAATCTGTCAGACATAAGTTCTGTAAGTGCATCAATTTTTTTATCAAGATTTGCAATCTGTTTTGTTGTATCAACTTTTGGCGCAAGTGCATTCAAAAGTTCATCTTTAGACTGTTCAAAATTTTCCTGTTTTGCAGCAGCTGTTTTAGAAGATCTGTTAACGAGAATATAAGTTGCAGTTAAACATTCTTTCTGAAACAGTCCTAAAAAGCCACCGATTAAGTCTGGATGAGTTTCAACGATCTCGTAATTATTCAAATACTGATCGTAAAGTTTTGCGCGAATTTCATATATGTCTTTACCGGTTATTGTAAACCGAGGATTTAAGTTATCCATTTAAAGACCCTCCATTACTTTTTGTAATTTGACCCAATATTTCAAGATTAATCTTATTTCCAACTTCAATAATCTGATCAACAGAAAGTACGATTGTTCCAGGCATATCCTGTTCAATAGAATGTTTAACAAAAATACGAACTTCTTCCGGAGCAATAATAATTGGCTGGAAGCCCTGACTTTCGATACCTGCAATTACTGCTGAAGAATCGTTAATCCAGTTACGCTGATCAACCTGATCAAAAGTTACATAAGGTTTAGATCCGTCATTTGGATACACTCCCTTATCTGCAAAGAGTTCGGTGTAATCCTGTCCAAGACTTACGACACGCAGTTTTCTGTCAGAATCTGCATACTGGAGACAAATCTGAAGGGCAAGAGCTTTACGAACTTTTTCTGTAATAATCCAGAGGTTTGTCTGAGCAGGATTATAGTTTGCAAGTGTATCAAGAATAGTTTCAAGATTTCTGATAGAAACTTTTTCGCGAAGAAGATTTTTAAGAATCTTTTCAACCTGACCGTAAGTGTAATGAGCAACATCAAATACTTCATCAACCACAACTGGATTGTCCTGCTTAACTCTGTCAATAAGCTGTTTAACTTCTGACTTACCGAGAATATCAGCAGCATTTGTATGAATGAGTTCTGTAAGATGAGTAGCAATAATTGTAGGCAGATCGACAACAGCATAACCTGCTCTTTCTGCATCTGCGCGGCGGCTTTCAGGAACCCAGATTGCCGGCATTCCGAATGTAGGATCCTTGGTTGCTTCTCCCTGGATTTCTTCTGTTACTCCACCAGTGTTAATACACATGTACGAGCCAAGCTTTAACTGGCTGCGACCGATTTCAATTCCCTTAAGCTTAAATGAATATTCACTTGGCTCAAGAGTCATATTATCAATAATGCGGATCTTTGGAACGACAAGACCAAGATCAGTTGCACAGTCTTTACGTATACCTGTAATTCGTTCAAGAAGTTCAGCACCATTTTCTTCATTAACAAGAGGAATAAGTGCATAACCAAGTTCAAGGCTTAAAGGATCAAGTTTTGCAACACTATTGGCATCTGCAGGATTAGGAGCCTTTTTAACCTGTGCCTTTGCTGTTTCTTCCTGCTGCTTAACTTTTTCTTTCTTTTCTGACTCAAGCATTCGAACGCCGACAAAAATACTGACGCCACCCATCGGCATAAGAAGGTACCATGGCATTCCTGGCATAAGTCCCATGGCAGCAATAACAGCACCACCAATTGCATATACCCAGCCGGAAATCGTAAAGTTATCTTTGATATCTTTAGAAACAACCTGATCAGAACTGTTACCTGTAACGATCAAACCTGTTGAGAAAGACAAAAGCATTGAAGGAATCTGACTTAAAAGACCATCACCGATTGTAAGTGAACAATACTGTTTTGCAGCTTCGAGGACTGGTTCATGACGGATCAGTACACCTGTAATCAATCCGGCAAGAAGGTTTACAACAGTAATTATGATTCCTGCAGTAACGTTACCTGAAACGAATTTACTCGAACCGTCCATTGCAGAGAAGAAGTCACTTTCACGCTGAATCTGCTTGCGCTTTTCCCTGGCCTGTTCTTCTGTAATTGCACCGGTACTAAGTTCATTATCAACAGCAAAGTTTTTCTGTGCCATGGAATCCAATGCAAAGCGTGCGCCTACTTCAGCAACACGGGTTGCACCTTTAGTAATTACCAGAACCTGAATTACAATAAGAATGATAAAGATTACAAGTCCTACTATAAGACCAGAAACTGAATCTGCATTACCGACTACAAATTTAGAGAAAGTACGAACCATGCGCCCGTCAAATTCAATTCCCTTTGTAAGAATCATACGGGTTGAAGAAACGTTAAGTCCCAGTCCGAAAAGCGTAAGCAAAAGGATTACACGTGGGAACGAACTGAAAGCACTTGATTTAGGTGTATAGAAAACAATAAGTAAAATAACAATTGAAAACCCGATGTTCATTGCCATAAAGAAATCCAGCAGAATGGCAGGCAGCGGAACAATGAGCATGAGAATTACGAGAATAGAAAATACCGGAACGAGATTTTCCGAAATGATTGAGAAAATGCTTTTTCTTTCAACAGGCAAACCAAGATTTGTGTCAGCCATAAGTCCCCACCCAAGCAAACAACATTATTATTTCTTATAATTTTTGAACTTTTCAAGTTTCGAGTATACAATCGAAATGGCAGTCCAATAGTTATCTGGTATTATATCACCAATTTTAACATCTGTATAGAGTCCACGAGCCAACGGCCTGTTCTCTACTATAGGAACATCATTTTCTCTTGCAAAGCGTTTTATAGTCTGTGCAAGTTCATCTTCCCCTTTTGCATTTACTATTGGTGCTGAATTATCAATAGTCGTATCATATTTCAAGGCAACTGCATAATGGGTCGGGTTTGTAATTACAACATCTGATTCTGCTACGGCTTTTGGAATATTTCGACTGAGCATCTGACGTTTTGCCTGTTCCAGATGGCTTTTTACTTCTGGATCGCCTTCCATTTCCTTGTATTCCTGTTTAACCTGTTCACGTGTCATTTTCATCTGTTCCATGAATTCTTTACGCTGAAAATAATAATCAGGAATAGCAACAACCAGAGAAAAAATTGCAGCAAAAATCAAAAGTTTAGAAGCCATTGAAGCAATCTGAGAAATACATCCTGCTATAGCTCCCCGTCCCTGAATCATAACCAGAATTTCAGGAAGGTTATTTTTTATCATGTTAAAACACACAATCGAAATGAAGGCAACTTTACCTACAGATTTTATGATGTTAAAAACTCCAAGTTTAGAAAACATAGTTCGTTTTAAGTAATCTCCGATATGAGGAAGAATCTTATTGAACTTTGGAGTAATAGGTTTTGTACTGAAAAGAAATCCTCTGTTCTGAACTATATTTGCAAGAAATCCACCGACAACTGCAACAACTGCAATGGGCAGGAGAATCGAAAGAAAATATCTTAAAAAGACCACCATGTGTGTAAATGGTGTAACGCCTTTTTCATTTATTCTTGAAAAATAAAATTTATAAACCTCAAGAAGTTTTGTAAAAATACTTGAAGCAGAAATTATCAGTACAATTATTGCAAAAAGAAAAACAAGCGCTCCGTTGAATTCCTGACTCTTTGCAACGCGGCCTTCTTTACGAGCCCTGTCAAGCTGAGTCTGAGTAGGATCTTCAGTACGACCTTCATCTTCTGCTGCAAACCACTGCAGGTCAAGCTGTGACCATTTTAATGCAGTTCGTGTACATTCATTCACATTAAAATTTATCTGCGCTGCTGTCATATCTGATTACCTCCAAAAGAAGCAAACAGCAGTTCCAGCTGAGTAAAACCTGCATAAAATGCACGGGAAAAGAAATCACAGATATTAGGAAGTGAAACTGTCAGAATAAAAAATGCAGTCAAAATTGTAAGCGGAAAACTTTCTGACAAAAGGTTCATCTGAGGAGCTGCACGAGTAAGAATACCAAGAGAAACTGCAACCAAAAGCAAAGTTCCCATCAAAGGCAATGCGATAATAAGGGCATCTGCAAATAATTTTGTAAGCCCTTTAATTAAAATCATAATAAGATTTTCGTAACCTGTAACAAGTGAATATGCACTCAACGCCTTAAAACTTGCACCAAGCCCGTTCATAAAAAGATTCTGGAAAGCACCGTTCTGAAGGAAAATCAAAAGTGCAATCAGGTTAAGATACTGACCCATTAACGGATTTTCTACCTGCGAAACTGAGTCGTAAACTTCTGATGCAGAAAAGCCCATCTGAAAAGCAAAGAACTGACCTGCAGTACTGAATGCAGCAAAAATGATTGTAATGTAAAATCCTGTTATTACTCCTATCAATGCTTCGCCAGCAAGAACAAGAAAGTAATAAAGTGAAAATGCTGTATCAGGACCAATAAAATCCGCGTAGACATTATAATTAATCTGTGGAAGTAAAAGATAAGAAACGTAAGCTGTAAGTGCTACCTTTGCAGCTGTTGGAACATTTCTCATCGAAAAAAGAGGAATAGTTCTCAAGAAAGCATAGGTGCGTACTGCAACGAGAAGAAATACAGCTGCGTTTGCTATGATTCTATCCAACATTTATTTTGCTATATCCGGAATTCTTGAAAATAAAGTTTTTGTAAAATCAGACATTGAATTGAACATCCAGCCGCCTAAAAGTGCAAGAACAATAAGAATTACAATAAGTTTTGGAAGAAAAGTTAAAGTCTGTTCCTGAATGGAAGTTGTTGCCTGAAAAATTGCGACAATCAAACCGACGATGAGAGCTGCCCCCAATACAGGAGCAACAAGCATCAAAACTTCCTGGATACCACTTCTCATTAAGTCAACGATAAATCCTACTGACATTTAATTCTCCTTTCTATAACACTGAATAGAACAGGTTCTGAATCAAAAGTCCCCATCCGTCAACAAGCACAAAAAGCATAAGCTTGAACGGCATGGAAATCTGAACCGGAGGCAGCATCATCATACCCATGGACATAAGGATACTGGCCACGACCATATCAACTATAATAAACGGTATGTAAAGAAAAATACCGATCTTAAAGGCTGCAGTAAGTTCATGAAGAATATATGCCGGAATAAGAATATGAGTCGGAACATCTTCGAGAGTATTAGGCTTTTCCATTTTTCCCATTGCCATAAATACTTTGATGTATTCAGTATTATCCTTCATCTGCGTATACATAAAATAGCGTATTGGTTTTTCTGCTTCTGTATAAGCCTGTTCCAGACCGATTTTACCGTCAGCCATGGGTTTGTAGGCTTTATCATAGATTGTAGTAAAAGTCGGCCACATTACGAAAATTGTCATAAAGAATGCAATGCCGTTTAATACTGCAGTCGGAGGAACCTGCTGTAAAGAAAGTGCGCGTTTAATAAAATCAAGAACAATTGAAAAACGCAGAAAACATGTAACAAGAATAAGAATACTTGGAGCAAGAGTCAGCAGTGTAAGAACAATAAGAAGTCTTACAGAAAATGCAACTTCCTGACCGTTTCTTGGTTCACGGATATTAATGTCAACATTAGGAATCTGTACAGGACGAGTATTCTGCTGCATCTGCATTGTTCCCTGAGTTGATCCTTGAGGAAAATTATTTTCCTGTGCAAATGTGTTGAAAGCAAACAGGTTTGAAAAGAGAATCATAAAAAATAAAAGTGCCTTGATATTTTTCATGATTACCTACTTCTTTGTTTTACGAACGCGCTTAGTCTGAGTATTGATAAAATCTTTCAGGTTAGAAGCTGCATCTTTATAGATGTCATCACTTTCTGCCTGAGTTGTAGTTGCAGATTTTGATCTTAAGAAAATTGAAAGTACATCATTGAAGTTTCTGGCTTTTGAAGTTTTTGCATTTCGGTCTGCATTAAGATTCATTGCATCAACAAGTTCTTTGTCTTCGATTTCTGCAAGCAAAGTTATGTTGTTATCAGCAACACCTATAAGGAAAGCCTTTTCAAGAAGAGTAACAATCTGAATGGATTTTCCCGGAGCAACAGAAAGCTGTGCAACCTTACGAAGGAAAGGATCAGCTGTATCTGCACCGCCGTTAATTGATTTTCTGAAAAAATTCATCATGAAATAAATACATGCAACAACAAGCGCAAGTACTAAAATCATTTTAATCCAGTTCCAGACCTGTCCTGCTGTATTTGAACGGTTTTCTGTAGCCGGAACATCTAAAAGCAAAGAATTTTCAGAAGGAATAACAGTACTTTCTGTTACCTGATTTTGAGCTGCAGAATTATCTTCGCCAGAAGCCTGATTCTGCGCATATAATGAAACAGAGCCTATAATGCACATAAGCATAAGGCTCAAGAGAATACTTTTTAATTTCAACTTTTTCCCCACCCGATTAAAAGTTTACTTAATGCAAATCAGAAACGCGTTCAAGAGGAGAAAGAATTTCAGTTACACGAACACCGAAGTTTTCATCGATAACTACAACTTCTCCCTTTGCAATTGGTTTATGGTTTACAAGAATATCTACTGGTTCACCGGCAAGTTTATCCAATTCGATGATTGTTCCTTCACCCATTCCAAGAATATCACGAATCTGTTTCTTTGTACGACCAAGTTCTACAGTCATTTCCATGAATACGTCCATGATAAGACTGATGTTACCCTGATCAGAACCTGCCATATTTCCTGTAAGGTTTGGATACTGCAATGTCTGAACGTTTGGCTGACCCATTGGCATTCCGCCGCCCATCTGCATACCCATCATTGGCTGACCCATACCCATGCCCATTCCCATGTTCATGTTTCCGCCCATTGGCATCTGGCCCATACCCATGCCCATTCCCATGTTCATGTTTCCGCCCATTGGCTGTCCGCCCATTGGCATTCCGCCGGCAAGATTTGACATGGCTGCCATATCAGCAGCATTAAGGGCACCACCTGCCATAGCATCCTGACCACCGCCATATGCTTTAGCAATCTGACTTGAAGGTTCTCCTGCGATAGCTTCCCAGATTGTGTAAGCCTGTCCGTCAAGAGTTACAGGATATGTAAATAATGCGAATGAATTCTGAGGAATGCGAACCATTGCTTTAGGCATGTTAACTGCTTCTGCAGGGTTGCATGCAAGACCAGGGAATTTTCCTGTTTTTTCCAAAGCGTTGATTTCATCACCTGTATGAGTAGAAAGGGTTTCTGAGATGATTGAAAGAGACATATCATCCAGAGCCGCATTTTCTTCTTTGTTTATAAGAGCAACAAGTTTCTGTGCAAACTCTGTAGAAATGATATACATATGATCACCGGAAAGACCGTTAGAAAAGTCGGCCATTACGGCGATTACCATTTCTGGAAGTTTTGCAAGAAGTGCATCGCGTACACAGCTTTCAACTGTTACGGCAGCTGCAGAACAGGTTGCTCCTGTCATTTTAGTAAGGTTATCCGCTAAAGGAGCAGCAGCTTCCGAAGCAAATTTCTGCAAGTTTGCGGTATCAATTGTCACATCAGGACCGTTGGATACCTGACCTGACGGATTGAGAGTATTCATTGGAACGCCAGCTAACAAAGCGTCGATTTCGTCTTGAGAAATTGCACCATCACTCATATGTTTCTTCTCCTTCAAGGGAAAGTTCTTCAAATTCTTCAGGTTCGTCGTCTTCGAGTTTACCTGTTACCTGTACTGCCATTTTTTTACCGATAACACCAGGCTGGCAGTAGAATTTCTTTTTATTTCCTACACTTAAAGTTAATGGATCTCCAACTTTAATTGTAGAAAGTCTTATTGTGTCACCTACACGCAATGAAAGAACATCACGGATAGGAAGATTAATTGATCCGATTTCAGCAACAACGTCCATATCTACTGTAGAAAGTTTTTCTTTAAGAGTACCAAGATACTGAGTTGTTGAACTTCTTCTTACTGATGAGAACCAGAACTGAGAAGACAATTTTGAAATAATAGGTTCGATTGTAAGGTATGGAATACAGAAGTTGATCATACCTTCTTCGTCACCTACTTTTGTTTCAAGAGTTACAAGAACGACCATTTCTGTAGGAGGAACGATCTGTGCAAACTGAGGATTTGTTTCAATCTGACCAAGACGAGGTCTAAGGTCAATTACCTGTGTCCAGGCTTCACGCATGTTTGCAAGAATACGAACGATGATTCCTTCCATAACGGACTGTTCGATTTCTGTAAGGTCACGGTTTTTATTACCTGTAATTGTTCCTGTTCCACCAAACAGACGGTCAATCATGGAGAATGTAATTGCAGGGTCAATTTCAAGAACTGCATTACCTTTAAGAGGATCCATGTTAATTACAGCAAGTGTAGTTGGTGTTGGAATGGAACGAATGAATTCTTCGTATGTCAACTGATCTACTGTTGCAACGTGAACATGTACAAGACTACGAAGCTGTGCAGAAAGAGTTGTTGTTGTAAGACGAGCAAAGGTTTCATGCATGATCTGAACAGTACGAATCTGTTCCTTAGAGAATTTGTCCGGGCGTTTGAAGTCATAAATTTTAATTTTACGAGTATCAGACACCGGTTTGTATTCATCTACGTCCGATTGTCCTGAACTTATTGCATTGAGTAACTGGTCAATTTCGTCCTGAGAAAGAATCTCATTCATTCAAAAGCCGCCTGTAAAATATTCCGCAGATTACTGCTGGATAACATTCAATTTATCAAAAGAAATCTGTCTGATTTTTGCCTTGTTAAGGATTGTATCATTGATTTCATTTTTAATTTCAACTTTAAGTTTTGCTTCGTTCTGCGGGCTAAGTTCTTCACTTGTTTTAGCTGCAAAATAATTACGAAGGAAGTCACGGATAGGAATACGCTGAGCAGTAATTTCTGCAGCTGCAACCTTATCTTCTTTTTTATAACCAAGGAAAATATTTACCTGAACGCTTGCAGGACTTGCATCAATTGTACGTGTCTGGATTTCTCCGATAGACTGATACCAGTCAAGTTCTTCTGCAAATTCTTTGTAGTCTTCTGTAAGTGGAACAGCCTGTGCAGCAGCTTTATTTCCACCAGCAATATTCATTGTGATAAGAACGACTGTAACGATGAGGATAATGGCACCAAGCCCAAGTCCGATATATTTAAGTAAAGTAGGAAGAAGTCCGCCCATTCCGCCTTTTTTTGCTGGAGCTGCACTTACACCATCTTCCATTGAATCAATGCCTGAATCTTCGTCTGCCATTTTTTACCTCCTATACTCCATTTTTGTAATAGTATATCTTAACATTAAAAATGTCCCTCGTCTAGAATAATTATATCTACACGACGGTTATACGCCTGCGCTTCAGGAGTATTGTTATCAAATTTTGGCCTTGTATCTGCATAGCCTGCAATAGAGAATTTATTTTCCTCTACTCCAAAATCGGCAAGATAATACAAAACGTTTATAGCTCTTTGTGAAGAAAGTTCCCAATTACTCTCAAATTTTGAATCTTCTGGTAAAGAAGAGCTGTCTGTATGCCCTTCGATACGGTATCTTCTTTCTTTTATATCCGGATCATTAAAGAACTGGGACAACTTTAAAAGTGTGTCACGGGACTCATCAATATCGATATCTGCACTTCCAGGCCTGAAATAGGTATCAGAAGCAAGTGTAATGATAACACCACGTTCATCACTTGTAACAGTTATTTTATTTGAATTGATTAGAGGCGCAAGAAGACTGACGGCTTTCTTTTTTGCAAGACCGAGAGATTTTCCTTTTTCTACGGAAGGAAGAGAACTGATTACGTTTCCAAGATCAGCAAGACGACCGGCAGAAAGTGACATACCTCCGGTTGGAGAATCACTCTGGTTCATCTGAAGAGATTCTGTAATTGTAGCAAGCTGTGTAACGTCGATTTCCGAAGGGTTATACAACATTACGAAGAAGCAAAGCATGAGTGTAATCATATCACCATAAGTACCCTGCCAGGCGCTGGATGGTTTCTCAGGCTCTTTTTTCTCTCTCTTAGCCATTATTTAGTCCTTAAGAACGTCAGCTGCAATAGCTTTTCTAGTAGTAGGATCAAGATAAGTTAACAACTTTTGTGCAATAACGCGGGAGTTTTCACCTGCCTGAATTGCAAGTACTCCTTCAATAATCATTTCTTTAACACGCATTTCTGATGCGTTGTGTCCGATAAGTTTCTGTGCCAGAGGAGCAAGAATCCAGTTGGCCATCATAGAACCGTACAATGTTGTAATCAACGCAACGGCCATGTTAGGACCGAGGGAAGATTTATCTTCGAGGTTGTTCAACATACCGATAAGACCCAATACAGTACCCATCATACCGAAACCAGGAGCAAATCCGGCCCACTGGTTGACAACGTTTACCCATTCCATGTGGCGGGCTTCTGTCTGGCTCATTTCATTTTCCATAATGGTACGTACTACAGCACCATCAGTACCGTCGATTACAAGGCGAAGTCCGCTTTTCATGAACGGATCTTCAAGATCTTCAAGACCGTCTTCAAGAATAAGGATACCTTCACGGCGGGCCTTTTCTGAAAGCGCAACCATGTTCTGAATGATCTGCTTTTCTCCAAAGTCAGGAACTTTAAAACATCTTCCTACAACCTTAAAAAGACCAAGGGCTTTGCTTAAAGGCGAAAGAATAAACAGCGCACAGTAAGAACCACCGATTGTCATGAACAAAGACGGAACGTCGATAATACCGCCCATTGTACCACCAGATGTCAATACAGACATTACGATACAGGCTGCACCACCAATAAGACCGATTATTGTAGATATATCCATTGTTAAACCTCTTGAGAGTCGGCACCTATCTTTTTGCGATAGTCAACAATTTTTTGAATAATTTCTTCGGGGGAATTTTTTACGACGACGGTTTTACCAGACATCATGGTAATTGTGAGATCTGGACGACACTGCATGCTTTCGATGAGATGCGGATTAATATAAAATACATCTCCGTTAAGCCTGAGCACTTCTATCATAATTATATTTTCCCCTCACATTATACTTTGCCACGATTTTCTCTAAAAAGCAAGTATTTTTATATTATATTATCAGAATTTCGTTAAATTTTTTGAAAATTTGTCAAAAATATACATATTTAACTAGACATATTATAGATTTATGATATTATTTAACTGTCAGATGAATTTAATTTCTGGTATTTTTTTTTATGTATTTTTTTTAACGCTCAACGTATAACAGCTTTCCTCCTTACACTGTTATACGTTTTTTTTGTCCTGACTATAACTCTGCAAGGAACTGATTCAAAAACAAAAGTCCTTCTTCAGTCAGAAAATAATTATTCCCTTTAACTGCAGCAAGTCCCTTATCCATCCAATGTCTGAAAACTCCATCTGTTGCACCAATTCTTTCTTCAAGATCAATACCGAACCTTTGTCTGTATTCAATGGAATTTATTCCCTGGGAAAGTCTGAAATTCATCATAAGGTATTCAAACTCTATTGTCTTTTCATCAAGCTCTTCAACATGAACCGGCATGTCACTTCCCTTTTGAAAAAGCCAGTAATCAATATACTTTTGAATATCCTGTGTATTTGTAAAACGTTCAGGATGACCATCAAAAACAGTTGCGCAGGCACCGGCTCCAGCTCCAAGATAATTTTTAAGATGCCAGTAAACAAGATTATGTCTGGCACAGGAATCCGGAAAATCTGACAGTCGTGCAAAGTTTGAAACTTCATACTGCAAATATCCGTGTTCTTTAAGCCAGTTTCTTCCAAAAAGCCAAAGTTCATCAGCTGTGTCAAAATCATATTCAACTTTTGAATCCTCGATCATTTTGTATAAAGGCGTTTCTTCTTCAACACACAGGGAATAAAGTGAAATATGATCGGGATTAAGTTCTGCAAGAGATTCAAGTGTATGAAAAAGAGATTCTTTAGTATCTCCGGGAAATCCTGCAATTGCATCAAGAGACACCCTTTTATGAAAATTTTCTTTTATCAGTCCAAGTGCATTTTTTACTGTAGCTGCATCAGCACGGCGATTCATGTTTTTTAAAACGGAATCATCAGTGGACTGGATTCCTACAGAAATTCTTGTAAAGATGCTTTCTTCAAGATATTGCAAAAGCCCTTGTGTAATGTCACAGGGATTAAGTTCAACTGTTGCTTCAAAAACAGAACTTGCAGGAATTTTAAAATTTGCGCGAACTTGTGATTCAATTTCCTTAAGACAGTTTACAGGCAAAAGGCTTGGAGTTCCGCCGCCGATATAAAGTGTATTAAGGAAAGGATGTTCATATTTTTTAGAAAGGAATTCTATTTCTTTGCAGAGCGCTTTTGTATACTGCTGGAGAATCTGGTCTGTAACACAGGTTTTACTGAAGAAGTCGCAGTAAACACACTTTTTTTTACAGAAAGGAATGTGAATGTATAAAGAAGCTGATTCCATTATTCCTAGAAAAACTTTGCTTTATTAAATGGCCAGAACTGGAAAAGCGCAATGCCTGAAAAATTTTTCTTTGACATGATTCCCCACAGGCGCGAATCAATTGAAGCAATTCTGTTGTCAGCAAGCACAAAGTATTCATCAACATTAAGTGTGATTTCATCAAAATCCGATTTTGAACACAAGGTTGTATCAAATCCCTGTGGTACATTGTCAATGGTTATACTGTAAGGTTTTTTAACAAGCTCAAATTCTGTAAAGAAGTGTTTGCTGCCTGCAGGTTTTACATAGAGAATATAATCCTTCATGTAAATTGCATCACCAGGAAGTCCAACAACACGGCGAATTGAATTTTCTGCTGTCATCTGAGAACTGTATGTATTTGGACGGAATTTCTGAACTGTAAAAAATCCTGTAAAACTGTCTGCCAGGTAATGAAAGAAATTAAGCTTTTTTTCCTGCTGTTTGATAAGGACCAGGTCTCCGCGTTTTAAATTATTATTGAAATGGGTAAAATAAACGATTGAGTTACGGGGAATATCCGGTTCCATTGAAATCGAACCTTCTTTAACTGAAAAAAATAAGGCAGTCGTAAAAACATTCAAAAATAAATACAATAACAAAAAATTGAGTACGATTAAAAATACTTTTTTCTGAAACTGCTTTTTCATCTGAAAAGACAATTTAAAAAGGTCGTTGTTACGTTTCATGATTTTACAATATATCATATATGAATTGTGATTACAAGGATTGACAGGCCTACACTTGAGATATTCTTCTATGTATTGTATAATTTTAAAGTTATGGAAAAGAATAAGAAAATTGCAGAAAATAAAAAAGCCAGATTCAATTATGAGATTGTAGAATCCCTTGAATGCGGAATTGTTCTCGAAGGCACAGAAGTAAAATCTGTTAAAGCAGGCTGTATTTCTTTTCTTGATTCTTTTGCTGAAATTATCAATAACGAAGTCTGGCTTAAAGGATTTCATATTAACGAATATTCTTTTTCTTCAGTTTTTAACCATAATCCTGACAGACCTAAAAAGCTTCTTCTGCACAAAGAAGAAATTAAAAAGTTTCGAAGAAAGGTAGAAGAAAAAGGATACACTCTGGTACCGCTTGATTTTTATCTTAAAGAAGGACGGTTAAAAATCAACCTTGGTTTATGCCGCGGTAAAAAACTTTTTGATAAACGGGCTTCTATCAAGGAAAAAGACGTAAACAGAGAACTTGCAAGAGACTTTAAGAAGGACCTTACAAGATAGTAATTTCAGTAACGCCGGCTGCAGTAAAGTTGTTTATTTAATAAAGGATTTTATAGGATTGAACAGAAGATTTTGTAAATTAGCAGTTTTATTCTTCTCACTTTTTGCCTGTTCCAGAGCATCTGCACAGGAAAAATTTACTGTGAATTTCTATGGAATTGCGGCTCCTAAATCCATTGAGAACATGATTCAGATTACACAGGATCTTTTTACTGCACAGCTTAGAATTATTCCTGCCGTAACATTTAAGGACTGCACTTCTGATTCCTTCAAAAAAAATATCATTGACAAAACTGATTTTGCTTCTGATTCATTCAGTATTTCTTCGCTCCTTGAAAAAGTTCCGGAAGAAAAATCAATGTCAGTTACTCTTTTTGCAAACATCGCAAAGGTAGAAGAAGACGTCTGGGTTTGTACAATTTACACAAGGAACAACCTTACTGGTTCCATCTACACTACTTTTAAGGATTACGATTCTTATTACAAGATTCTTACAGATGCAAAATTATTGATTCAGGAAAGCATCGAAAAATCTACTGGACTTACAATTGCAACTCCGGGAACAATTGCTTCAGAGGAAACTGCATCTGCAAAAGCAAATACAAACCTTTCTCTGGAAGGAATCAGCGGAACCTGGTCCGGCGAAAAAAATATCAGTAAAATTGTCCTCATGAAAAGCGGCCGCGGATTTATTATTTTTACAAACGGCTCATCAATGAACATCGAAATCAAGGTCGAAAATAACGGCGGAACAAAAATCCTTAATGTCAAACAGATCGGCAAATTCAATGCATCGTTCTATCCTGACATTCCCCGCCAGCTTGTACTTGAAAAAGCAGAATCCGCTTCTCCAATCGAATGGAGCCTCACTCTGGAAAACAATACAAAACTTTCCGGACAAAAAAAGTCCCTGTCGTTAAACGGGACTTCTGTTGAAGAAACAACAACAAATGTAAACTGGAAAAAACTCAACTAAGACAAAAGACTGTCTGGAATTACAACAGGTCCCTGCCTGAGAACTGTGACTTTTGAAAAACCATTTTCGGCCTTATCAAGTTTAACAAGTGTCGAAGCAAGATTGTTTTCCGGGATTCCCCCGTCAATAACCAGAACCTGTTCACCAAAAATTTCTTCAAGTTTTAATGGATCATTTTCTACGGGGCAGCCGGATTTATTTGCACTTGTTGAATAAATCGGAGCACCGCATTTTTTTATCAGTAAACAAAGCCATGGTTCATCCGGGCAGCGGAATGCAGTAGTTGAACCGTTAAGATCATTTACGATTATTGTAAGTGGTCCGGGCCAGAACTTAAGAAGCTGTGGTGAAATTACATCATTTGTGTATTTTGATAATTGCTGCGGATCACTTAAGAGCTGGATGAAGGGTTTGGATTCTTCCCTTCCCTTAAGTTTTCGTATTACGGCAGCACTGTCAAATTCCCTGCTTACAAGTCCAGAAAATCCATAGACTGTATCAGTAGGAATGATTACTGCCTTTCCTGCCTTTAAATGGCTTACGCATAAATCAATTGAAGAAGGATCAGATTTGAGGCATATCATAAACAGGAATTCCCTGAATTGTTTCTACATCATCTTTCTTTTTGAATGAAATGTTGCCTTGTGAAATATCGTAAAGGAACATAAGGATAAAAAGAAGTCCTGTAATTACAAGACCACATGCCTTACATACCCATTCAGGTACAAATGCTACCGGTTTATGCTTTAAAACTGTTCCTGATTCATACATGGAAGAACGAACTTCACCAAGACCGTTTATTTTTACAAGCTTTTCATCAGGAAAAACATAATCAAGTTTTCTTGCATAAGCTGCAATTACATCCATATCGTTTGCAATTGCTGTTCGTTCAAGATTAAGTTCATCATTGATATTCGCAATGTTTTGTGTATGTGCGCTGATTACTCTTTTTTGTTCTTCAAGCTGATTGAAGGCCCAGAATCCGTTCCTTCCGAAAGATACAGAAAACAAAACATAAATAAAAGTTCCTGCAAGTACAGCTGTTAAATACTTCACCGTTTTCATGATACTAGAATATCGGATTATTTTTTTATTTTCTTTATTATAAAAGTATGATATAATTAACTAAAATAGGTGATGTTTTAGAGACTTTTTGCCGATAATATAATGAATTTATATATTTTTAGGGGAATTTGCCATGAGTGATAATGAAAATATAAACGAGCTTGATAACTACGGCGTTTGGGTTAAAAAACCACCAAAGGATATCGAGCCTTCAGAACCTTCAGATTCATCAGATCCATTTGATTTTGACTCTGACCTTCCAAATTTTGACTCTCTTGACGCTTCCCTGGACTTTGATCTTGAAGACAGTAATTCCGACACAACAATTCAGCCGGAATCACAGCCTCTTGATATTGCAATTACAGAAGCTGACCTTGCAGTTGATGAAACTCCTGCAGACGAAGATGTAACCGCTGATATTTTTGCTTCAACTACTGAACCTGATTTTGATAATGATATGTTCGCTGAAAGTCTTTCTGACAGTGACACTCCTGTTGTTGAAGAACCTGTTGCTGACATTCCTCTTTCTCCAGTTGAAGAAGAACCTGCAGTTTCTTTTGATGACATGATAGTAGAAGAACCTGCTGTTGAAGATGTAAGTGATATGTTTAACGATGAACCTGCAGCTCAAGACACTCCTGTTGAAGCTCCAGTTCAGGAAGAAACTGTTGAAGTTAGCGCAGATTCTTTTGATCTTGATTCAATGCCTGACGGAGAAATTGATCTTGGTGACTTCCTCAGTGATGACAGTGCTCCTTCTGCACCATCAGGAACAACTGATGTAACTGCAAGTTTTGAAGGCGACGGAGAAATCGATCTTGGTGACTTTATGGACGGCGGTTTCTCAGAATTCAGCGGCGGCGATCCTACTCCAAAACAGGAAGAAGTTGTTGACGAAGATCCTCTTGATATTAACCTTGATTTTGATGAATCAGCTGATTCTTTCTCTGTAGAAGAAGACGAAAAAGAAGAAGCAATTGAAATTACTTCTGAAACAGTTTCTACATCATCTGCAGAACCTTCTGTTCGCTCAACAGGTGAATCAATTGATACAGAAACAATTGACCTTGGTGATTTTATTGATGACAGCGAAGAAGATCAGGGTCTTACAAAAGGTCCGGAAGGCCTTCACCCTGCAGTAGAAACACAGGTTGATTATGAAATGAACGTAACTGCAGATTCTGATGATGAAAAACCAGTATCAATGTCTGACGTTGTACGCGGAAACATTGATATTCCAGACAGTTTTGATGAAGAAGCTGCTTCTCTCAATATGGATGAACCTGTTGCTGAAGAAACTCCTGAACCAGAAGCTGCTGTTGAAGAACCTGCTGCAGCACCTCAGGCTGCTGCTATTTCTGATGCAAGCCGTGAACTTTTGCAGCAGATCATGGGAGAATTTACTTCCCTTAAAGATGAAATCAAAAACCTTAAATCTGACCTTGAAAAAATCAAAAACGGTGAAGAACAGATTACTGTTCCAGAAGAAGAAAACACCGGATTCTTCAGCGATGATTCACAGGACGAAACAATTGCCTTAAGTGGTGATGAACTTGATAACATTCTTAACAATGCAGACTTTGTTGAAGACAATTCAAAAGCTGAAGAATCAGAAATTGCAATTGAAGAATCTTCAGTAAGCGAAGAACCTGCAATGGAAGAACCAGTTGTTGAAGAAACTCCTGCTGCAGACGAACCTGTTATTGTTGAAAACGATGCAGAAGATGCGATGAGCGACGACCAGCTTTCATCAATTGATATTGATTCAGTTATGGAAGAACCTGCTGAAACAACAGAAAGCGCTCCTGCTCCACAGACTGCTGACAATTCATATGATCTTATTATTGAAGACCAGGATTTGACAGGTATTTCTGAAGACTTTGAAGAAACAGAAGATCAGTCACTTGATATTGATGATGACTTTGACTTTGGAGAATCAACAGAAGCAGTAACTGAATCTGAAGAAGCTGAAGAAACACAGATTGAATCAGAACTTCCTGATGAAATTGAAATTCCAAAAATCGAAGAAGAATCTGTAGAAAATAATGACAGTGCCGCAACAGCATTCAATCTTACTGATGACGACATTTTTGGAGAACAGGAAGAAGTTAACGAACCTGTTATCGAAGATACTCTCGAAGATTCTATTATTGATACACCTGTTGCAACAACCGAAGAAGTTGAAGAACCTGTACTTAATTCGGCTCCAAACCTTGATGATATTTTTGAAGATGATTCACTTGAAAAGACATTTACAAATGACAAAATGGATTATCTTTCAAAAGACATTGATGAATCAGAAGTCATGATTGACGAACCTCAGATTACAGAAAGTGAACCTGAAGTTGTTGACAATGACGATGATGACATCTTTGCAGAAACTTCTGTTGAAGAACCTGTTATTGAAACACCAGAAACAGAACCTGCTGTTGAAGAAGCTCCTGCAGAACCAGAAGCTGAACCTCAGCCTGAAATCGAAGTTGAACCTCAGATGCCTGTTGCTGCTGCATCAGCACCTGCAGACAACGAAATTCCTGGTGACCTCAAGAACGAAATCAAGTCTGTTCTTTCTTACATGGATCAGCTGCTTGAAAATCTTCCTGAAGATAAAATCTCAGAATTTGCACAGTCTGAACAGTTTGTAACATACAAGAAACTGTTCCAGGAACTTGGTCTTTCATAATGGGTCTTTTATCGCGTGCAGCACAGGAGAAGTCCAGCCAGATTTCCAATGAGAAAAAAGGCGGACTTCTTGCAAAGGCTTCTTTTCAAACAGAATCAGCAACCTCATTTCAGCAGTGGGCAAAAAACAACAGTTTTGAACACTGTGGTATTTTTATGCCTGTATCTGGAATGATGGTAATGATGCACGCTTATCAGATTGACACAAATACAATCGCCTCTTCCATTTCATCAAAAGTTTTCTGGAATAAAAAACTTCCTGAAAACAACAAATGGTACACTTATTCCAATGCTGAAAGTGAATTCAAGGATTTTTTACAGTTCTTTGATCAGAGCACAGCTAAACATATTTCAAGCCTCAGTTTTTTGAAATTTGAATATAACGGTGACTTTAATGTCCTGATGATTTTTAATACTAATTCAAAGTTTAAGCCATCAGATTGTTCTGCTTCTTTTATCGAAAGCATTGTAAGAGACAATAAATTCAGTCAGATCAGCAATCAGGAAACCTGCGAAAGTCTTAAGCATGTAAAAGTCCAGAAACGTCTTGTAGAACTTCCACTTGAACAGATTATTAAAACCGCAATTGAAAATTTCGAACTGCCGGAAGCTAAAATCAAAAAATGTATCATTACATGTATTTATGAAGAACTTTTCTACATTCTCAGTAATGCTTTAGACTGTAATAATATCTGCAAATATCTTGATATTTACAACATTCGTCTTGTTCTGACAGTCTCAGAAGATACTGATAATATTCTTCTTTTGTCTCATATTGCACTTTTATTTTCTAATATTATTCCTGGTTTAAAACCTGACAGTCTTAAGTTCATTCATTCAAACAGCACAGACAATATTAAAGAAGTTCAGAATTTCGTAAATTAGAGTAATACAATGTCAGTCCAGATTACACAAGCAAAAAACGGAAAATTGACCTGTTTAAAAGATGGACTTTACTTACACTCCTCTTACAATCCGGAAAACGAAGCCCAGCGTTTTGTTGATTCAATTCAGGCTGATTTTATTCCTGAAAATATTTTTGTAATTGAACCTGCCCTTTCCTACTGCTGCGATTTTTTAAGGAAGCGATTTCCAGGCGTTAAAATTTTTGCCATAAGATTTGATGATTTTTCTGATTACGATAATCTGTGGGATAAAGCTTTTTATTTTGACGATAATTTTTCGATGAATCTGTATAACAGTTTTGGTGAAGAAAAATTATTTTCAAGTCTTTTTGTTTCATGGCCGCCATCAGTAAAAGCTTATCCTGAATTAAATGAAGAATGTTCTAAAACAATTTCTGCTGTTATGAAAAAATGCAGGGATATTCTTGGTACAAGACAATATTTTGCAAGCCGATGGATTAAAAACCAGGTCAACTTTTTTTCATCACTGAACAAAACTGCACATATCAAAAAGGGTTCAATGCCTGTAATCTTATGCGGATCAGGTCCAAGCTTAAAAGGCTGTATAAATTTTATCAGACAGAACAGAAACCGTTTTTTTGTACTTGCAGCTTCGAGCAGTATAAAGGTTTTAATTTCTAATGGAATTATTCCTGATTTATGTATTACAACTGACGGCGGATACTGGGCAAAAAAACATCTTTATTGTATTGAAAATTCTTTGCAGGACATTCGTGTTGCATGCCCCAGTGAAAGTGCCCTTTCTAAAAAAATACTTTTTAATAATACGATTGTTCCTTTATGTTACGATGACAATATCGATTTAGATTTCTATAAAAAATTAAATATAAAACCTGTAACAGCAAAGCGAAATGGAACAGTAACCGGAACCGCACTGGAACTTGCTTTATCAATAACAGACGGGAATGTATATCTTGCCGGAGTTGATTTATGCTCTTCCAAAGGTTATGTTCATACTCAGCCTAACGAGCTTGAAATTGAAAATTCCTTGAAAGACAAAAAAATTATTTCAAAAGAAAAACGTTTATGCACGGGAAGTTTTGAATCATCTTCTCTTGAAATATACAGAAACTGGTTTGCCGAAAATTCTGCTATTTTCTGCAGCCGGGTTTTTAGAATTTCAAACAATCAGAAATTCAAAAACTCTTTAGGAAAAATTAAAGATATAGATATTGCATCTGTTCAAACTCCGGTTAATGCAGTTAAACCTGAAATTGTTGCAAACAAAAAATCTGATTGTAATTTTAATGCCGTTATTGAACTTTTTAATGAAAAACTCAATGATGAAAAATGGATTTCGTCATATTTTCCTGCAGACTTTTTAAGCATTGGAAAAGAAACAAACAGTGAACTTAAAAAAGAAAAAGAATCAAGGCTTAAAGAAAAACTTGATTCATTAAAACTTTTTTTAAACAGAATGAATGGAATAAACAAATGACAAATTATGTTTCACTTATAACAGCAAAAGATGGAAATGTAATTCCTGTCTTAGAAAATAATAAAACCTTAAACTCAAAATATTCACCGTTAAAAGAGGCATCGTTATTTGCTCAGAATGTAAAGAGTGCCAGTGGATTTACAGTCATTTTAGGAATTGCGGCTGGTTATCACATTCAGGCATTTATGGAAAAATTTCCTGAAAGCGTAATTATCTGTGTGGAAAATACAGAAAAAGACATTGATTTTCTAATGCAGATTGAACAGGTAAAAAAACTTTCCGAAAGTAATAAAGTTAAAATAATCTGTGCCCGTGACTTAAAAGAGACTTTACTTAAATATTATTTTCCTGCAGTTTATGGCGGAATTAATGTTATTCCGTACACACCATGGACAAATCATTTTAAAGAACTTTCCGAAAATCTGATTCAAACAGTAAAAGAAACTCTTAATGAGATTTCAAGAGACTACTCTGTTCAGTCCCATTTTGGAAAATTATGGCATAAAAATATTTTCAATAATTTAAAAAAAATCAACAATCTTAAAGATTTTGACTTTATTGTGGATACTGATAAAACAGCAGCAATAATTGCAGCAGGCCCTTCCTTTGACATCACAAAAAATCTTATTAAACATAATCAGGATAAATATTGCATAATAAGTACTGATACTGCATTCAGCGTACTTGAAAAAGAAAACATTAAGCCGCAGATTGTAGTCAGCATTGATCCGCAGAATGTTTCCATGACACATTTTATTGGACGTGATGTAAATGACATTCTTTTTATTCTGGACATCGGCTGCAATACTGCACTGGTTGATTACATAGAAAAAGGCGGCGGTAAAGTTTTTTTCATTCAGTCAAATCATCCGTTAAGTCTGTATGCCAAAAATTTTGACTCCACACTTAAATTGCCGTTTATATCAAGCGGAAGCGGTACTGTAACTGTGACTACGGCAGATATTGCAAGAACTTTTGGTTTTTCAAAGATAGAAATCTTTGGTGCTGACTTTTCTTATCTTCTGGGGAAAGCTTATACAAAAGGAACATACCTGGACTGTCTGTATTTAAAAGATGAAAGCCGCGTATTAACATCAGAAAATTCATTTAATAAACTTGTATACAGGACTGAACTTACTGATTCCAAAACAGAAATTTTAGGTAAAGCAACTTCAAAAAAAATAAGTCCTGTAATGGAAAGTTACCGCAACTCAATTGAAGCCTGGTTTGAACAGAATAATTTTATTTACAGAAATGAAAACAGCATATATTACTGCAGTTCAAACAATTCTCAAAATTATAAACCACAAAAGCAGCATTTTGACTATTGCGCATTCATCAGAAATTACGAACTCAACATGAATGAAATGCAGGAAACAAAGACTCTTGAAGTTAACGATTTTACAAAAACATTACTTCCTCTGCTGGCATTTTTAAGAAAAAAACATCCTGAAATTGAATCATATTCTGACATCTTAAAACTTGCAAGGACAACAATTCTACAGTATAATTGATATGTTATGAAAAATAGTTTATTTAAAGTTATTTCTGCAGGTATTTGTGCCATTTTTTTAGGCGCTTTAGTTTATCTTTTTGTTTCCCTTAATTCAGCTTATAATCTTGGTTACGAATCCGCAAAGGTTCGCTTTGATAAATTATCATCACAGACTGCCGGTTTAATCAGCAATTCAACAGAAGTTGATAAAACATTTCTTGATCAGTTTAATAAAGCCGTTGGTGCTCCTGACATCTATAATTATGTTGAATTACGCAAAGGCGACATTGTAATTTACAGATTCCCTGCTGAAGGCAAACTCACAAATCCAAAGTTTGCTTATTCACAGAGCACTACAATTTCTACAGAAAATTCAGCATCCTACACTCTTACAGCATCAATTTATGCACTTTCTTCTTCTGTAATTTATTCTAAAGCTAAAATCGCTTTTCTTATAATTCTTGCAGGAACAGTTTTCTGCCTTATCTATCTTGTTTATCTTTATGTTTCAAAAACACAGGAAGAATCATCGTCAAAACCAAAATCTGATTTTGTCCTTGACGATGATTTTTATAAAGTTGATATAACAGAAAATAATAGTTTTACATCTGATACCGCAAAAACAAGCGAATCTGAGTCTTTTGGAAAATCACAGGATTTGGAAGAATCTGAAAAAATTGATGACAAAGAAGAATTTTATGTTCCAGAAGAAGAACCTGTAACTTTTAATGAACCTGTTCTTTCTGAACAATCGTCTCAGGAAAACCTTAATGAACAGGACGAAGAATTTGACATTCCAGAAACTGATTCAATCCTTGAAGAAAAATCTGCAGCAGAAGTTTCTCAGTCAAATCCTATTGATGAACCTGAACCAAAACCTGAAGAACCATCTGCATCAACTGAAGGATCTAAAGGCCTTTTCAGTAATGAAACTGGTGTATGCTACCAGGATTATCTTGAAACTCGACTTGACAGTGAACTTGTTCGTTCAGCATCAAGTGAACAGGATGTTTCTCTTATTCTCTTTAAGATTCCTGGTCTTGACTTAAAATCACAATGTGCTGTTGATATTGCAATCTTCCTTCTTGGAGTTTTCCAGTTCAAAGATATGATCTTTGAATATAACAATGAAGGTTTTGCAGTTATTATTCAGAATAAAGATATCGAAAAGACAATGGCAACATCTGAAGAAATCTATACAGAAATCTGCGGCATTTTGAATAAACACGGAATGGCTGCAAAACTGTACATCGGTATTTCTTCAAGGTCATTACGACTTATCAGTGCTCAAAGAATCATTATGGAAGCTGACCAGGCACTTATTCATGCAGCAGATGATGCAGAAAGTCCAATCATTGCTTTCAGAGTTAACCCTGAAAAATACCGTAAATATATTGCAGGAATCGAAGATTAATTTTTAGGAGCCTGTGCTTCTTTTTTAATAGAAGATTCTTCGTATTTTTTGATTTCTTCTTTTAAAGCTTCAATATTCTTGTTGCCTGGAAATTTCTTTACAAGAATTTCGTAATTAGTTTTTGCATTGTCATAATCTTTCTGATAAATCAAAAGATTAATATAATTTACAAGAATATTTTCGTTGTCGGGATTTTTTTCTAAAAGATCAGAATATAATTTAAGTGCAGTTTCGGTTTTACCTGTCATGGAATAAAGATAAGCTGCACAGATTAAAAAAGAGACATTGTCTTTATCTTTTTTTAATAACTGTTCATAAATTTCAAGTGCACGGTCATAATCGCCATTGTAAGTATAAACCTGCCCTAACTTGTAATAAACAACATCGCGTAACTGTTTATCTTCTAATGCATATTTATAATACTCAATAGCTTTGGAATACTTTTTTAATTCCATATATTCTTCAGCAAGATTATAATATTGAGTATAAAGATTATGTTCCTGATAATTATTTTCCCCAGGTATCAGGGATTTACCTGTTTTACATGAGGAAAATATTAAAACGCTTAAGATAAGAACAGCAAGTTTTTTCAAATCAGATTTATTTAACCAAGAACTGTCTTTTCAATTTCAAAAAGCTGAGTACGATAAAGACCAGAAATATTATGTCCGTAATCTGCAACAAGCTGCATGATATTTCTTGGTGCATCTTTTTTATCACAGCCGTTAAGACGGTCACCTGCATCGCCAAGACCAGGCATGATATAAGCTTTTTCGTTCATAACAGGATCAATCCAGAGTGTGTAGCATGTACAGTTTTCAAGAGCACGAGTAACACGAATTGAACCTTTAAGTGTAGAAATTGTATTGAAGAATTTAATTGATTTTGGTTTAACACCCTGAGACTGAAGATATTTAACAACAGTAACAAGTGATCCGCCTGTAGCATTCATTGGGTCAGCAAAAATAAGGTCTTTGCCGTCAAGCTGTTCAAGATTAAAGAAAGATTTTTTAAGGTCAAGAACATATTCCATATCATTTTCTTTCTTTGAATCATTACGGCTGATTTTGAACAAAGCAAATGGTGTAATGTAATTATTAGAATATTCCTGGATTTCTTTTGACATAATCATTGAAGGCAAAAGTGCACCACGAAGCATTACACACATAACACTGTTATTTACAAGTGAATCAACATCAGGAATTTTGTGAACAGCATAATTCTGAACAGGATAATTAACAGGAGTCTGTACAAAAATGTGACTTTTCTTGTCAGAATGTTTTCCTGTATAAGCCATGCGGAAAAGCATTTCGTAAGCACGCTGTGAATAATACATAAATTCCTGATGATCAGTTTTTACATCGCGGAGTTTAGAAATTACATGACTTGCTTCTGCATGAGCACCTTCTTCAGTAACAAATGAATAAACCTGAATCTGGGGATGCTTGTTGCAGATTTCCTGCATTTTGTGACCAAGCTTATCATAACCTTCGATTACTTTATCCTTATTTAACGGTTCAAAGAAAGTCATTGTTTCGTTGAACATTGTATCAAGTTCTTTAAGATCGCTGATATCTTCGTTTGTAAGATAACCGTCAAGATCTTCTGCCTTAAGAATAATTTTATCGTCTGCCATAATTTTCCCCTTTTGAAATTATTTTCCAAGCATTTTCAAAAGTTCTTTTGTACTAACCTGAACATCTGAAAGTGTAATATTTGTTGAAGAATTCTGTACAATTTTAAAGTCTGTAAGTCCAAGTGCAAGTCTGATTACAGGTATTGCAAGCTGAACAAGATTAGACTGAGCAAAATCAAGTTCAACACTTAAACTGTATTTTCCATTAGCAAGTTTACTGAAACTTCCCCTGCAGTAATTAAGCTTAAAGATTTTATTTGAATAATCATTTGCAAGAAGATTAGACATGAAAGCCTGTGGATTTTTAATATAAAATCTAAGGTCATTTGAAGATGCTGTCATATAATTATGAATTGCACTTTTCTTCCATGTTTCTCTGTTACTGCCTGATGCATTGATCAAAAGCCCGGAAACAACTTCGCTGTAATAACTGTTAACCATAGGCTTAACATCTTTTGCAACCGCTACGATTTTCTTTGAAGGGAAAACCAGCTGAGCATCGCCAATATCATAAACCCTAAAGCTTGAAGGAATTACATTTGAAATTGCATCATAAGCCTGACCGATCTGAGATACACTGTAACTTGATGATCTGTAATTTGAGTTCAAAAGCAGCTTTCCCATTGAAGGAATTGTAACGCCGCCTGTTACCTGAATAAGATTCTTATCTGCTGCAGTGCCCCATGCCATATATACATTATTCAAAGAAGCAACGAGCTGTTTCTTTTCTGAATCATTAAGGTTAGGATACATAGCATCAAGCAAACTAACTGCAAGATCAGGATTCTGTGGAACAGGAAGACTCAAATACATTGATGCATTCTCAGTAAGAATGTCAAACGGATGTACATTTACACTAAGTTCCTGCAAGCCTCCGGTTGAAGAACAAGCAGCGAACAAAAGAGTAATTACGCTTGTAATAAGAGTTAAGATAAACTTTCTATTTTTTTTCAAGACTGATGCTCCATACTTTATCATCTGCTTCAAGTTTAACAGCATCCTTCATGTCCGGATTCCAGTTATAACTTACAGCAAGTGTTTCTTCACATACGAAACTTGCGAAACTGTCAAATGCAGCTTTAAGTTCGTCATCACCGCCAACAGTAAGAACGATTCTGTCAGTAACTTCAAGACCAGATTCCTTACGGAGGTTCTGAATACCGCGAACCAGGTCACGAATGTAGCCTTCTTTCTTAAGTTCATCAGTAATCTTAGTATCAAGACCAACAGTAAGTGTTCCTTCATTAAGAACTTTAAGGTCTTCTTTTTCGATACGGTCTACGAGAATTTTTTCTGCTGTAAGATCAATTACTTTATCTTTAATTTCGATTGCAAGTTTAGAACCGTCAAGAATTGACTGAATTGCATGCTGTTCAAGTTCTGCAATTTTGTTTGCAGCATCTTTCATCAAACCGCCGAGTTCCTTACCAAGAACCTTGAAGTTTGCCTTTGCCTTGAATTCAACAAGTTCATCTTCGCGTTCATGGAAAATAACTTTTTTAACGTTAAGTTCTTCACGGATAGAATCAATCATTTCTGAAAGAACTTTCTTTTCGTCATTGTTGCGTGTAACAAGTGCGATTGATGCAAGAGGCTGACGGTTCTTAAGGTTGAACTGGTTACGAAGGCTGCGTCCCATAGAAACAGCTTTCTGAACAGTATTCATCTTGAATTCAAGATGTTCATCATGCCATGCTTCATTGTAAACAGGATAATCTTCAAGGTGAACCGAGATTTTGTCTTCGTCAGTTTTAAGGTTCTGCCACATTGTTTCTGTAATGAAAGGAACAAATGGTGCTGCAACTTTACAGAATGTCTTAAGTGCAATGTAGAGAGCTTCGTATGCTTCTGCCTTATCGCTGTCATTTTCTGATTTCCAGAAGCGGCGGCGTGAACGGCGGATGTACCAGTTATTAAGCTGATCAATGAAAGAAACAATCGGGTCAATTGCGCCTGAAAGATCGTAGTCTTCCATAGCTTTTGTAACATCTTTAACAAGAGTCTGTGTTACAGAAAGAATCCAGTGATCCAGAGGATTAGATGGAACTTTATTGTCAAAAAGATGTCCTGTTGGCTGAGCCTTATCTACATTTGCATAAGTTACAAAGAATGAGTATGAGTTCCACAAAGGAATGATGATAGATTTAAGTACATCACGAACAGCATCATCTGAGTAACGGATTTCGTCTGCACGAACAACAGGAGAATGCATGAGGAACAGACGGATTGCATCAGCACCAAATTTATTGATTGCTTCTACAGGGTCTGTATAGTTACGCAGAGATTTTGACATCTTGCGTCCGTCTGATGCAAGTACAATTCCGTTTACGATACAGTTCTGGAATGCAGGTTTATCAAAAATAAGAGCTGCAAGAACAGTAAGTGTATAGAACCATCCGCGTGTCTGGTCGAGACCTTCAGAAATGAAGTTTGCAGGGAAATGGCTGTCAAAATATTCTTTGTTTTCGAATGGATAATGCTGCTGTGCATAAGGCATTGATCCAGATTCAAACCAACAGTCAAATACTTCTGGAATACGCTTCATTGTACCGTTATTACATTTTGTACATTTGAATGTAATCTGATCAACATACTGCTTATGAAGGTCTTCTGGATATGTTCCAGAAAGGTCTTTGAGTTCCTGACGGCTTCCAACACAAATTCTGTTGTTACATTCAGGATCGTCACATTTCCAGATAGGAATCGGGTTACCCCAGTAACGGTTACGGCTTACTGCCCAGTCACGGCTTCCTGCAAGCCATTTACCAAAGCGGCCTTCTTTAATGTGTTCTGGCTGCCATTTAATCTGGCTGTTTGCTTTAAGAAGTGCATCATGGTTATCTGCAACTTTTACAAACCATGAACCGATACCACGGTAAATAAGAGGAGAACTACATCTCCAGCAGTGTGGATACTGGTGGTTTACAGTTTCGCGTTTAACAAGCTTGCCTTCTTTCTTAAGACGGTCCATGATATCTTTATCTGCATCTTTTACAAAGATTCCCTGGTAATCAGAAACTTCTTTTGTAAACTTACATTCTGCATCAAGAGGCTGAACGTTAGGAACGCCAGAACCGCGGAATACTTTATTATCTTCTTCACCAAATGCTGGTGCAATATGTACGATACCAGTACCATCTTCTGTAGAAACGTAGTCAGCATTGAACATACGGAATGCACCGGCTTCACATTTCTGACCAGATTTTTCTTCACATACTTTTGGATCTGCAAGTTCTGCAAAGTAAGGGAAAAGGGGTTCGTAAGTTGCACCGATAAATTCACTACCTTTGTGAGTCCAGAGAATTTCGTAATCTTCTTCGTTTTTGAAGTAAGCTGAAATACGAGCTTTTGCAAAGATGTAATTTGTTCCGTCAGACTTATCCTTAAGTTTTACATATTCAACTTCTGGTCCCATACAAAGACCAAGGTTAGAAGGAAGAGTCCAAGGAGTTGTTGTCCATGCAATAAAATATGTATTATCAAGATCGCTGTCATTAATTGCAGCAGGTAAAGTCTTAACTTTAAAACGGATTGTTACTGCAGGGTCCTGTTTGTCTTTGTATCCCTGAGCAAGTTCGTGACTTGAAAGTACTGTAGAACAGCGTGGACAGTAAGGAAGAATATACTGACCTTCATAAATAAGACCTTTGTCCCAGAGTGATTTTGCAACCCACCAGATTGATTCCATGAATTCAGGATTCATTGTTTTGTAGTCGTTGTCAAAATCTACCCAGCGACCCATACGGGTAATTGTTTTGCGCCATTCATTAGTATATTTAAGAACTGAAGCTTTACATGCATCATTGAATTTTGCAATCCCGTAATCTTCGATTTCGTGCTTAGAGTTGAGTCCCAGTTCTTTTTCGATAAGGTTTTCAACTGGAAGTCCATGACAGTCCCAGCCGAAACGGCGTTCAACCTTTTTTCCCTTCA
>JAKSTQ010000017.1 GCA_024402475.1 Treponema sp. | reverse complement strand
AAACCTTGCAGCTTAAACTAGCATTTTTTGTGTCTACTTTATTGACTTAGGTCCATGTTAATGCAGCAATTGGTAGGCAGGTATTATATGGGGATAGTACTCTTATTTTAAATAATTATACTAAGTTTCTTTCATATGTTCAAAACAGTAGCAGCGAGTATTTTAAAATTGATTCCACAGGTAAGCTTATACCGTACGATTAATTCTTATTTAATCTGAAAGTACATCCAATATCTCCATATTGAGCATTACTTAATTAAGGTTTATACTACTAAAATTGTATGCAGTTTCTTAAAAAGTTATGCAGTTTTACTATTATAGCTTTTATTCTCGTAATGGTTTCAGCAGGAACAACGGCATGTGAATTATTACAGGCTGATGTCCCGGCATTCATTTATGAGTACACTTCTGAATCTGCATTTTTCCGTCATGATATGGACGGAGTTTTCCCCTCTGATGCTTCTTCTGTAATGTCGGTTCCTGCTGACCGGGAACATAAAATCGTTTATGTCCTGCGTAATCCTGGTCATCATCCGATGGATGCGTCTGTTTTTCTTGATGGATATAATTCCCTTGATCCTGCAAATCCTCGAACCGGCAGTGCCCACGAGTATTATATAAATAATCCTTCAAGTGTGCGTTGTTATCAGAATCCCGATGACCATTCCCTTATAACTCTGGAATTATCAAAAGATTTCCTTTTATATTTTGAGCGGGGTGGAGATATTAATCCGCAGGTTCATCTGTTTAATAGAATAAATGGTGTCCAGCTGGATTATAATCTCAAGCTGCGCAGTAATTCTGTTCCTCCAGGCCCTCAAGACGGCGTAGTACTTTTGGGCGATGATTCTTTTAACACTGACTACAAAGGAACTTATGTTCTGTGCTTTAATCTGCCTGGAACTGATAAACTTAATTCTACAATTCATGATGATGTTGCAAAACTTTATATCAATAACGAAGTTTATGATGTGGCACTTTCTTCAGGCGTTATTTCTTTAACAGGCAGTGATGCGCAAAGTTCTGCAAAAATTGTTTCCAATCCTAAGACTAACCTGAACCTTACAGTAAATAAAGCTGGAGGTGGTTTTGATTTTAGCGATGCAGTTCGTACAAAAAATCAGTCCTTTGGTTATAAGACTTTGATTGAGCCTGACGGAAAAAATCATATTTTTAAAATCCGGTTAGAAGACCGCAGGGGACTTGCCGCTGAATCCGTTGTAAGTGTTGATACAAAAAAGATCGAAACTCCTGTTGTTTATACAGACTCTGGGGCTGCAACAGAAATTCCTGCTGATGTTCTGACTCCTTACAGTCTGGGTCAGGATAACCGTGGTTATGCAACAGTTTTCTTAAAGTTACCTTCAAGGGCATTTACGGTTGATGAAGGTGGACAGAAAAATTATTCTGCTGTCAGTGATGTTCAGCTTTGTTATGAGCTTTATGCCGGAACAAAAAGCGGTGGCACATGGAATTACAGCATTACTCCTGATTCAACCGGAACTTTCTCAAAGTCAACAAATCTTGATATTCCCCCTGACCGCGCTTATCAGCTGAAGGTTTACTGTAAAAAGAATATGTTTGTTGACTCAGATCCTTATGTCGTATATATCAAACCGCAGAACACAAAAGTATTTGCCGGCGGTTCTGGTAGTGATGTCACAGGTAAGGGTACTTTAGATTCTCCTGTAGCAACAGTTACAAAAGCTCTTACAATGCTTGATGACCCGGGTAATTATGGAGCTGGTAATGTTATTTTTGTTACCGGCGATATCCAGGATAATGTTTCTGTAACAAGCGCATCTTATGTGACAGTTAAGGGCTATGATCCTTCTGGAAAAAGCATCAGACGAAAAATTGACGGTACAAGCGGCAGTGCATTTACTGTTAATGCGGATGATACAAAAATTGATCTTGAAAATCTTGTATTGTGTTCACAGCCGTCTGCTGATGTTGTAAATGTTGCTAAAGGATACTTTAGTGCAACAGGATGTGTTTTCCAGGACGGAAACACTGGTTTGAATTTTGAAGGAAACAGTCAGTATACTCCAGTTATTTCTGGATGTGATTTCAGTAATTTAAATCGTGGTGCGGTTTTCAGTAATCCTGGTTCTGCTGTAATAATTACAGGTTCTACATTTAAGCACATGAATCTTTCAACAGACAGTGCAGTCAGGTTTGAAAACTGTTCTCAGGTAATCTTGAATGATGTGCATGTAACAGATAATGCAGGCTGCGGTATTAAAATAAAGCCTCTTACAGCTAACAGAACTTCTGTAATATTAAACTCTATAGAAGTTACGCGTAATACTGACTGCGGTATTGTTTATGAACCTGTATCTTTGCCTTCTGATTATACAGAAACTACGCTGCTTTTAACCGGCAAAGTTACAATTACGGGTAATACAAAAATTGCCGGTGGCAATACTGTTCCTGCAAACCTTATGCTCAGTGCTTACGATAATGCCGGGGTTACACAACTTAATAAAATTTCTGTAGGTCAGCTTAATCCTCAAAGCCGTATCGGATTTACTTCTCCTGTTTATCCGGATGCTGCAGATCCAACTCCTGTGGCTATTACTCAGGAATTTAGTTATGAGTCGACTGGCCTTAACGCCCGTCAGATTTTTATAAGCGATGAATCTTCTCTCTATGCGGTTGGAAAAAATCTTGCCGGTGGAGAAGCAGTCATTGTCTGCTCAAGTTTAACTGTAGAACCTGAGATGCCGTTTGTTACATTTAATCTTTCGGCAAGCGGACTTACAAAAACTTCTGCTGATACTTATGTCTTAAGAAAGGCCCAGACTGATTTCAGAATCAGAATTTCTGCGGCTGTAACAAATCCTGTGGCTGGCTTAAGCTGTTCAGGTTATACATTTAAATTAAATAAAGCTTCTGATGTAAGTGATGAATATTCTGATTCTTCCGGACTTGCAGTGATTCCATCCCTTATTCCTGCTGATACTTATCTTATGACTGTAGGCTGTAAGTATGGAACTCAAGGATTTGAAGAAACTTATGTGTTGAGGATAGAATGATGAAAAAATACTGTCCTTTGTTTTTGATTTTATTAATTGGATTGTTCTCTTCTTGCGGACCGTTTGCAGGTAACGGGGTTTTTAATGCAGGGACTTTTCAGAATGGTTCGGATAAGCTTCATGCCGTTATAATTACTCTTGAATGTAACGGCACCTCACCGGAAATTTTTACAAAAGAAATCTTGTCTTTGTCAGAGGATTTAAAAAGCGTTACAACAGGCGGATCTACAATTGCTTCGTACAGCTATAAATTTGTTGTTAAGGATTTTAACACCGGTTCTGTAATCAGCGAGCTTGGTAATGTTACTACCAGAACAACTGCAATCAGCCTGCCTGTAGGCAGATATAACATTTTTGCAGAGCTGTGGAATACCGCAAACCCGGCCAATCCTTTTAAGGCTTATGATCTTGGTCATACTGCAGCTGTAGTAACTGTTGATGAGCCTGTAATTCAGGTTGTGCTGCCGGTTACTCCTGCCGTGAACGAAGGCTCGGGGATTGGAAAAGTTTATCTTAAAGGAGAAATCAGAAGTGCATCATTAATTACTTCCTGGGAAATTGATGATGAAGATTTAAACCTGACTTATGATCCATCCACAGATGAATTTGATATTACTGATAACAGCATAAATGGAATTTCTTCCGGCGCAAGAAACGTTACTTTGACATTTAAAAATGCTAAAGGCGGCTCGTTTAAGTATCAGGAAGTCATAAATGTTTTTGAAGGATTTGTTACTGATTCCTGGTGCGGTAATAGCGCCTTTATAAAAAATCAGGGCGGAAAAAATGTCTTTAATGTTTCTATCGAACAGTTTGAAATGATTAATGACCAGCAGATAATTTATGTAGATCCTGAAAATCCTGCTTCGTCTGATTCTGGAAGCGGAACCTGGCTCACGCCTTATAAAACTTTAAGTGCTGCACAGGCAAGGTTTGATATACTTAAACTCAGCCGCACTGACATTACAATTAAAATTAAGGGAAATCTTAATCTTTCTGATGACTTTAATAAATCAACTTATAAGGCAAGTTATATTTTTACTCAAGATCCTGAACGTCAATTAAATCTGAATATCGAAAGTGATTCTGGTTCAATAATTACTGCATCCGGCCTTGAAACTATTCCTGTATTTTATTTTGGAAATTCTTCTAATACAGTTTTGCATAGTTATGTTTTAAAAAATATTACGGTTACAAATAACATGTCAGCCGCTATAAAAATTGAGGGAAACAGTAATTCGCTGGTTAATAAAATTGTTTTGGATAATTGTGTTATAGAACATAATACAAGTAATAACGGAGTGTCTCCGGGCGGTGTTTACAGTGCATTTGCTGATATAGAATTAAATGGCTGCAGAATTAATAATAATTATGGCTCAGGTAATGGCGCTGGAATTGCATGTTATGGCGGAAAATTCACCTGTAAAAATTCAAGGATATATGAAAATACAAGTGACTATATAGGAGGAGGCGTTCTTCTTTCTTATGCAAGCAGTTATGGAAATGCAGTTTTTGACAATACTTTAATTTATGACAATAAAGCTGTTCAATTTGGTGCCGGGATATATGCTGTTTCTGATAGTGATGATGTTACAAATATAGAACTTAAAAATCACACAGTAGTTGGTGCTGCAGAAGGTATTACAGTTTGTGCAACTTCGGAAAGTAAAAGCAATTATCTTAGTGGGAATACCGGAATTAAAGGCGCTGGTATATATATTACTGGTGGTACTACTGTTAAAGCCCAGCTTATAATTGATGAAACTTCAAGTGTTTCTTATAACTTAGCAGGTGTTTCAGGCCCTAGCGGTTATGGAGCTGGCATTTACGGTCATTTCTGTGAGATGACTATTAAAGGAAAAGTTCAATACAACAGCGGAAAAGTGGATGGCGGTGGTATTTTTGCAGAAGAAAATTCTGAAATTACGGTTTTAAATAACGGCTGCGTCAATAATAACAATATTTTATATACTGACTGTCTTGGCGGTGGTATTGCAGTAAAAAACAGTACAGTTACATTAAATGATAATGCTGCAGTTGAATACAATAAGGCTTTTTGCGGTGGTGGAATTTACTGCCGTACAACCAGTGCTGCTGGTGTTACTGCAACTGTAAACATGAATGACTCAAGCAGTGTTTCTTATAATGAAGTTTCTGGTCTTGAAGGTGCCGGTATTCTGTTTAGCGAAGAAACTAACAAATCTAACTATCTTAAAATGAACGGTGGCCGCGTTACTTATAATAAATTTACAACAGCAGCACAGAATGTTTCTGGTGCAGGTGTAATGGCAAGCCCATACACATTTATAACTTTACGGGGTTCAAGTTATATCGGACATAACCAGGCTGTTACAACCGGCGAAGTTAAGGGTTATGGAATCTATCTCATTAATAACTCATATTCGGCATGTGTAATTTATGACAGCACTGTTGTAGATGTTGATAATGATATTTATTTTGCAGGATTTGCAAGTAGTAATCCAAATATAATTGTTGTAGGCTCAGCTCTTACTCCTGGTAATAATAATGCTGCAGGAAATCCTTCTTATACTGCAAAGGTAAGGTTTGTAGAACTTTCAGGTGGAGTTTACAATACTGGCAAAAACTTTATTCAGACTGGATTTGCGCAATTTACTTCATATGTACTGACAGAACAGGACGTTGCAAAATTCTGTATTGCAAAAGCAAGCTCTGAAGATATTCCTGGTTCAACACAATTAACCGTAAGCCAAAAGTACATTCCTGTTCCTTATGGAAATGGATATGCACGAATTAAAGAAACTGGAATCGGCGGCTTTGAACCATCTTTGGATGACAGACGTTACAGTCTTACAGCTAATCCGGGAACAGTTGTAAGAGGAAACAGTTTTACTTTACAGATACAGGATCTTTCAACTAATGATACTGCTGATATTTCTGAAGCCTCGTTAACATGGAAGCTCATGCAGAATGGAACAGAAATCGGTAGTTCCGGAACAGGTTATACTGTTACCGTCCCTGACTGGATTATGGCCGGTGATTACCAGGTAAAAATTAATTTTATAAATGCCGGCGGATTTAATGTAGGTATGACTGCTGATTTTGTGGTTACGGAGGAATAAGCTGTGAGTATTAATAATAAATGGTTTAAGAACATCTGTATTTTTGCCTGCGTTACTGCATGTTTTATTTTTTCCGGCTGTTCTGATTTATTTAATGTTACGTTTGAATCATCTGATTCTCATCCACAAAAAGTTCGTGCCGGTTCAGCTTTACAGCTTGTTGTAAATAACTTGACTTTTAAGAAGTCGGCACTTCCGGCAAGTCTTTCAGAGGTTGATGAATATATCCTTGAAGTTAGAAAGGATGGAGTTTCTCTTGATCTTTACGAAGGAACACTTACAGACAGAAAATTAAGTTTTACTGTTCCGGGAATGGTCAAAGATACTGACCAGACATATACATTCATAATTTCTGGGAATGCCGGCACGACAGAAGCAATTCAGGCAACAGTAGAAAAGACAATTCCTGCAAATACCGGTTATGTAACTTTTGATACTGTCAATTTTACTTATGGAACAGGAATAGAAAAAGGCAGGGTTTCTCTTTATGTGCGTATACCACAGGGAGCGTCTTTATACTATGACATATCGGGTTCAGCAGATTATGCAATTGATTCGGATAATACAGGTATTGTAAAAATTGAAGCTGATGATATTCCGTCCGGAGATAAAGATTTAACTTTAGTCATTATGACTGATTTGGGATATCCAGTTTATTCAGTTTCCGATAGTATTTCTGTTTTTCCTGGACTTACAACAAATAAATGGACCGGCGGTACACTTTCAAATGTACTTGTAGATTCTGTGTCATACGCAGCTTTAGATTTAAGAGAGGCTAGAATTCATCAGCTGTATGTCCGCGGTGCAAACTCAAAGTGGTCGGGATGGACAATTGCAGGCAGCAGTCCCGGTGATGATGGAGCATCTGGAAGTATTAAGGAACCTCTTGAAACACTTTCTATGGCTCTTGAAATTATTGAAGGTATAAATACTTCGGACTCTCCTGAGTTTACAATTTATGTTGATGGTGACTTTACAAATAGTGAAACTCAAAGTGATCCTGGAGAAGGTGCTTCCTGGAACAGAATTACGACTGTTGATGACAAGATAAATTTAAAAATCAGAGGGCTTTCAACAGGAAACGACAGGCCTGTCTTTAACGGTGCAAGAAATGCAGATTCTGAAAATAAATCAAGATTTTTATATTGTGAAGGAAACATTTCAGCAAAATTTAAACTTACTGTCGAAAACATTGTGGTAAAAAATACTATCGGTATTAAAGGCGGTGCTTTCAGATTTAATCAGTATACTGATGTAGAATTTAAGAATGTAACAATACAGGATTGTTATACATATTCAGATTTTATGAATAGTACATTTGGTACGGGGGCAGGTATTTATTCTGAAGGTGATCTTACAATTGATTCCTGCAAGTTTATAAATAATACCGGAAGTAATTTTGGTGGTGCCATTGAATATAGTCCAAAAGAGTCTGGCAAAAAGCTTGTTATAAAAAACAATACTTTATTTGAAGGCAATATAGCAGCTGGCCGTGGTGGAGCAATTGAGATTTCTGGCAATGGAAGTACCGGTCAGGAAGTAACTATAGAAGATACGGTTTTCACAAAGAACACCTGTTCGCAAGACGGTGGTGCGATTTATATTAGTAATCTTAAAACGACAACAATAAAAGACTGTGTTATCGGCAGTTCAACCATAACTCAAACTTACTCTAACGAAGCATCCTGCCTTGCTGCCGGCGGAAATTATGCCGGATCACAAGGCGCAGGAATTTATGTAACTGGTTTTGGTGATTATGACACAGAAGTCAATATCGAAGGAAATACTTATATCCAGGGAAACTTTTCAGGATCAAATGGCGGCGGGATGTGCGTCATTAACGGCGGTTCAGTACTGATGGATGATACCAGCGGAATCTGTTATAACTTTGCTGCTGTTTCAGGTGGTGGCGTCTATCTTGAAGGAACAATGTTTGGTACCGGGTTTAATATGATGAATGGAAAAATTTCTTATAATAAATCCATTGATTCTCTTTCCCGCGAAAACTATGGAATTGGCGGCGGTGTTTGTGCAAAAGGAAATAAGTGTGATTTATGTATAACTTATGGAGAAGTTTCTCATAACAGCGTATCAGATTCCGGCGGTGGAATCTATCTTGATAACAGTTATTTTACATTAAATGACGGTATAATTGCATTTAACTCTACACCTTTTGGAACAGGAAACTGTGGCGGTGCTGTATTTGTTTCCGGCTCTAAAAGTGCTGCAGATGGTTCGTCTTTTGTCATGAATGACGGCATTATTGCAGGTAATAAAGCAGGGTTTGGTGGTGCAGTTTATCTTGGAACAAATCAGGGCGCTTCTGGTATAACACCTTCAGCATTTACAATGGGAGGTGGAATAATAAGTGGCAATGCAGCATATACTGATGGTGGAGACTGGGGTGCTGGCGGTGCCATTAATATTAAGAACAAAGCTGAATTTGTAATGGGTGGCGGCAAAATCGGTGGTTCAGTAAAACTGACTTCTGTCAGTACCATAGATACAAAAACAGTTGATCAGCTTTGTGAATATTCTAACTATGCCGCAAATCCTGGTCTTGGCGAAGCTGTTTATTTTTCAGGAACTTCAGCTGATTCAGAATCATTTGAAATCAGCGGTGACAGTGAAATTTGTTCTGCAAATACAGTTCTTATCAAGACTGGTAATAAAATAAATGTAACTGGACAGCTTAATAAAGTACCTGCCGTTACAGTCCGTATGTCAAATTATGCTACCGCAGAAGGTAAAATGCTTGTAGACAGTTATTCTTCTGACATCTGGCGTAATTCCATAGTTGTAATGGATGATGACAGCGGTAACCACTGGACAATTGAAACATCAGGCGCTGATACCGGAAAGTTAAAGAATAATGGTGGTGGAACCCCGGCTGGCGGCAGCGATTTGACATTAAACAAAATTATTTCCGGTACTGAGTTAATGTATACTGCTGAAGTAGAAATTATTGCTTCCGGGTCAAGTCAATATATAACTGTTTCGGATTCTCCATGGAAAAACGGCACTGCAACTGGTGTATTTATTTCTGGCCGTGATGTTACTTTAGGTCCTTATGCTCTTGGAAAATTTGAAGTTACCCAGGAACTTTTTGAAGCCGTTATGGGCTTTAATCCAAGTAATCACAATACATCCTGGGTAACCGGTGAAGAAAGCAGATATTTCCCTGTTGAAAAACTTTCAAGATACCAGATTATGGCTTTTTGCAATAAGCTTAGTTTGATCGAAGGCCTTGATCCGTGTTATGACGTAGCAGGTATTACTGACTGGGAAGCACTGACTGTTGATGATATTCCAGATTCAATTAATACAAACTGGAACGAGGCAACCTGCGATTCAGATAAAAACGGTTACCGCCTTCCAACAGAAGCAGAATGGGAATTTGCAGCCCGCGGTGGAGATACATCAGGAACAGAATGGAATTACGCTTATTCCGGCGTGAATACAAGTGCAGTTTCAATTACTGAATTTATTAATGAAAGCACACCTGAATTTAACCTTAGCGATTACGCATGGTATAAGGATAATTCAACTGATTGTTCTCATCAGGTAGGAATGAAAATTGCAAACAGCCTTGGATTGTATGACATGACCGGAAATGTTGCAGAATGGGTAGAAGATGCATGGATTGATACCATTACAACAGGTACAGTTGCAGATCCTTGTTTTACGGATGGAACCAGTAATACACATTCTCTTAGAGGCGGAGCTTTTAATTCCAAGCATTCTGAGAGTTCTGTTCTTTTTAGAAACTGTGATACTATTGTACCTGCAGGTAACACTTCTGCAGGATTCCGTCTGTGCAGAACATTATAGCAGCAATGCAATTTCTATTCACTTTTTAGTAATTATTTACTATATTATTCATAAGAAATTTATTTTTCAGGAAGTATAAAAAATGGCAAAGAAAGTTCCTATTACACTTTTGGCAGGTTATCTTGGAGCAGGTAAAACAACTCTCCTCAATTATATTCTTAACAACCAGAAAGGTTATAAAGTCGCAGTTGTTGTAAATGATATTGGCGAAGTTAATGTTGATGCAAACCTTATTTCTAAAGAAGCTAATATTACAGATTCTTCAAGTCTTGTAGCACTTACAAACGGCTGTATCTGCTGTTCCCTCAAGACTGATCTTGTTAATCAGATTGAAAAACTTATTAAGACCGGAAAATTTGATTATGTTCTTATCGAAGCAAGCGGTGTATGTGAACCAATGCCTATTGCACAGTCTCTTGAACAGATTAAAAACGGTTATATCGACGGTGTAATTTCTGTAGTTGATGCAATGCGTATGGTTACAGAATTTGACGAAGGTAACGCACTGCTTAAAAAAGACATTCAGGAAGAAGACATTGAATCCCTTCTTGTTCAGCAGATTGAATTCTGTAATACACTTATCATCAATAAAGTTGACCTTGTAAACGAAGAACAGCTCAAAAAAATCCGTGCAATGGTAAAAATCCTTCAGCCAAATGCAAGAGTAATCGAAACTTCAAAATCACAGGTTGAACTTTCTCAGATTCTTGGAACAGGTGAATTTGACTTTGAAAAAGTTTACGCAAGTGCAGGCTGGGTAGCAGAACTTAACCGCCTTGATAATGAACACGAAGATCATGATGACGATGATGATGATCACGACGAACATCACCATCACCACGATCACGATGACGACCACGAACATCACCACCATGATCACGATGACGACGAACATGGACATCATCACCATCACCACGATCACGATGACGACGAACACGACCACGAACACCATGAACATCATTACGACGAAAACGGAAAATGTTCATGCGGCCATCACCATCATCACCACCACCACGAAGGCGAATCAGAAGACGAATACGGTATCGGTTCCTTTGTATATTACCGCCGCCGTTCTTTTGACCGCCAGAAACTTGACAAAGTTGCTGATCAGTGGCCAAAAAATATTGTTCGTTCAAAGGGCGTAATGTGGTTCCATGATGAAACAGATATGGCATGGGTATTTGAAACAACAGGCCGTCAGATTGTTGCAGGTTATTCAGGCTCATGGCTTGCTGCCGCACCAGAACGCGAACAGAAAAAGATTCTTGCTGCTGACCCTGAAATGGCTAAAAACTGGGATCCTAAATACGGTGACCGTATGATTAAACTTGTAATCATCGGTACACATCTTGACCAGAAAGCTATCAGTGCAATGCTTGATACTGCTCTTGCTGACGACGACAATATCTAGTTTTGTACTTGAATAATTTTGCATAAAATTGTATAAATACTGTATAAATATTCATTTTTAAGAGGCATATTATTATGGCTAAAGATAAGGTAGTTCTTGCATATTCCGGTGGTCTTGATACAACAGTTATCATTCCATGGCTTCAGGAAAATTATGATTATGATGTAATCGCAGTTTGTATTGACGTAGGTCAGGGTGATGACTGGGCTGCAATCAAAGAACGCGCCCTCAAAACAGGTGCTGCTGCATGTTACGTTGTAGATGCAAAACAGGAATATATTGAAGAATACATCTGGCCTGCACTCAAGGCTAATGCAGTTTACGAAGACGAATACCTTTTGGGTACTTCTACAGCTCGTCCTTTGATTGCAAAGATTCTTGTTGAATATGCCCGCCAGGAAGGCGCTGTTGCTATCTGTCACGGTGCAACAGGAAAAGGTAACGATCAGGTTCGCTTTGAATTTGGTATCAAGGCTTTTGCTCCAGACCTTAAGGTAATTGCTGCATGGCGTGATGATAAATGGAACATGGACAGCCGCGAAGCTGAAATTAAATTCCTTGAAGACCGTGGACTTGAAGTTCCTTCAAAGAAAGATCAGTCATACTCTCGTGACGAAAACATCTGGCACCTTTCACACGAAGGGCTTGAACTTGAAAAAGTTGAAAATGAACCAAACTACAAACACATGCTTAAGAACACAACTGTTCCAGAAGAATGTCCAAATGATGGTGAATATGTAACTATCGATTTTGAAAAGGGTATTCCAGTTGGTTTGAACGGCAAGAAAATGAACGGTCTTGAACTTCTTTCAGAATTGAATGTAATTGGTGGACGTAACGGTGTTGGTCTTGTTGATATCTGTGAAAACCGCTTTGTTGGTATGAAATCACGCGGTGTTTACGAAACTCCAGGTGGAGCAATCCTTTACTTTGCTCACAGAATGATGGATCACATCTGTCTTGACCGCGAAACATACCACTACAAACAGCAGGTTTCTTTGCGCATGGCAGAACTTATTTACGAAGGAAAATGGTTCACAACTTTGATGGATTCTTGTATGGCTTTCATGGATAAAGCAGAAGAAAACGTTACAGGATGGGCAAAAGTTAAGGTTGTTAAAGGTGCTATCCGCGGTGCAGGTTCTGGTTCAAAATACAGCTTGTACAACGAATCAATTGCTTCTTTTGCAACTGGTGAACTTTACAACCACAAAGACGCTCAGGGCTTTATTACACTTGCAGGTCTTCCACTCAAAGTTCGCGCTATGATGGAACAGCAGGTAGGCGAAGGTCAGGCAATTGCAGAAAGCAAAAACCTCAAAAAGCGCCCGACAGAGTAAGATTCGTATAATATACAATTTATAGAAAATCCGTCCTTCGGGACGGATTTTTTTTACCGTTAATATTTTCAACTTTTCAAAAAACCGCTAAAATAACCTTATGACAGTAAACGCAGAACAATTACATTTTATTCTTGACAACACACCCGCACAGCAGAACATTATGCTCATGGGAAAACACGGAATCGGAAAATCCCGTATTCTTGAAGATTATTTTTCAAAAAAAGGTGCAAAGGTTGTTACACTTTTTTTAGGACAAATGAGCGACCCGGGTGACCTGATAGGACTTCCTGAAAAAAACGAAAAGACAGGAAAAACTGATTTCATGCTGCCTTACTGGTTTCCTACAGATGGTTCTCCAATTGTTCTCTTTTTAGATGAATTGAACCGCGCACGCCCGGAAGTTCTTCAGACTATCATGGACCTTACACTTAACAGAAAGCTTGCAGGAAAATCTCTTCCAGAAGGCAGCCGGATTATAAGTGCAGTTAATAACGGTTTTGAATATCAGCTTACGGATCTTGACCCGGCCCTTGTAAGCCGTTTTAACATTTACGAATTTTCTCCAACCGTTAATGACTGGCTTAACTGGGGAAAAGAAAATGCAATTGACCAGAGAATACTTTCTTTTATAGACGAAAATCCTGAATATCTTGACGCAGATGAAAGTTTTAGTGACGGGGACAATCTTTCAAAGACTCCTGACCGCCGCAGCTGGGAACGCGTTTCTTCCATAATTAAAAATTTTACTCAGCTGACTTCTGATGTTCTTTATCTTATAAGCGGAATAATCGGCAGCAAGGCCGCAAGCGTTTTCTTTAAATATGTGAATCAGCACAATGTTCCTGGTGCAAAAGAAATTCTGACTTCAGAATTTCAGGAAGTAAAAAAAAGCCTTCTTGAGTTATCAATAAGTGATTTTACTTTTGTAAACGATTCTCTTTTAAAATTTATTGAACACGAAATCTGCGGCAATTCAAATGCAGATAACAGTGATGCAAAAAAGGCTGCACAGAACCTTAACCTTTATTTTGATTTTCTTGTGGCTTCTAACAGAAAGGAACTTTCAAGTCATTTTATAAGTCTGTGCAAGGCTGATGATTATCCAAAGGCACTTGTATTCATCACAGAAAATTGCGGAGAGCTTTATACAAAAATTATTTCTTCTCTTGGAGAATGATTTTTAGTAAAGGAACGCCAGATGTCTTTGAATGCAGAAAAAAGATTATCAAATATTATTTCTCAATGGTTTTACAGTGAACCGCTTCTTTTTTCTGCTGTCTGTACGCATTCTTTAATTTGCAATGATGCTATTGCGGTGCCTTTGCGTTCGGGGAACCGCCGTATTGAATTTAATTCTTCTATAATTCAATCTTTTAATGATGAAACACTGCAGGATTTATTTAAAGTTGAAGTAACCAGAATCCTTTTAGGTCATCCATACCTTAGAAGGCCTCATAATGCAAAACCTGTAATTCTTTCTATGGCCAGTGACTGCGTTATCTGGCAGTTATCTTCTGACCGCTTTCCGCAATCCCTTCCAGGCGTTCAGTACATAAAGCAGCAGTGCGGCTGTGCTACGACTTTTCCTGATATGAATTATGACCAGTGGTATAAATTCATTTTTGATATTGTTTCAAAAAGCAGGAACGGTTCTTCTGCCGGAAACTCTTCGATTGCTGACCTTAAAGATCTTGAGTCTTTGTCTGATCTGTGGAACGAAGATGAACAGGCTCTTAACCAGATAAAATCAGAAATCCAGAAAGCAGATATTTCTGAAGGCTTTGGTGAACTTGGCGGCGACCTCCAGCGTGAATTAAAATCCGAAACTGATTTTGCTTTTGACTACAGACGGGCCCTTGCAAAATTCCGCCAGAATGCAGTAAGTCCTGACCGTAAACTTACCAGAATGCGTCCAAGCCGCCGTTATGGTTTTAAGGCAATGGGGTCGCGCTATGAAAGAAAAGCAGATATTCTGATTGCTGTTGATGTTTCTGGTTCCATTACTGATGAAAGTTTTGAACATTTTATTCATGCTGTAAAAAATTTCTTTTATCTTGGAATTATCGAAAAAATCGATCTTATATTTTTTGACGTTAACCTTAAGCTTAGCACTCCTGTAAGTTTCCGTAAAAAAATTGACCTTAACGAAATTAAAGGCCGCGGCGGAACAAACTTTCAGGTGCCTGTAGATTTTTATTCTGAACATAAAAACGATTACAGCGGAATGATTGTTTTTACTGACGGAGAAGGTAATCCACCTGTAATTCCCTGCGCTTTAAGCAATATTCTGTGGATTTTAGACAGCCGCATTAATTACGAAAAATCCCGCCAGTGGATTACAAAATCCTGCAATAATCAGGCTGCTTTTTTGCCTTTTTAACTTTTAGGAGGAATCTGTGTACGACGATACAGAAGCTGATTTCTGGAAAGAACATTTTTCTCATATTCTTCATAAAAATATGGTCCGCGTTGATGCAAAACGCCTTACTTTTGACAACTGCGCAGGGGTTATCCAGTCCTTCAGGGACAGGCATCCGGATATCAGGGCAGATGTTAATTTCTGTTCGGGTTATGTTACTTTTGAAATTTTCATTACTCAAACCGTAAAACTCAGGCTCTTTATTCAGAATCAGATAAAAGGCAGCCTTCATCAGTATGACGAAGGCGATTATGTTAAGCTTGTAGATGTAAAATTCCCGTACGATCCATTCCCTGAAATCGAAGAATTCCTTGAACATATTCCTCTTTATATAGAAGAATTGTCGCAAACCCTTGAAAAATCGGTTCATACAAAAAAACAGCTTCAGGTTGCCCGGGAATTTATCAAAGCCGCTTTAATCAAAGCAATTGACTGCAATCCCCAGATGGCCGAAATCTGCTGGAACCTTGAAACACAGAAAACGGATTTTAAATTAACGCTTAAAAAGGGCAGTGATACAAAGAATTTTGTCATTTCACCGCTAAAATTCCCTGAGGAAATAAGAAAAATCATAGAAAATCTTTTGGTTTTTTGACATTTATTGACATTTTTTATATAATCACCTTATGAGTAACGTAAATTCACAGGTAAAAGAAAATAAACTTGGAACAATGCCAATCGGCAGACTTCTTGTAAATGTATCCCTTCCGATTATGATTTCAATGCTTGTTCAGGCATTGTACAATATTGTTGACAGTATTTTTGTTTCAAGAATTGACGAAGGCGCGCTTACTGCTGTTTCTCTTGCATTCCCTATCCAGAACCTGATGATTTCTGTTGGTATTGGAACTGCTGTCGGTATCAATGCGATCCTTTCTATGCGTCTTGGCCAGAAAAACTATGAGCAGGTAAGTAAAACTGCCATGAACGGCCTTTTCCTTGCTTTCTGCAGTTTTGTTGTTTTTGCAGTTTCTTCTTTCTTTGTAATTGATCCTTATCTTGCTTCGCAGACAGCTGATGCAAAAATCATCGGTTACTCAAAATCATATCTTTCTATTGTAATGCTCATGTCCTTTGGTATGTTCTTTGGAATTACCTTTGACCGTCTTTTGCAGTCTACAGGAAAAACAATTTTTACGATGATTACTCAGCTTGTGGGAGCTGTTACAAATATTGTTCTTGATCCGCTTTTGATTTTTGGAATCGGACCGTTCCCGCGCATGGGCATTGCAGGCGCGGCACTTGCTACTGTTCTTGGACAGATTTTTGGTCTTGTTTTTTCTGTTATCTTTAACCTTAAGGTAAATAAAGAAATTAGTTTTGTGTTCAAGGGATTTAAACCTGATCCTGTTGTAATCGGTCAGATTTATAAAATCGGTGTTCCTTCTATCCTTGTTGCTGCTGTTGGTTCTGTAACAACTTACGGTTTTAACATCATCTTTAAAGGTTTTAAGGGAATTGCAGATACAGCGATTGCAGTTTATGGAAGTTACTTTAAGCTCAACAGCTTTATCTTTATGCCTGTTTTTGGTCTTACAAACGGAATGGTTGCCATTGTTGCCTACAATTACGGTGCACAAAGCAAATCCCGCATCTTAAAAACAGTAAAAATCGGGCTTCTTGCAGCTTTGACAATAATGCTCATTGGAACTGCCGCTTTTGAACTTATTCCTCATGTTCTTCTTGGCTTTTTCAATGCATCAGACGTAATGCTTTCTATCGGAATTCCTGCACTGAGAATTATTGCTACAAGTTTCTGGGGTGCTGCCATTGCCATTTCTCTGGGTTGTATTTTCCAGGCTCTTGGTGATGCTTTCTATTCGATGATTAACTCGATTATCCGCCAGGTTGTTGTGCTTTTGCCGGTTGCATTCCTTCTTTCTTTGACTGGGAATATCAATAATGTATGGTGGTGCTTTCCTATTGCAGAAGTATTTTCTGTAGGACTTTCTGTTATTTTCTTTATCAGAATCTACAACAAAAAGCTTAAGCACCTTGGGGAATAATTTTTCCAGCTAGGGATAATTATTCCTGTCTTACATAGTATAAACTCTGATTCTTTACAACTGTCTGGTTTCCTATTATAATAATCTATTATGGAAAATAGGATTCTTGCGCCATCATTACTTTCAGCTGATTTTTCAAATCTCGGCGCGGCTGTTAAATTAATAGAAGAAAAAAACGGTGGAGCAGTGCACATCGATGTCATGGACGGAAAATTCGTTCCGGAAATTTCCTATGGTCAGCCTGTTGTAAAGAGCCTTCGCCCTTGTACTAAACTGCCTTTTGACGTACATCTCATGGTTGATCAGGCTGCACAGCAGATAGAAAGTTTTGCAAAGCAGGGTGCTGACTGGATTACTTTCCACATTGAAAATTCGCCGGATGCCCAGCAGATCATTGATCACATTCATTCACTTGGCAAAAAAGCCGGAATCTCAATCAAACCAAAAACTCCTGTAAGTGCAATTGAACATCTTCTTAAAAAAGTTGACATTGTTCTTGTTATGACAGTAGAACCTGGTTTTGGCGGACAGGCTTTGATTCCTGAATGCCTTGATAAAGTTACGCAATTGTGTGCATTGAGAGAAAATCTTGGTGCTGATTATAAAATCTCTGTAGACGGCGGTATCAACGAAAAAACAATTGATGCTGCAATCAAAGCCGGATCTGACATTCTTGTTTCAGGTTCAGCATTTTTCTCAGGAAGGTTAGTATGGGAATAAATCGTATTAAAGGAATTTTCCTTATTCTTGCTTTAGGATTTTTAACTCCTTCTTTTGCTCAGAATGTGGTACACTCAGCTGGTAATAATTCTCAGGTTGTAACTGCTGATACAGATTCAGATCTTTTGCTTGATGCTTTGAATGCTTATAAAGGTCAGGACTGGAATACAAGCGTTTTCCTGTTCAGAAAACTTCATTCAAATCCAAAGTATGTGACACCTGAATCTACTTACATGCTCATTATGGCAGAAGTTTATTCCGGGCTTTACAGACAGGCGGCTCTTGACTGCGATACTTTTATCAGAACTTACCCTTCCAGTGTTTATCTTCCACAGATTGTTTACCAGAAAGGAAAGAGCCTTCACTTTACTGCAGATTACGAAAAATCAATTCTTACCTTAAGTGACTTCTGTCACCGCTATCCAAAAAATGAACTGTATTCTGCAGCTTTATTCTGGATCGGTGAATCTTTCTATGCAAGCTATAACTTTGACAATGCAGTTCCTGTTTATTCAAGAATCGTTAAGGAATTTCCTGACAGCTCAAAACTTAAAGATGCTCAGTACAGACTTGATGTAATTAAACAGCGTGAACGTGAAGAAAAACTTCTGTATCTGCTTAAACAGACTGGAGAAGATTATCTTTCTTCCCGTGAAAATTATGAAAAAATGCTTCGCCAGTACAAAGTAGAAAATACAGTTGGCGCAAATCAGAATGATCAGCTTCGTTCTCTTCGTGAACAGAATGAATCAATGGATGAACTTCTTATCAAAGAAAGAGAAAAGAATGCTCAGCTTGAACAGATTATCCGTGCCTACGAAATTGATCAGGAAGAAAGCGTGCGTTTCCTTCAGCAGCAGGCTGTAGAAGCACTTAGACTTATTGAAATGCAGGAAGGTAAAAAATAATGAATAAGAAAATACTTGCCGTTATTGCAATTTTATCTGTATCACTTGCTGCGTTCGCTGATTCTTTAAAAGATTCAAGAAAAGACGGGCATATCATCGAATCAAAGTACGGGGCTGTTGTCTATCACAATACAACCGGTGGTGTAACTTTTTACGCAAAGGGCCGCCATTCAAAATTCATTCCTATTGTAAGTATTGCAGACAACTCTGACGGCACATGTCCTACTTTAAGTATTGATGGCGTTAACTACAATCTTTTGACATCTACACGGGTAAAATCTCAGTGTGTAATCGAAAATGATGTCATGACTGTAACTTATACAATCAATAAAAAACACAAGATGGCAATCCGCTATGAATTTACAGACAATGTGAACGAAGGCGATAATCTCAGGATTACTTATTCAGTTCTAAACGAAACTGACCGCATGCATGAATATGAATTCAAATATGTGTTCGATACAATTCTTGGAGAAGCAAAAAACGCTCACTTCAATACTGCGTACAAACAGGTTAATTCTGAAACAGTTGTTACAGCATTTGATAAACATAAGTTTGTTCTTTCTAATGATGAAACAGCCGGCGTAAAATTTATTCTTGATGATTCTGTTGCAAAAAAACTTATTAAGGTTGTAATGGCAAATCATTCATACTTTGAAACAAATATGTACGAAGGATTTTTCCAGGAAGGCCGTTCACTTAATGCAGTTTTGTGTTATAACGATACCTGTGTTGGATTCTGGTTCAAGCCTTTTGATGTTGGTGTAAACAGAACAAAAAGTTTCAGTCAGAATTTGAATTTATTTGTAAATAATATTGACGGTGTGTCATTCTACGATACACCAAAGAAAGTAAAATCAGATGATAGTGATTCAAAACAGGCTGTAGAAAAAATGCTTGATGATGACGAAGAAGAACCTCGTCCTTCAAGACATGAAAAAAAAGCAGAACAGAAGAAAGCTGAACCTGTCCTTAAGGCAGATTATTCAGCACAGAAACCTGAAGAAAATGCTGAACCAAAACCTGTTGTAAATCCAACAGTACAGCCTGTAGAACAGAAAAAAAATTCTGTTACAAAAGTTGAAGAAAAAAAAGCAGAACCTGTAAAGCCTGTAAAAGAAGAACCTGTTAAGGCCGCAGCTCCTGCAAAACCTGTAGAGACAGTAAAACCTGCTGAAACAGTAAAAGCTGCTGAACCTGTAAAAGAAACAGTTAAGCCTGCTGAACAGAAAACTGAAGCACCTCAGCCTAAGGCTCCTGAACAGGAAGAAAAGATTGAAGTGCCGGTTATTCCTGAAAGCAATATTAATTATGAATATGCAAAAGAACTTATCCGCAGAATTTCGGAACTTGATCCTAAAACTGCAAAGCGTTCTGATATTGCAAAACTTCAGGTTGAACTTGATGAACTTATGCGCCTTTTGAACGAAAGGGCAGCACAGAAGAAAGGAACTAAATGAAAACTACAGCAATAGATAAAGCTAAAAAACTTATCCAGCGCCGTAATTTTTCTGAAGCGATAAAAGTACTTCAACGCCGCGAAGACGTTTACGAAGGCAATTTTGAATATTACTGTACACTGGGAACTGCATGTCTTTACCTTGGTGATACCGGCAGCGCTTATTCATATTATGAGCTTGCCCGCCGTATCCGCATGAATCAGGAAGACCTGCTTTTAGGACAGGCTGCAATTTTTCTCCGTCGTGGAGAAACTGACCGCTCTGTGCAGTACTATCTTGATATTCTGGATTTTGCTCCAGGTAACAAGATTGCAAAAGCAGCTTTGGAATTCATCAGAAAGAATCCGGACTATGAGACAATCTGCCGCTGGGTCGATTCTGGTAAAATAGAAGAATTTTATCCGCCAATTGGCGTTGATTATGTTCACTATATTAAGATTGGTGCAGCTGCAGCGGCCGGCATTTTGCTTGGCGTGTTTGTGGTGAATATGTTTGTTTCAAGAATGCTGACAAGTGCCGGCAGCGGAGACAGAATGGATTTAAGTTCCATTGCTTTGACCGCAGAAGACAAGCGTAACCTTAAAGAAAAAGATCTTTCCAGTTCCGTTGTTCATTACATTCTTTCGGACAGCGAAATAAAAAGATCTTTTGATACTGCCTTGAGTCAGTTCCAGCAGTTTAACGACAATGGAGCTCAGGTAGAAATAAACAGAATCTTAGGCTCAAATGCATCTACAGCCGTTAAACAGAAAGCACGGCTTTTGATGTCTTACATAACAGAGCCGACCTTTGATTCTTTAAAACAGAACTTTACGGTTGCTCAGGTAAAGGAAGATCCTAATCTTTACCTTGACTGTTTTGTTGACTGGGGCGGACGCATTGCTGACGAAAAAGCAGGTGACAACTATTATACCTGTGAATTTCTTGTAGGCTACGAAGACCTTAAAAAAGTCGAAGAAGTTGTGCTGGTTAAATTTGACTATGCACCATATCCAAAAATCGACGGCACAAAACCCGTTCGCATTTTAGGAAAAATTACTTCGGAAGATGGAAGACTTTGTCTTAAAGGCAAATCGATTTTCCAGAGTACAAAAGAGTAAACAATAAAAACAGTGATTTTTGTCAAAAATCGTGTTTTTTTTAACAAATAATTTGTATGTAACAGGTGGGATACAAATATTAAATGTAACAGTCTGCGACATCCTAAGCAAAAAAACTGTTACGGATTACCCGGGGAGGTAATTAAATGGCAAAAAAAGAAGTAGAGATGCAGGATAAACTGCAGGCACTTGAAGCCGCTCGTCTTCAGATTGAAAAACAGTTTGGTCAGGGCTCTTTGATGAAGCTGGGGACTAAAGCTGATGTTCAGGGAATCGATATGATTCCTTCTGGTTCAATTCTTCTTGATGAAGCATTGGGAATTGGTGGTTATCCACGCGGCCGTATTATCGAAATGTACGGACCAGAAAGTTCTGGTAAAACAACACTCGCTTTGCATGCAATTGCAGAAGCACAGAAACTCGGCGGAATTGCAGCGTTTATCGATGCTGAACATGCCCTTGATCCTGTGTATGCAAAGAATCTTGGTGTTAATATTGATGATTTGTGGGTTTCTCAGCCTGATACTGGTGAACAGGCCCTTGAAATCTGTGAAAACCTTGTACGCTCAGGTGCAATTGATATTATCGTTGTTGACTCTGTAGCTGCCCTTACTCCACAGGCAGAAATCGAAGGAGAAATGGGTGACAGCCACATGGGTCTTCAGGCTCGTCTTATGAGCCAGGCATTGCGTAAACTTACAGCAATTATCGGAAAGTCAAACTGTATCGTAGTATTTATCAACCAGATCCGTATGAAGATCGGTGTTATGTTCGGTAACCCTGAAACTACTACTGGTGGTAACGCACTTAAATTCTACTCATCAGTTCGTCTTGAAATCCGCCGTATTGAATCAATTGATTCAAAAACATCGGAAGATGCTGTCGGAAACCGCGTACGCGTTAAAGTTGTAAAGAATAAGGTTGCTCCGCCTTTCAGAAAATGTGAGCTTGATATTTATTTTGGCAAAGGTATCTCATGGAGTGCAAGCCTTCTTGATATGGCTGTTAAACACGGCTTTATTGACAAAAAAGGTGCATGGTATACAGCCGGAGAAGAAAAAGTCGGACAGGGTAAAGAAAATGCTGTTGCATTTATCGAACAGAATCCTGATTTCGCTGCAAAGATTGAAAAAGCAATCCGCGAAAAGGTTTTCCCTGGACAGGTTCTCAAAAATAAGGATGGCGTTCCTGTAGCTGCAGAAGAAAAGAAACCTGCAGACAAAAAAGCCGCAAAGTCTGTACCTGAATCAGATGGTCAGGAGGCTTTGTTTTAAGTGAATCTTGTTGTTCTGGGGCTTGGCTCTAATAGAAGCCATGAAGGACAGTCGTGCATTGAACTTTTGCTCGGTGCGGTAAAAGAACTTGAAAAAATCCTTGATAAAGCTGTGATTTCAAGTGTTTACCGTACTAAAGCAATGTACGTAACCGATCAGGATGATTTTTACAACATGGTCATTGCAGGCCTTGTAGAAGACAACCTTGATCCTCACAGTCTCCTGGAACAGATTCATGAAATCGAAAGTTCTTTTGGGCGTGACCGTTCAAAAGAACTGCGTTTTGGTCCGCGTTCAATTGATATTGATATAGAATTTTTCGGCAATCTTAAGGTAAATACTGCTGTTCTTGAGATTCCGCACCCTCGGGTAAAAGAAAGAGCATTTGTTTTAGAACCTTTACTTGAGATTTATCCGGAACTTGCCGATTCTATGATAGGAGAACAATTAAAAGATACCTTGAACGGGTATGTTTCTGGCTGCGATGGAGTAGAACTCTTTATGACCAGAAAGGATTTTTCTCTTAAAAAAGTGCACGAGGAACAAAATGGAAAACACTGCAGTACAAGTTAAAACAAGAAAATATTCGGCTGGTACATTTGAAGGTCCCCTTGACCTTTTGTGGCAGCTCATTCGCGAAAGCAAAGTTAATATCTACGATATTCCAATTTCTCAGATTACAGATCAGTATCTTGATTATCTTGATAATCTTGCAAAAACTGACCTTAATGACCTGTCAGAATTCTACAGCTGGGCAGCAAAACTTGTTTACATCAAGAGCCGCATGCTTTTACCGGTAGAAATTGACTACGAAGACGATGATATCGAAGATCCTCGTACGGAACTTGTTGAACGCCTTATCGAATACCAGAAATTCAAGAAACTCTCAGAATTGATGGAAGAAAAAGAAGATGATGCTGAATTCAACTTTGACCGTAAGAAAATTCAGCGCGTTCTTCCTTTTGAAGAAAAAGATGAACAGTGGGAACGAGTTGACACATGGGAACTTTTGCAGCAGATGCAGAATATCTTTAAAAACATGGTAAGCCAGTATTCTAACGAAAAAATCCTTAACATGTATGAAGAAATTTCTGTAAACGAAAAAATCACTCTTATGAACGAACTTCTCGAAGATAACGGGCAGTGTATGTTTACAGACCTGATTACACGCCGCGGAAACGAAATGGACGTTGTATGTGCTTTTATGGCATTGCTTGAAGCCGTAAAAGACAAACTTGCCTGCATTTATCAGAGCAAACTCTTTGGAGATATAAAAATCTGCAGATACGAAGCTGCATAAATTTAAAATATTTAGGGTAATTTTATTATTATGGAAGAATCTATCAACAGCCAGAGTGCTATAGTCGAAGCAATCTTGTTTCTTGAAAGCGAACCGGTTTCTGAAAGCAAGATCTGCAATATTTCGGGCCTTACAGAAGAACAGGTAAAGGCCTGCATTGAACATCTTCAGGAAAAATACAAGGCAGACGACTGTGGTTTTGGTCTTGAAATGGTTACAGGTTCATGGGCTCTCATTCCTAAAAAGGATGTCTGGGAACTTTTGCGTGAACGTTATGGTTCAAAATCAGAAGGACGCCTTTCTAAATCCGCTTTGGAAACTCTTTCTATCATTGCTTACTCACAGCCTGTTACTCGTGCAGAAATTGAAGCAATCCGTGGTGTAAGTGCTGATAACATGATCCGCATTCTGATTGAACGCAACCTTATCAAGGAAGTTGGTAAAAAAGATATTCCTGGTAAACCATCTCAGTATGGTACAACAAAAGACTTCCTTAAATTCTTCCGCCTGAACAGTATTGCTGAACTTCCTCAGCTTGACCAGAAAGAGCAGGAAAGATTCGAACTTTCAAGGTAATATATGGAAGAAACAAGACTTCAGGCATTTCTTGCCCATTGCGGTGTAGCTTCGCGCAGGGCAGCAGAACAGATTATCGCAGACGGTCGGGTTACTGTTAATGGTCAGGTCGTTACGGCTATGGGAACAAAGGTTACTGATAAAGATGTGGTAACAGTTGACGGAAGACAGGTTCACCTTGAACAGACAAAGCGTTATGTACTTTTGAATAAACCTCAGGGCGTTGTATGTACTTCTTCTGACGAAAAAGGCCGCGCGACTGCAGTTGATATCTTGAAAGATACTTATTCTGAACGTCTTTATAATGTTGGCCGCCTTGATATGTTTTCAAGCGGGCTCATTCTTTTTACAAATGACGGTGACTTTGCCGCAAAACTCAGCCATCCGTCAAGTGAACTTGAAAAAGAATATATAGTAGATTCCAGCCTTCCATTGCCTCGTAATCTGGCAGAAGAATTTACCCATGGAATGCGCATTGACGGAGTCTTCTATAAATGTAAGTTTGCAAAAGAACTGAATTCCCACAGAATTCAGATTGTCCTTATAGAAGGAAAGAACCGCGAAATCAGACGTGTTTTTGAATCAAAACAGATTGCAATTAAACGCCTTGTTCGCGTAAGAATCGGAAATATCCAGATGAACGGTCTTGCTCCAGGAGCATTCAGGGAACTTGAACCGTCAGAAGTTAAAAATCTGCTGGATTTATGTAAAAAAGGAGAAGAATAATGGTTGTTGCCATCGATGGTCCTGCAGGAACAGGAAAAAGCACAATTGCAGGAATTATTGCTGAACGCGAAGGAATTGTTTTTCTTAACAGCGGAAGTTTTTACCGTGCCATTACTCTTGCGGTTTTAGAAGCAGGAATTGATGTAAAGGACAGTCAGGCTGTAATCGATCATGCAAAGACCTTAAAGCTTGATTATTCTGCAGATTCTCATCTTATTCTGAACGGGGTGGACGTAAACAGCCGCCTCCACGAAGACAAGGTTTCCGAAAACGCATCTCCTGTATCTGCAATTCCGGAAATCCGTAAAATTGTGGATACAAGAATCCATGAAGTAACAAAATCTCATTCAATTGTCTGCGAAGGCCGTGATATGACAACAGTTGTATTCCCTGACGCAGAATTCAAGTTCTACCTTGATGCTTCCCTTGATGTTCAGGCTCAGCGCCGTTTTGACCAGGGAGTAAGCAATCTTACACTGGAAGAAATCAAGGAATCCATCCGTAAGCGCGATGAGCTTGATAAAAATAAGGCAGTTGGTTCCTTAAAAATCGCGCCGGATGCAACTTACATTGATACTTCGCACTTGACCATAGAAGAAGTTTGTGCGATAATTATAAACAAAATTCACCAAAAATAAAGGGTAAAAAATGGAAAACATGGAAGTGGAAAAGGAAGCAGCCCAGAACTCCAAGGGTGCAATCCAGACACAATTAGAAGAATCTCTCAATAGTTTTAAACCGCTTGAAGACGGCCAGCTTGTTGATGGTTCAGTAGTTCAGGTTTCAAGTGAATACGTATTCCTTGATATTGGTTACAAATCTGAGGGTAAGATTCCCGTAGCGGAGTTCGCAGACAACCTGCCGAAAGTCGGGGATACAGTTACTGTTGTACTCGTTAAAAAAGACGGTAGAAACGGTCCTGAAGTTTCTAAAGCAAAAGCAGATGCTAAACAGATGTGGAAAGACGTTCGTAAAGCATTTGATGAAAAAACAGCAGTTGATGGAAAGATCGAAAAAATCGTTAAGGGCGGTTATGAAGTTGCTCTTGGCGGTGATATTCACGCATTCCTTCCTATCAGCCAGTCTGACAGCCAGAAGGTTGAAAAACCAGAAAGCTTGCTTGGCGTAAAGGGTAAGTTCTACATTGAACGTCTTTATTCAGATAATAAAGCAAATGTGGTTGTTAACCGCAGAAGATACCTCGAAGAATCAATGAATACTGCTCGCGATAAGTTCTTTGAAACAGTTCAGATCGGTGATGCTGTTAAAGGTTCAGTTAAGAGCTTTACAAGCTTTGGTGCTTTCATTGACCTCGGCGGATTTGACGGACTTCTTCATATCAATGATATGAGCTGGGGTCACGTTACTCGTCCAAAGGACTTCGTAAAGAAGGGTCAGGAAATCGAACTTAAGGTTATCCGCCTTGATCCAGCTGAAAAGAGAATCAACCTCTCTCTCAAGCACTTCTCAGAAGATCCATGGATTCACTTTGAAGATAACTACCATGTAAATGACGTTGTTAAAGGTCATGTTACAAAACTTACAGACTTTGGTGCTTTCATCGAACTCGAAGAAGGAATCGAAGGTCTTGCACATGTAAGCGAATTCTCTTGGACAAAGAAAATCAACAAACCATCTGACATTTTCAAGATTGGTGATGAAGTTGAATGTATGATCCTTGGATATGATATCCAGGCTGGTCGTGTATCACTTGGTCTTAAACAGATTACTGCTAACCCATGGGATACAATTGCAGATAAATACCCTGTTGGAACAAAAATCACAGGAAAAGTTGTAAAACTTACAAACTCTGGTGCTTTCATTTCTATCGAAGATGGAATCGACGGTTACCTCAATGCTGATGACATTTCATGGACAAAGAAACTTAAGCATCCAGGTTCAGAACTTACAGTAGATCAGACTGTAGAAGTTGTTGTAATCGAAAATGATCCTGAATTGCACAAGATTCGTCTTGGAATCAAACAGCTTTCAGACAATCCTTGGGAAGCATTCGCTAAAGAATACAAACCAGGTTCAACACTCGAAGGCGAAATCACTGGAATTACAGCATTTGGTCTTTTTGTTCGTGCTCCATGCGGAATCGAAGGTCTTGTTAACAAAGCAAATCTTGCTGAAGACAAAGAAACTTCATACGAAGACGCTGTTGCAAAATACAAGGTAGGCGATAAGATTAACGTTTACGTTGTTGATGTAAACCAGGCTAAAGAAAAGGTTGCATTCTCTGTTCGTGAATTCCACAAAAAACAGCAGCATGATGAACTTTCACAGTATATGTCTTCAGTTGGCGGCGACGACGACGGTGCATATACACTTGGTGATGCTTTCAACGCTCAGAAAAAATAACTGTTTAATCAATGAGTGACTCAGATTTTATTACACAAGATAAACTCAAAGCGCTCATTGATATAAATGCCAGAATAACATCAAATTATTCTGATATCGACGCAACACTGGTTTATATTCTTGAATCAGCGATGCGTCTGGTAGACTGTGAGTCATCTTCTTTATTGTTGTTCAATGCAGAGGATGACTCATTGCGTTTTAAAGTTGCTCTCGGGCCTAAAGGTCCTGAAACACAGAATATTCCTGTAAGCAAAAACAGTATTGCAGGCTGGGTCATCGCCCATAATGAATCTGTAATAATTGATGATGTTGCAACGGACCAGCGCTTTTCAAACACTGTTCAGCAGAAAACCGGCTATATTTCCAAGACAATGGTTGCGGTTCCTTTAAGGGTCGACAATCTTTGCGTCGGTGCAATTGAATTAATCAATAAAACGGGAAAAAAACTGTTCACTGTTTCAGATGTCAAACTTCTTGAACTGTTAAGTGCGCAGGCCGGAATTGCCTATAAGAACGCCCGTGAGTTCAAACTTGCAAAAGATCAGATTTCCTTTTTACGCGAAAATCTCTTAATCGAAAACGGCTTTCATCCTTTTATTTCCAGAAGTAAATCTGTACGAAAACTTCTTGATATTGTAGAAAATGCCGCCCTTACTACAACTTCAGTTTTGATTACCGGAGAAAGTGGTGTTGGTAAGGAACTTTTTGCTGAACAGCTGCATTTAAAAAGTCCCCGTATTGAAAAGCCTTTTGTCCGCGTTAACTGTGCCGCCTTGAATCCGTCACTTCTTGAAAGCGAACTTTTCGGTCATGTAAAAGGTGCGTTTACTGATGCCAACAAAGACCAGAAAGGCCGATTCGAAATGGCTGACGGCGGAACTTTGTTTCTGGATGAGATTGGTGAAATTCCTCTTGAACTGCAGTCAAAACTTCTGCGCGTTCTTCAGGATAAACGGTTTGAACGGGTTGGTTCCAGCGAGACTTTAAGTGTAGATGTCCGAATTATTGCTGCTACAAATAAAGATATCAAGCAGATGGTAGAATCGGGACAGTTCCGTGCAGATTTGTATTACCGCCTTAAGGTTGTAGAACTTAACATTCCGCCATTGCGTGAACGTCGTGATGATATTGAACCGCTTGCAAATATGTTCATCAGAAAATTTTCAGATGCAACAAAAAAGAATTTTGCAGGGCTTTCACCTGAGGCTATGGAATTTATCATGTCTTATTCATGGCCTGGAAACATACGCGAACTTGAAAATTCAATTGAGCGTGCCTGCGTTCTTGGACAGCCTCCTTTAATCAGAAGGGAAGATCTTGGCCTTGAAGAAGCTGATTCAGAAAGTGAACAAGAATTTGAACAAAACGATAGATTTTCTACCGGCATTTGTGATATAATGAATGCCAACGATAAGTCACTAAAGACAGCGTTGACTAATTTCAAGAAAGTTTATGTTACTAAGATTCTTGAAGAGAATAATGGTAATCAGACTGCCGCAGCCAAAGTACTTGATATTCAGCGTACATATCTGGCAAGGCTTTTGAGCGAATTGGGAATTAGATAAATAATATAGAGGTAAATTAAAATGGCAAAAAAAGAAGCAAAAAAAACTGACAAAAAAGAAATTAAAGCCACAGAAACAAGCATGCAGAAAGTAGAAAACTTTCTTACTGACAATAAAAAATGTGTAATTGCTGTTCTTTGTGTTGTAATTGCAGCACTCGTTGCATTTGTAACAACAGTAATTGTAACATCTTCACTTAAAGAAAAGAATCTTGGCAAAATCGAAGCTATCGAATACAGATTCCTTGATAATGCTGATACAATTTCTGCTAATGATGCAGAAGCAAGAATGGCTCAGGCTGCAGAAGAACTTAAACCTTTCATCAACAAGTCTGGTGTAGTAGGTGCTCGTGCTGACCTTCTTAACGCAGAAATCCTTATTATGAAAAATGATTTTGCAGGTGCAATTTCAATGTATGAAATGGCTGCAAAAAAAGTTAAAGGAACTTACCTTTATTCAATTGCTAAGTTCAACGAAGGTTATGCACGTGAACAGGCAAATGATGCAGCTGGTGCACTTAAATGCTATGAAGAATGTGCTGCTGATGCAGAATGTGTAAATAAACCAAGAGTACTTTTCAATGTTGGACGCCTCAAGGAAGCTCTCAACGATATGAATGGTGCAAAAGATGCATATACACAGATTCTTGGTCTTGAAGACAACGAAAGCGACTGGATTAAAGTTGCAAGAACACGTCTTCTTGAACTTCAGTTAGAAGGAAAAGTTGAATAATTTCAAATTGAGATTACTTCTTATCGGGGCCGCATGCGTTGTTTTAAACTCATGCGGCCTTGATATGTTTTACACGGTTAATCCACCTCTTTCGATAATAGAAAACATTCCTTACAGTGATACTACTGACAGGACTAAGCAGTATATTTCATTCCGTACGGATGTTACACCTGATACCGGTGATTTTAAGTTTCTTGGAACAGAAATTTATTACAAAATCTATTCTGATGAAGCAACATTAAAAAGTCATATTTCTTCAATAGAAGCTGTCAACACTTCATCAAACTATGGTGGTGCAACTGCAAGACTTCTTGGACTTGATTATCGCCCGCTGGAATGTTCTCCGGATATTTCTACTCCATTAATAAAAGCCTCTGTTTACCCGGCCGCTGCAGATATTAAAATCAGGCTTACTTCGTATATGAAGGATAATCCTGAGTTTATGCCTTATATCATGGTGAATAACGTAAAAATCGGGGAACCAAGAAGGGAAGGTAATAAAAATGCCTTTGACTTTGGCCGGGAACCAGAAAAGCGTAATGAACTGTTTGCGATTCCTGGTACTGTCGGTTCAGAAAAAGATTTTACCGGTAGTTCAACAAGCAGAATGTATTACATCAACCTTTATGCATTCTGTGTAGGCCGTGATGCAACTTATACCAATTACTACAGTCAGGTTCTTCACCTTGGAACTATCCCTGTTGATATGGATCAGGTCTGGCCTGCATCTGATTAATAAAAAAGTTTGCAAAAAACTATAAACAGAGTTATAATTAAAAAATACATTATTAGAGATTTTATATATTTTATAAAAAGTCAGGCGTAATTCGAAGGGAGGCCTTATAATGAAACTGCATAATCTTATGGAAGAAGCTGTTCTTAACAGTGTAAACACTCTTTACGATAACCTTAAGGAATCAAAAGCCAGCTGGCTTACTTGTGACTGCGAAAACTGCCGTCTTGATACTATGGCATATGTATTGAACCGCATTCCAGCAAAATATATTGTTTCTTCACGCGGTGTAACACACACAGCTACTGATTCTGGAATTTCTCAGCTTAAAGCAGATATTGATACTCTTGCTATCGAAGGTATTCGTCTTGTAAGTTCTTCTAAGCGTCCTACACACAATATTACTATGCAGGCTGATTTCCAGAATGTTTCTACTTCAGAACCATATTACTGCTTCCCGACATTCACAGGAACTGTTCTTGACGGGACAACTTTTGAACCTCTTGAAAATGCAGAAATTACACTTACTGCAAAAGGTCAGATTTGTCAGATGCTTGACCAGTCCTGGGCAAATCCGGCAAAAACATATAAAGCTACAAAAGGAACATATACTTTCTGTGTAAAACCAGAAGTTGCAGAAAAAGATGGAATTGACGGACACTTTGACTTTAAGCTTGAAGTTAAATGTAAAGGTTATGAACCAACTTCTTATGCTTTTTCTATTCCTGTAACAAGCAAGTACCTTTCAGAAAACAAAGGAATTTCATTCTATTCATTGAAGATCCAGGATCTTTTCCTCTTTGCAGAAGGTCTTGAAAACCCAATGGAATAAAAAAAGTCAAATAGGAAAGACTAAAAAAAAGTGAAAAAAAATTCAAAAAAATTAGTTTTTTCTATTGACACTTTTTAGCGTTTTCTATATTATATAAAACATCAACGGACGATTAGCTCAGCTGGTACGAGCGTCTGGTTTACACCCAGAATGTCGGGGGTTCGATCCCCTCATCGTCCACTAAGCCTGATTCTTATGAATCAGGTTTTTTTTTGCTCTTTTGAGTTTATGATTAGAAATACACAGCTATGCGACGGTATTTAGCGGTATCTTTTGTTTATAACGAGATATCTTCGATTATTTAGAGATAAGTTTTTTTTCGATTTTACGGAAACTGTATTCAAAAAATGCAGTTATAATAAGATAGATTATCATTGCAGGAATATATACAAGTCCGCTTGCAGTACTTGATGCAATATTTCGTGTAACCCTTGTAATGTCAGAAAGTGCAATAATTGATACAAGAGAAGCGTCTTTCAATACAAGAATAAATTCATTGCCTAAAGGGGGCAGCAGCATGCGAAGCCCCTGTGGAAGTATTACTTTGATAAAAGTCTGCCTGTATGTTAATCCCAGGGCCTGTGAAGCATCAATCTGGCCTGCGTCAATAGAAATAATTGCAGCACGAACAACTTCTGATAAATAAGCGCTTGAGTTTAAAGTAAATGTAATGAATGCCGCAAGAAAGCGGCTTTCGATTGTAAATGCAGGAATAATTCTTGGTAAGCCGTAATATACAAAATACAGCTGTAAAAGCAGCGGAGTTCCTCTTAAAAAAAATACATAAAAAGAACAAAGAAGGTTGATTAATTTAATCTTACAGATTTTACCGTAAGCAATAAGAACTGACAGAATAAGGCCTGCACTTACAGAAGTGAGGGTCAGCGCAACAGTTATTTTTGCGCCTTCGAGAAGTTGCGGAAGCCATGTAACGATCTGGTTGATAGTTTGAGTCATGTCAGTATAAAGGTTTTAAGGCATAAAAAAAGACTTACACAAATGTGCAAGTCTTTAGTTGGTCGGGATGACAGGACTTGAACCTGCGACATTCTGGTCCCAAACCAGACGCGCTACCAACTGCGCTACATCCCGTAAAACGTGATGTTAATATAACATTTATACAAACTTTGTTCAAGTAGTAAAGTGCCATATTTTCACATTTTTTTTTGATCCTTGCCTGACTCGAACAGGCGACCCTGTGCTTAGAAGGCACATGCTCTAATCCAGCTGAGCTAAAGGACCGATTAATACATAATATATGATTTTACGGTTTTGTTCAAGTAGCAAACATGGGTTTGTGGGTTTAATTATTTGGGGATATGTGGTAGAATTATAGTGATATGAAAAAGTTCACTTTTGTGATTTCTGTACTTTTTATTTGCGCTTTGACCGGCTGTAATAATGCTGCAGGAAAAAATCAGATTACAGATCAGGACAGTCTCAAAAAAATTTCTTCTGATAAGGAAGATTCAATTAACTGGACTGGTGAACTTGAAAAGAAAAAACTTACATATAAAATTGACCGCTTTTCTTTAATCTCAGACAGCCTTCCGTTAAATCCTGAAGTGTTTATGGCCTTTGAAGCAGGCAATCCGCAGTTTCCTGTTTATCCGCAGCTTGAAGGTATTGGAAGCCTTGATATTTCTGACCTTGATAAAAGTGCAGCATCAGTGATAAATAATTTCTGCAGTTCATTTTTTTCTCAAAAGCAGGAAAATTGTGAAACCATGATGAACGAAGGCTGCCTTTTTGCGCTTGTTTTATTCAATTATGATGTAGGAAAGATTGGTTTTGGAACTGATACTGCAACCTGGATTTTTGGCAAGCCTTTTATTGCAGAAGAAGTATTTCAGGTTCCTGTGAGGTTTTACAATATAAACGGAACATGCGACGTAATGTTTTTTATGGCGAATTCTTCAAAAAACAATAATCAGGTGTGGAAAATTCAGGATATTATGATATATAATTATCAGGTGGGAGGAAAATCAAATGGAAAGTAACAGCCTTACTGGCATTGAACGCGAACTTGTTCTGCAGTATCTTATTGATGGAAATGTTCCTGTTACCGTAACTCCTGTTCAGGATACTCAGTCCGGCGATGATGAACAGATTAAAAGTGCAACTTCTGCCGTATTCCCGATAGCCCTTAAAGGTGAACAGATTAATGTTCTGAAAGAAGGAATCATTCTTCTTGTAAATCCAAGTGAAAGTGTAAAGAGTTTTAAAAACAAACAGGTTCGTGTTGAATTTTATTTCAACAAGCTTGGACTTTATTTTAATACAGAAGTAAAAGAAATTAAATCTGGACTTGCACTTGTTATTCCTGCTTCGATTAACCGCATTACAGATCTGGTTGTAGAACGCAAACTTGATTTTTCTGTTTCTGTTTATTATTCATGTAATGATAAAGAAGATGTTCATATTGAATGTTATCCTCTTGAAAATTACAGGCTTTTTGATAAACCTATATGGGCTGATGTTCCGGAAGAAATCGCCCATAAAACAAAAGATTATCTTGAAGAATTTATCGTTAATGCCCGCAAAACCGGAACAGCAGGAACAGGCTTGCAGTTGATTCCCGTATGCCGTTACCTTGCAGAAGCAAAAAAGAAAATGCAGGCTGTAGAAAATCGTCGTGAGCCATACGACATTATCTTTGCAGATTACGAGCGCATAGTATTTGCCAGCACCAGAAATAATATGAATATGAATGAAGGCTGCGAATATGCATTGCAGATGAATTTCCCGGTAGACTCACCGGTTATCAAGCAGCGTAAGATTTTTGCTACAGGTATGGTCGAAGGCGTCTACAGCGATGACAACAATGAATTTGTCTGTGTTGTCTGCCGTTATACTTCGTTAAAAGAAGAAGATGTCCGGTTCCTGTTTGAAAAAACAACAAAGAAAATGTTCTTATAAACAAAAAGACCTGCTTAACTGATGAATGCATCAAATAAGCAGGTCTTTTTAATTCACCTTAACTGATATCGGTGAAAATTATTTTTTTACGATTTTATCGAATCCACAAAGAGGTACAAGTACTTCAGGAATTGTAATAGAACCGTCTTCGTTCTGGTAGTTTTCGATGATTGCAAGCATAGCACGTCCTACAGCAATTGCAGTACCGTTAAGCATGTGAACATACTTGTTTTTACCGTCATCATCCTTAAAGCGTACATTAAGGCGGCGTGCCTGGTAATCTGTACAGTTAGAAGTAGAAGTAACTTCTCCGTATTCACCACCGTTACGGCCAGGCATCCATGCTTCAAGGTCCCATTTGCGGTATGCTGGAGCACCAAGGTCACCTGTACATGTATCAACAACGTGGAATGGAATTCCAAGACCTTCAAAGATTTCTTCTTCGATAAGGCGGAGCTTTTCGTGGATTTCGTCAGACTGTTCTGGAACACAGTAAACGAACATTTCTACTTTATCAAACTGGTGAACGCGGTAAAGTCCTTTAGAGAACTGACCTGCAGCACCTGCTTCGCGGCGGAAACAGTGAGAAAGACCACAGTAGTAAAGTGGAAGTTTTGATTTATCAAGAATTTCGTTTGAGTGGTAACCGCCAAGTGTGATTTCTGCTGTTGCTACCAGACATGTTCCTTCTTCTTCGATTGAGTAAACGTTTGATTCATTTCCGCGTGGATTGAATCCGATTCCTTTAAGAACTTCTTCTCTTGCAACATCCGGTGTGATGAATGGTGTAAAACCATGTTTTCTTAAAGTGTTGAGAGCATACTGGATAAGAGCCTGTTCAAGGAATACAGCATCGTTTTTAAGATAGTAGAATTTCTGTCCGGAAACTTTAGTACCGCGTTCAAAGTCAATAAGGTCAAGAGCTTCCATGAGTTCAACGTGATCTTTTGGTTTGAATTCAAACTTGCGTGGTGTACCAACCTTTTTAACTTCAAGGTTTTCTGTATCGAGTTTTCCGATAGGAGCTTTAGGGCTTGCCATATTAGGAATTTTGCGTGCAGCTTCATCAAGAGCTGGTTCAATTTCTGCAAGTTCCTTATCTACAGCTGCAATTTCTTCTTTGATTTTGCGGCCTTCTTCTACAAGTTCAGCACGCTTTGCATCATCGAGCTTCTGTTTCATGCCCTGTGCATTTGCATTGCGTTTTTCCTGCAATGCCTGTTTTTTTGTTACAAGTTCAGCACGCTGGTCATAGAGTTTAACTACGATGTCAGCGTCTGCATTCATGTTTCTGTCTGCAATATTCTTTTTTACTGCATCGAGATTGTCTTTAATAAATTTATAATCCAACATTTATATAGCCTCCAAAATGAATGTATTATAGTTTAATGATTTTTTATCTAATATCAATATAAAATCGTCTCAAATATGTAGAACGTTTTTTAGCATCTTCCCAGCGAGAACTTTGTACCCAGTTTTCGATGATTGTTTCGTAACATTTAAGGGAATCCTTGATGTTGCGGACAGATGATTTTGCTTCAAGAATCTGACCTTCAAGATAGATTGCTTCGTCAATCAGATTTGTTGCACTGTCAAGATACTGTCTTACAAGTGTAAGCGCTTTAGGAAAGTCCTTGTCATTATAGGCTTTTTTTGCCTGATCAAGAAGGGTACCCTGAGGTTTTTCTTCTTCAGGCTGAACCTTTTGTGCTGATGCTGTTCCTGTTTCTGTTACAGTAATTGTATTGACTGTATTTTCTGTTTCTTTTGAGTCAGTACTCTTAATGTTTGTTGTGATTCCAGTATCAATTACAGGTTCAGTTTTTTCTTCTTTGTATTCAATTTTAGAATCAGTTTTCTTTTCTGGTTCTTTGGCTGCAGTAACTTTTGTATCTGCATTTGATTCTGTTTCTGCAGGAATTTCTTTTTTAGGTTTTGACGGAACTACTGATGCATAATCAGGAGCAGCTGCCCGCTGGGAACTTGTGTTGAAATCTTTTGAAATTTCAACTTCGATATAGTCGTCAATATATTTTCCAGTAAGAGGATCATTTTTATAAAAGTGGAGAAGGGCCTTACCGCTTTTTTTAGCCTTAAGGCTGAATGTTGTCTGGCCATCAGCTATTTTACGGCCACTGAAAATGAATTTATTGTCGTGGTCGTGTTCACCAAGATAAATCCAGCCTGTACCAGGATATGTGATGTCAAATGCCTGATTGTTTTTTACAGTTGTTGTTCTTGAAGGAACAGGATCTGCCTGAACAGGTTTTTCTTCCTGCGGGTTTTCAATCTGGTCCTTATTGTATTCATCAATTTCCTGGTAAACAGTTTTTTCTTCAGGCTTGATTTCAATTGATTTATCACCAGGCTTTGTGTCTTCTTTTGCAGGCTGTACGGTTTTTGGCTGTGGAATTTTTACGTTCTGAACCGGAATCTGTGGCTTGCTGACCTGAGGTTTTTGAACTTCGTTTTTTACTTCAGGTTTAGCCGTTGTTTCAGGTTGAGGTTTTTTTTCTGTTACAACGGTCTGTGTTTTTGTTGAATTATCTTTAACTGCGACCTGTGTAGTTTTAACAGGTTCAGCAGGAATAGTCTGTGCAGTTTTTTCAGCTTGTACTGGAACTTCAGTTTCCGGAAGGTTTACTGTAACCTGTTCATCCTGCTTTTTTGTCTGGTTTTCAGGTAAAGCAGAAAGAAGTTTTTCATCTTCTTCAAGAATCTGTTCTGGAACTTTTTCTGTTATGTAAACTTCTTCCGGGTTAAGAATTTCAGGGTCAGTAATTTTTTCTTCCTGCGAAGCTGCAGTCTCATTTTGATCAGGAAGAGTTTCTGTTTGTTCAGCTGCAGTTTCTGTTTCAGAAATATATTCGACAGCATCTGTGTTTGCAGAAGTCTCTTCTGCAGTTTCTGCCGAAGCTTCTGTTTCAGCGGTGTTTTGAGTTGTGTCAGTATTTGTGGCTTCAGTGCCTTCTGGCGCAGAAGAGCTGTTTTCTGAAGTTTCTTCCTGTGCTGATTTTGCATCTGATTCAGCGTCTTCTGTTACTGTCAGTGAATCAAAATCATTTGGGTCAGAAGCTGTATCAAAAGTTGAGGTCAGACATGAGAAAAATAAAAAAGAAGAAAGTGCAATGGCTGCGGTTACTTTTTTCATGGAGCTGCTCCTAAAATTTCGTTTACTATTTTATCGTTTGAATTTTTAAGCGAATTCAACGCTGAATTATCCGGTAAAGTAAAGTTTTCTCTGGATTCCTGTTCGGTCCATTTTTCTGAAGGCTCGCGTGTAACTGCATAACCGTCTGGAACTGACGGACCTTCAGGAAGAATTATTTTCTGGTCAGCTTCAAATGGCGGTTCTGCATAAGTTTTCGGACCTGCAGGTTTTGAATTCAGATAGAGCATCATTCCAATAAGCCCAAGAAGAAAAAGCAGAATGACAATTGCAGTAACGATTGCAGCAGTCCGCTTTTCTTCAAAGAAAGTTCTTATGTTATCAATGATTCCATCTAAATCAAACATTTACTGGTTGTCCTGTTCCCCGTTGTTTTCAGGTGTGGCCGGTTCCTGTGGTTCTTCTTTTTGAGCCTGCTGTGCATTCTTATTGCGTGGAGCCGGACGAGGTGGAATGTATGTTCCTTCTTCTGGCGGAACATCTTCTTCTACAAAGTCATCGTTATCTTTGAGAACTTCGCTCTTGATTTTATCTACATCATCATCAAGACGAAGGGCAATAGTTTTTGATACACCTGATTCTTCCATTGTAACACCAAGCATTGTGCCGGCGCCTAGTACAGTCTTACGGTTATGAGTAATAACAATGTACTGACTGATGTTTGCAAAAGAACGCAGTGTATTAACAAAGCTTGAAACGTTCTTGTCATCAAGAGCGGCGTCAATTTCGTCCAAAAGACAGAATGGAGAAGGTCTAACCTGATAAGTTGCAAACAGCAGTGCAATGGCTGTCATTGTTTTTTCACCACCGGAAAGCAGTGCAATGTTTTCAAGTTTCTTTCCAGGTGGCTGAGCCAGAATCTGGATACCTGTTGTAAGAACATTCTGCGGATCATCAAGTTTAAGTTCTGCATGACCTCCGCCAAACAGACGACGGAACATATTGTAGAAGTTACGCTTAATGAGGTTGTATGTATTAAGGAACATTTCGCTGGATTTTGAACGGATTTCTTCAGATACTCGTACAAGGTCCTGTAATGTCTTAAGTGTGTCATCATAACTTGACTGCTGGCGTTCGTAGCGGTCTTTTGTTTCAGCAAATTCTTCCGGAGCCATAAGGTTAACGTTACGGCCAAGAGATTCCATGTTTGCTTTAACTTCATCCAGTTTTTCTCTCAGTGCAGTAGGGCTTGCTGTAATTGTATACATGTGCTCTTCAAATTCTGAAAGGTCACGGGAGTGGGAATCAATGAAGTTCTGCTTAACGTTATGGATTTCAGTATCAAGTTTTCCAAGAGAGATAGAAAGGCGTTCATATTCTGACTGGAACTTGTCCTGCTGATCCTGTTTCTTTTTAAGATCGTTTTCTTTACCGCTTGCTTTTTTGCGGAATTCGTCAATTTCGTTATTGAGAACGTTGAGTTCATCTACAGTCTTACGGCCGCGCTGTTCGATTTCGTCCAGTTCATCCTGAATAGATTCAATCATTTCCTGAGTTGACTCAAGGCGGTGAGTTTCTGAATAGATTTCGTCTTCGTTATTTTTGAGTGTCAGTTCTTCTGAACGGATACTGCGGCCGAGGATTTCGATTTTTTCCTGAGTACCTGTAATCTGTTCATCCATCTGACCTTCCTGGACCTGATAACGGCGCAGGGTGTCTTTATCTTCATCAATCTTAATTGCAAGATTTGTGTTGTCAGCGTTAATGCCTTCGATTGTCTTGTTGATGGAAGCAATCTTTTCGAGGTTTTCGTTGATCTGTGTATCGATTGCACGTTTTTTGGTAATGATACCTTCTGGTGCAAGGAATTCACTGATGAATGAAGGAGAAGCGCTGATGTAGTTATCAAGTGCATCCTGAAGGCTCAAAACCAGTTTATTTGCTTCTTCAAAAGCAGCGGCAGCTTCTGTTCCGATCTTGTGACCTTCTTCAGTAGACTGACAGCCTTTTTTTGCAAAGTCCTGGAAAATATTTTTACGGCCTTCTGTAAGGACGCGGAGTTTTCCTGTAATTTCGTCGAGTTTTTCTTTTGCAGAATTCATTGAGGCCTGAGAATAGCCTGCATCCTTGAGTTTTGCATCAAGCATGGTAACAATGTCTTCTGTAATTGCTGTAAGTTCTTTCTGTAAATCAGCGCGTGCAGCATCAAGGTCTGTGATTTCCTTGCGGCGGTTTGTAACAAGAACGTCGTTTTCTGTAATTTTTGCAGATGCAGTCTGAATGTTCTGATTCAAGGCTGTGATGTTGCGCTTGATTTCTTCAAGATATTTTTTCTTTTCAAAAAGGTTAGACTGTGCATCGCCGACTTCTTCGTTAAGGTCATCAATGCGGTTCTGAATTGTCTTTTTGTGAATTTCAAGAGTTGAAATTTTTTCCTTGATTTCTGCCAGGTGAATATTCTGCTGTTTGGCAAAGTCAAGTTTTGCATCTTTTTCTGTCTGAATTTTTACCAGGTCCTGCTGGAGTGCATAAACAGTTTCCTGCATTTCCTGAATTTTATCAGAGTTTTCAGAAATCGAATTTGTAATTTCTTCGATTTCTTTACGGATTGTGTTGCGTTTTTCTTCTACTTCTTTAAGAGAAGTTTCGTTGCGGGCCTTTGTTTCGATAAAATCTTTAAGGCGCAAAAGCTGAAGGTCAAGGGAGATGTTAAAATATTCTTCCTTTGCTTTGCGGAATTTTGTTGTTTTATCAGCCTGAACTTTAAGTGTTTCGTAAGATTTCTTTATTTCTCCAAGAGAAGCTTCGATCTGTGAAAGATTCTGTCTTGTGCGTTCAAGTTCGCGTTCTGCTTCTGCACATTCTGCTTTTGAACGGCTGATACCTGCTGCTTCTTCAAAAAGATAACGGCGGTCTTCAGGCTTAGAAGAAAGAATCTGGTCGATTTTTCCCTGTTCCATTACAGAGTATGCAGCTTTTCCGACACCTGTATCCATGAAAAGCTTACGGATTTCTGTAGGACCAACCTGACGGTTATTGATGAAATACTGTGCTTCACCTGAACGGTAAAGACGGCGCTTGATTTCTACTTCTGTATCATCAACAGGAAGAAGGGAATTTTCGTTTACGATGGTAAGTGCAACTTCTGCAACGTTAAGGGCAGGGCGTGTTGAAGTACCGGCAAAGATAACGTCTTCCATTTTTTCTGCACGGAGGTTTTTGGATTTGCCTTCTGCAAGAACCCATTTCATGGCGTCAACTACGTTACTTTTACCACATCCGTTTGGTCCCAGAAGGGCAGTAATACCGCTTGAGAAATCTATATGTGTATGATCGGCAAATGATTTAAAACCGAAGATGTCAAGGCATTTTAGAAACACGAAAATTCCACCTTTTTAATTGTATAAAACGTTTATATCTTTTCTATTATATCAGTTTTCTTCTGTATTATCAATTGGAGAAACTAACTGACCCTTAAAGAGCATTTTCGGGTAAACGGTAAGCCCGTGCTTTTTCTCAAGCTGGGCATATTTACGCATTTCGTATTCGTCACCGATAACGATGTTGAATCCGGTATTGCCGGCACGGGCTGTTCGTCCTGCTCTGTGGACAAAAAAGTCTTCGTTTGACGGAAGATCCATCTGTATGATGTGTGTGATTCCAGGAATATCAAGTCCGCGGCTGGCAAGGTCAGAAGTAACCAGAAGCCTGCACTTGCCGTTCCTGAATTTGTCGATGGCGGCTTTTCTGTCTTTTTTGTCAGATTTTGCGTGGAGGGCAAGACATTCGACACCTGAATAATTGAGTTTTGACCAGATATTCTGAACCTGATCGGCTCGGCTTGTAAAAATAAGTGCTTTTTCAGGCTTAATGGCAAGAATAAGGCTTTTTAAGGTCTTGATTTTGTCGCGGCTTTCTGCAAAAAGCGCATAATGAGTGATTTTTTTTGCAAGAATATCTTCCGGTGGCAGTAAAATTTCTTTTGCACCGCCCATAAGCCGTGTTAAAAGCCTTTTTGTATTTGAGTTTACTGTAGCACTTGCCGCCATGAACTGGACGTCAGGAGGAAGTTCATTGATAAAATCTATGGTCTGGTCTTTGATTTCTACGCTTATAAGGCGGTCAGCTTCGTCAAGGACAGCAGATTCTACTTCATTTACCTTGAGTTTTTTAAGATGAATGAGTTCAAGGATGCGGGAAGGGTTCCCGATTACAATCTGAGGTTTTTCCTTGATGGCTTCTATCTGGCGCTTTATTGGAGTTCCGCCGATAAAAAGGCTTGATTTAAGTTCAGTAACTGACTGACATGCAGTCTTAATCTGAGACGCAAGTTCGTAAGTTGGAGCAAGAATGATGATTTTTACACCTGAACCTGAATTTTCAGCGGTTTTCTGGATTAAAGGCAAAAGGTACGCAAAAGTTTTTCCTGTTCCTGTTTCTGACTGGTAGATGATGTTATTGCCTTCGAGGGCTGCAGGAATTACCTGTTTCTGGATGCCTGTTGGGGTTGTGATGCCCAGTTCTTTGAGTTTTTCAGTAAGGGAATCACATACCCCCAGAGATAAAAAGTCGTCATTAGTGTTCATTATTATAATATAGCATATAAAAGCCTTATATGCTATAATTTGCCCGCTATGAAAATAGGAATTGATACTTTTGGCTGTGACCATGGAAAATCTGGTTTTGGCGCTTACTTATATTACCTTACAAATAATCTTGTAGACGATAAAAATGTTGAATATGACTTTTTCGGGCAGGAAGTTGACCGCTATACATACAAAACACCGGTGGATCATACATTTACTGCCGTAAATACCTTTGATTCAATTGAAGGGCAGCGTACATGGCATGTCATGAAATTCAACAAATTTGCAAGACGCCAGAAGTATGATGTTGTATTTTTTCCTGCAAGCACAAGAATTTTTCCCCTTTACTGCTGCAAAAAAAGCGTAGCAGTTGTAAATGACATTGTTTCGGCAAAGCTTTCTAATTCCAGGGAATTTTATTTAAGATCCCTTGTGCTTGGTTCTCTAAAAAAAGTTGATGCAATCATAGCGGCAAGTAATTACATTAAGGAAGATCTTGTAAAATACGGTTTTAAATCCGGTAAAATTCATGTAATTCCTCACGGCGTAGATCACAGTCTTTTTTACCAGCATCCGGCTGATTCAACTGATTTTGTAGATGTAAAACCTTTTGCAATTAAGCGTCCGTATATTATTTATCCTTCAAGAATTTCCGCAGAAAGCAAAAAACACATTCAGCTTATCAGGGCATTCAATGCATTTAAAGACAAATATCAGACTGAACACCGCCTTGTTCTTGCAGGTAATCAGGATGCTTATATTAAAGAAGTAGAAAAAGAAGTTCTTTCTTCAAAATATGCAAGTGACATTTTCCTGACAGGATTTTTCCCTCATGAAAGTTTTGCCAAATTGTATACTGCGGCAGATGCCTGTATTTTCCCTTCAGTTGAAGAAGGTGTGGGACTTCCTGTTCTTGAAGCAATGGCATCTGGAATTCCTGTAGCATGTGCAGCCCGTGGTGCATTGCCGGAAATTGCAGGAGGAAAAGCAGTTCTGTTTGATCCGGATGACGAACAGGATTTCCTTGCCGCTCTTGAAAAAGTTATTACAGACCAGCAGCTGCGGGGCAAACTTATCGAAGAAGGACTTGTTCACGCAAAACAGTTCACCTGGGAAAAAACTGCTCTTGCAACCTTTAAGTTGTGCTCATCTCTTGTTCACTGACAATTTCTATATTGCTGATTCTCGGCAGCCTGAACCAGTGTTCTTTGTCGCTGTCCTTTAATTTGAGCAGCATGCACCAGCCTCGTTCTGCATAAAACTGCATTGAAACAGGCATTCCTTCGACCTTAACCTGTTCTCCGCTTTTCTTTATGTAGTCAAAAGTGATTGCAGTCTTTTCCTTTATAATTTTAATGCAGTTTTCAAAAATTGAATCGTTCACTGTTTTAATGACAGAAAATGGTCTGAACCACTGGTCGTTGAGGGTAACAGATAAATCTTGGGACAGGACTAAAGGTTCGGTTTCGCCCTTGATGTTATGTTCTTTCCTGATGCGGCGTAAAAGCATCTGAGTTCCTTTTTTTACAGGTCCGTCAGAAAAATGAGTAAGTACCTGGCTTATAAAATCAACTGCAAGTTTTTCGTTAAAGCTCAAGCCTTTGTAGATTTCCGGATTAAGGATAAGATATCCCTGGTTCTGGTCCCTATCTTTAGGATCAGCAAAAATAAAACCTGCGTCTTTTAACCTGCGGATACTGTTGCTCAATACGTTGCGGCTTCTGATTGTAAGTGAGAATCTTCCTTTACCGATAATGTCGCTGCTGTTGGGACAGAAAGGTCTGCCTTTAAGGTCTTTGATCTTATTGCGTTCAATGATGAATTCGAGCAGCTCATAATCTTTTTGAGTAAGTTCGTGGTCGGTGATTATTCCTGAGTTCCCGATAAGGCTGATGTTGGATTTTAAAAGTGACCGCTTAATCGAACGCATCTGCTCAAAAAATATTGTTTTATTTTTGATGTGATAATAGGCCATGAGGGATTCAATGGATTTTGGGAACGCCTGTTCGTTTTCAAGTTCCTTACCAAAATCGCCGTAGTAACCAACAAAATGCAGAAACATATCAAGGGATTCTTCCTGCCTGAGTTTGTTTCTGGTAGGGCGGGAAAGAACTGCTTGTTTTATTTCATTTATCTTCGCAATTTTTTCTTCAAGAGATTCAAAACGGAAATACTGGTTTGGATTGTGTCCTATGTTCGGAATAAGTTTTGCAACGGTTTCCTGTTCACGGATATTATTTTTGATGATGGGATCAAGGGCTTTTTTGTAGCCGTTATTCATTATGCCGAATGCCCAGCTTTTAAAATCGTCGCTTCGGGTGCAGTCATATTCTCTGATCGCAGTAATCAAACTGTTTTTAATTGCCTGCTCAATGTCTTCCCATTCAAAGGCCCGCAGGAAAAACTTGGCTTTGTTGACTTTCTTTTCAAAAAGTTCATCTGCAAGGTCCTGAAGGTTTCTGTAGGCCAGTGAAAAGTCACGGGGATTTTTAGGGTCTAATTCCCCGTTTTGAAGCATTTTAATGATTTTTTTCTGGGAATTTTCTTCGTTTTGTTCCATATTTTATAGGTGTACTACAATATTAGAACACCGTCAAGACTATATATTTATGCCGGCTCTTTTTTTCAAAATCTGCCAGGCAGGTTCTTTGACATATACAGTGAAGGATATTTTAGGGGAATTCTTTGAAGAAGTTAAAAAAATTAAAAAAATAATTGTTGGTCTGTCATCAAATGATAGAGTGAACTTTGTATATTAAGAGTATATTGGACGGGTGGTCTATAAGACCTTTTTTAGTATTCAGCATTAATTAAGGAGGTGCTATGAATACAGTATTTGATTTGGTTAAAGTTGCAAGCAGTAAAGTTGGATTCCTCGATGCACAGCAGGAAAGAGACCTCATCGCTAAAGCTCAGGCTGGTGATAAAAAAGCATCAAGTGATTTGTTTTGTGCCAATTCAAGATTTATTCTTAAACAGGCTGCAGGATTTACAAAGACATACTCTCTCTCAATAGAAGAAGCATTCAGTGCCGCATGTGTCGGATATTTAAAAGCAATTGAAAAATATGATTTCAAGAAAGAAACCCGTCTTGTAACAATTGCACGCTGGTGGATACTCAATGCAATTCAGGATGAAGCTTATTCAAGCCATCTTATCCGCATTCCACATGGTAAAATAGGACTTCTTAAAGAAGAAAACCGCGATAGCGCAGACAGTGTACAGGTGAACGCTGTACTTAATGCAGCCGGTGGTATTGCTTCCCTCAATGCTATGTTCAAGTCAAAAGACGATGACAGCGGATGCCTTGAAGACACATTCGACAGCGATATTTCAGACCCGTTTGAAGACTTTGAAAACAGCGAAAGAAAAAGACTTCTTGCAAAAGCAATGAAAGAAAATCTTTCTCCTCGCGAAAACTTTGTAATCCGTGCAAACTTTGGATTTGACGGCAAGTCGTATTCATTGTCAGAAATCGGACGAATGCTTGGCTGTTCAAAACAGCGTGCAGACCAGCTTAAAAAATCTGCGCTTAAAAAGCTCCGCAGTCCAAGAGTTTGCCATGAATTCCGTGACCTGGTAGCATAAGCCAGACTGGTTGCATAACCTTAACTGGCAGCATAAACCTAAAAGGCACCTTCGCCCATAATAATATTTACATTAAAAAATGTATTTATTATTATGTACAAAAAGGGGAGGTGCCTTTTGAATTCTCATCACTTAAAATATCTTTTACCGATTCGCTGTATAATTTTTATTGCAGTTTTCTGCTGTGTATCATTGATTACAAAACAGGAATTGTCCAGCTTCAGTAACTGGTGGTCGCCGGTTGCTTCTATCGTTAATATTTTACTGATTGCTTTACTGTTATTCCTCTGCAAAAAAAGCGGCATTACATTTGCTAAGCTTATTAATTATCAGAAAGGAAAAACAAAAGGCTTTGAAGTTTTTATTCTTACAATGCTTATCCTGATGGTCGGTATGTCAGGAATGTATATTGCAGGTTTTATCTGTTATGGAGTCATTCCTTATGCTGCACCTATGATGATTGCTCCTGTTCCTTTGTGGATTGCAATTATTAATCTTGTGGTTCTGCCGGTTTCTACAGCCGTTGCAGAAGACAGTCTGTATCTTGGTTGTGGTGTAAATCAGATAAAAAATAAGTGGGCTTCGATTTTCGTGCCTGCATTCTTTTTTGCACTTCAGCACAGTTTTATTCCTGTTCTGTTTGATGTAAAATACATACTTTACAGATTTTTATCTTTTTTACCGTTAACAATAATTTTGTGTATTTACTATTATAAGAAAAGAAATCCAGTGCCGGTTATCATCGGACATGCAGTAATTGATCTTGCAACTGCGGTTCAGATTCTGATGACTTCTGCAATTCCTGGATTTTATCAGATGATGACCGGGCTTTAATCTGAATTTTATTCGCAGTCAAAAATTGCCTTTGATTCAATCAACGCTGTGAATTCGTCTTTCCACTGGTGGTGAGCGTCACAGGCGTCGTATGATTCAAGGGCATTTTTGTCCATTGTGATTACAATCATCAGATTGTAGCGGTTGCTGCGGTCAATGCAGTTTGGAATTAATTCATAAGACGAAACTCCAGAAACTTTCAGTACGCCTGAAAAAATCTGCTGGATTCTTGGCAGCATTTGAGAAAGTTCTGGTGCTTCTTTTTTAAACTTAACGATAATGTGATGTTTCATTTAAGCTGAAATTAAGGCTTTTTCGATATCAATTTTATCTTTGTCGATAACCATTTCTTTTGTAATTTCAAGTTTCTTTTTACCAGAAATACTTGGAATTTCGAACATGATATCCATAAGCATTTTTTCTACGATTGATCTTAAACCGCGTGCTCCAGTCTGCTGACGGATTGCAATGTCTGCGATTTCTGCAATTGCATCGTCAGTAAATGTAAGCTCAACATCATCCATTGCAAAACTTGCCTGGAACTGTTTTGTAATTGCATTCTTAGGCTGTGTAAGAATCATTACAAGGTCGTCTCGTGTAAGTTCTTTCAGTGCAACATTCATCGGCATACGGCCAATAAGTTCCGGAATAATACCGAATTTTACAAGGTCATCAGAAGTAACTTTGTTCAAAAGTTCAACTTTTTCATCTTCTGAAAGCTGACCTGATGTTGATCCAAATCCCATTGTTTTTTCGTTAATGCGCTGTTCAACGATTTTATCAAGACCAACAAAAGCTCCGCCCAGAATGAACAGAATGTTTGTTGTGTCAATTTCGATCATTTCCTGGTTTGGATGTTTTCGTCCGCCCTGAGGAGGAACGCTTGCTTTTGTTCCTTCGATGATTTTAAGGAGTGCCTGCTGTACACCTTCGCCAGAAACATCTCTCGTAATTGAAGTATTTTCGCCTTTGCGCGCAATCTTATCAATTTCGTCAATAAAGATGATTCCTTTTTCTGCAGCTTTTACATCACCGTTTGCAGCATTGATCAGTTTAAGAAGAACGTTTTCTACGTCTTCGCCAACGTATCCTGCTTCTGTAAGGGTAGTAGCATCTGCAATTGCAAAAGGAACTTTAAGCTTCTGAGCCAGTGTCTTTGCAAGTAAAGTTTTTCCAGAACCGGTTGGTCCAATCAAAAGAATATTTGATTTTTCAATCTTTACGTCTTCTGCTGCATTAAAATCTTTGAGAGAAGCAAGGCGTTTATAATGGTTGTAAACTGCAACGCTCAAAGCTTTTTTTGCATAGTGCTGACCGATAACATACTGATCAAGGTATTGTTTGAATTCTCTTGGAGAAGGAACTTCTTTAATATCAACAGAGAGTTCAGATTTAGGTTCACAGTCAAGAATATCTTTACAGATTTCAACACATTCATTACAGATATAGATAGGTGCGATGCGTGAACCAATAAGTCGTCTTGCAACCCCTTTTTTGTCAGCAGGTGGTAAGCCACAGAATGAACAGAACTGGTCCTGTGTAAACTTTTTCATTATTTTTCTCTTCCTCTCATAACTCTATCGATGATACCATATTCAACTGCATCATCAGCACTCATAAAGTGGTCGCGTTCCATATCTTTGGCAACAACATCTTCTTTTTTACCGGTGTGATGTGCAAGATATTTGATGGAAATCTTTTTAAGGCGGATGATTTCTGCAGCCTGAATTGCAATGTCACTTGCCTGCCCCTGAGTTCCGCCCCATGGCTGGTGAATCATAACTCGTGCGCTTGGAAGGGCAATGCGGTTACCTTTTGAACCGCCGGCAAGAAGAATTGCACCCATACTTGCAGCCTGTCCGACACAGATAGTCTGAATAGGACATTTTACATACTGCATTGTATCATAAATGGCAAGTCCTGCAGTAACAGAACCACCAGGTGAGTTGATGTACATGCTTATATCTTTATCCGGATTTTCAGATTCGAGGAACAAAAGCTGGGCAATAATAATATCTGCCATTTCGTCATTGATTTCGCCGTCAACAAAGATAATACGGTCTTTTAAAAGTCTTGAATAAATATCATACCAGTGTTCTGTATTTCCACTTTTTTCCAATACGTGTGGAACTGAAACAAACATCTTTTCTGTCATTCTTTAATCCTCTAAAAATTATTATCGTATACTATATAAATATAGCAAAAAATAACAAAAATGTGCTAAAAAAAATTAAAAAATTAAAAAAAAGGACTGTCCGTTTTGAACAGTCCTTTGTTCGACGTAAATAAAATCTGCAGTTTTATTTAGTTCTTGAAGAGGTCAGCAAAAGCGATTTTGTCACCCTTAGAAACTTTAACTTCTTTGTAAAGTTCATCGTAAAGTTTTGTTTCTTTTGCATCGTCAATAAGGTATTCCTTAGAACGTGGGTCAGCGTAGTGCTTTTTAACTTCTTCTACAGTCATTCCGCCTTCTTCAGCGATTTTTGCATAAGAAGCTTCGATTTCTTCTGGAGTTACGCTGATGTTGCGTTCGCGGATAAGGTTGTCAACGATAATGCGTGATTTGAGCATTTTTTCAGAATCGCCTGTCCACTGTTCGAGCATAACTTCTTTTGTCTGTCCAGAAGCAAGAATCATTTTTTCAAGCTGGTCTGGTGTTGTTCCGAACTGCTGAGCCATCATGTTCCAGCGTCCGTCAAGTTCTGCTTTAATCATGCTTGCAGGAAGATCGAATGCGTTCTTTTCAACAAGCTGAGAAAGAAGGTCGTTGTTCTTGAGTTCTTTTACGCGGCGGGCAGCAGCTGTTTCCATCTGACGTTTGAGGTCTGCTTTAAGATCATCAAGTGTCTTGAATTTAGCATTAACGTCCTGAGCAAGGTCATCATCAAGAGCAGGAATGTTCTTAACTTTGAGAGCTGTTACTGTTACGCTGATTTTCTTTGTTTTTCCAGCAAGGTCAGCATCTGCATCGTCTTTAGCATATGTCTTTGTGATTTCTTTTGTTTCGTTCTTTTTCATGCCGATGATTTCGTCATCGATTTTGTAGATGTTTTCACCAGTTCCAACTGTGAATACGAAACCTTCGCGTTTTGAACCTTCTACTGTGTTACCTGCATCATCAAGTTCGCTGTAGTTGATTGTAACGATGTCGTCTTTAGCAACTGCTTCGCCGTCTTTTTTGTCAGTAACCATAGCGTTGCGTTCCTGGAGAGCCTTGAGTTCTTCTGCAAGTTCTGCATCTCCAACTGTTACCTGTGGTTCTTTTACAGTGATTCCAGAGAAGTTTTTAACATCAACTTTTGGGAATACATCGTAAGTAACTGAATATGTGAAATCTTTTTCAAGATCAAATTCAGGTACTTTTTCCAATACAGGCTGTGCATATGGAAGAGGGCGGTGGTCTTTTTCTGCTTCGTCAGAGAAGATTTCATTCAAAGATCCGTCGATAAGTTCATTCAATGTGTCTGCTTTAAGTGCATCACCGTATTTAGTAATAAGGATGTTTGCAGGAACGTGTCCTTTGCGGAAACCTGGAATCTGAGCGTTTTTTGTGTAGTTTTTGATTACCTTCTGGTAAATTGAATTGATTTCGCTCTTGTCAACTGTAACTGTAAGTTTTTCTGCTGATTTTTCGAGAGTTACAAATTCCTTTGTTAATTTCACTTTGGTTTTCCTCTTAAAAATAGAATTAAAGTAAAAAAAAAGCGATTCAGACTGCTCTGAAATCGCTTTTTTTAGAGCGGGAAACGGGAGTTGGACCCGCGACATCCACCTTGGCAAGGTGGCGCTCTACCACTGAGCTATTCCCGC
>JAKSTQ010000016.1 GCA_024402475.1 Treponema sp. | reverse complement strand
CCATTCGTTCTGCTTAGTTCATAATATGTGTCCAGGATTATGGGTACATATCATATTGCAGGGCGCCTTAAAACTAAACGGTTGGAACCGTTAAAATCTCTATTTCTTCAATTCTTCAACAAATTCCTTGATTCTTTCAAGGGCAATTTTAATTTTGTTGATGTCTGTAGCATAACAGCAGCGGATATGACCTTCTCCACCTTCACCAAATACAGAACCCGGAACTACCGCAATATTGTACTTCTGGAAAAGCTGAGTTGCAAATTCTTCAGAAGTAAGACCTGTAGAAGTAATATCAGGGAACATGTAGAACGCACCGGTTGGCTCTGGAACTTTGAGTCCCATATCACAGAATGCTTTATACATCAGGTTGCGGCGCTGCTGGTAACTTACACGCATGCGTTCAACTTCTGACCATCCGTTACGCAAGCCTTCTGCAGCAGCATACTGACTGAAGATCGGTGCACAGATTGTGTTATAACCGTGAAGTTTTACAATCTGAGCCAGAAGATCATCTGGAGCTGCAATATAACCGATTCGCCATCCTGTCATAGCAAAAGATTTACTGAATCCGTTAAGGATAATTGTATAATCTTTGAGGCCAGGGAAGGAACCGATTGAGCTGTGTTTTGCACCATCATATGCAAGTTCACAGTAGATTTCGTCAGAAATTACCCAGATTTCATGCTTTTTTACAACTTCTGCAATTCTGGCAAGTTCATCTTCCGGAATCATTGTTCCAGTCGGATTATTAGGTGAACAGATCATCAAAGCCTTTGTCTTTGGTGTAATGCACTGTTCAATCTGAGCAGCAGTCGGATAGAACCCGTTCACGCTTGTATCAAGAGTAACTACTTTTGCCTGGCAAAGTTCTGCAAGCGGAGTGTAGTTTACATAACAAGGCTGGCTGACGATAATTTCATCACCTGGATTCAAAATAGCACGGAGAACAGCATCAACACCTTCTGAAGCACCTACAGTGATGAGAATTTCATTTTCGGGCTTGTAATAAAGGTTGTAGCGTTCCATATACTTTGCAATTTCCTGACGGAGTTCAATCAAACCCCAGTTGGAAGTATAAGAAGTATGACCTTTTTCAATGTGGTAGAAAGCTTCTTCGCGGATTACCCATGGAGTCGGAAAGTCAGGTTCACCTACGCTCAGTGAAATAACATCATCATGGCCGATGAGCATTTCAAAAAATTTACGGATGCCGCTTGGAGGAATTGATTCCATGCTGCGGCTGAATTTATCTTGTCTATTATTCAATTTAATGTTCCTTATTCAAATACGGCTGAAGATACAGCCTGCTGTTAAGCCATTGCCTCGCGGCGGTCACGTTCATCAGATACGTAAATAGTATCGTTTTCTTTGTAAGTCTTCATGATAAGAGAAGTCTTTGTAGCACGAACACCCGGAATTGTAGCAAGTTTACCAGATACAAAGTAGAAAATGTCACGAGGATCATCACCTTCGATTACAATTTTAAGGTCATAACCGCCAGACATAAGGTAAAGTGATTTTACCTGTGGGAATCTGTAAATACGGTCAGCGATTGTATCAAAAGTCTGTCCGCGTTCAAGTGTACACTGAACTTCGATTTCTGCCTGATATGTTGATTTTCCTTTGCCCAGTTTTTCCGGGTCGATAATGGCGGCGTATTTAAGGATGACTCCATCGGCTTCAAGCTTTGCAATGATTTCTTTAACCTGATCAACAGTTTTTTTAGTCATTGAAGCAATGTCTTCTGCAGACAAACGAGCGTTTTCACGCAACAAATTGAGGATTTCTTCCATAAAAATACCACCTTTCACATATTAGGAATATTTAAGTTATACCTTTTTTATCGGTTTATTTCAATAAACATGTTGTTTTTATATCAATCGCAATTATTTTATATTCACAAAATTAAAATTTACTATATTATTGTAGAAAAAGAGAGTATCAGCCGATAACTAATTAGGGTTTATTTAAACTTAAAAGGTTGGTTCGTATGATTAAAAAAAGTTTTTCTACAATCGCTATTACACTTTCCGCATTTTTGATGGGACTTACCTCCTGTGACATAGGACTTGGTAATGCTATTGACCTGGAAGCTCCAGTTCTTGAAATCACAAGCCCGGGAAACAATGCATTTGTTGCAAAGAAATTTGCAATTTCAGGAATAGCAAAAGACAACACAAAAACAGAAGAAATTCGTTTTGTCTATTCCTATTCAATTACTGATCCTGTAACAGGGCTTCCTAAAAAACAGGGGCCGTTTACCCGCACATGGACTGATATAGACAGCAACGGTGCCTTCAGTTGTCCTTTTGATGAATTCGCTGAAGACACAGAAATTTATTTTGAAATTACTGCCTTTGACAAAAACCGTAACGGTTCAGAATTTTCATCAAGTTCAATAACAGTAATTCTTGATACTTCTGACATTGATGTAAAAGAACCACGCATCAAACGCGATGGCTATGTAGCCCGCCTTCTGCCAATTTCAGAATTTACAGATTCGGACGGACGCACCGCAAAACGCGAAAGTACAGAAAACAAAGACTACTTCCAGAATAAAAGTTTCTCTCTTTTAACAAATGTTACAGCCCGCTATGGTGTCAAAAGCGCAAAATTATCTCTTTATGAAGTAGACGAACGGGGAAACAAAATCGGCGGACCATTCATCGCTAACAGAGCCCCGGATGCTTCTGCAAATGCTTATGCGCCTGAGTTCTCTTTCACTTCTGCCGATATGACAACTGCAAAAGATTCACTTAAAACAGGGCTTCATTACATCCTGCCTGAACTGGTTGTTGTTGGAAATGCCGGTCAGGTAACAACAATCTGCCAGAATGTTTTTGCATGGGAAGAAGAATATGATATTCCTCACGCAAGATTTTCTTCAATGCAGGGCTCGGTTGTAAAAGTTCCTACACAGGGAAATATTCCAGTATCAGTTTTTGACGATGACGGAATTTCTGCAATCTCATATGCAGTTGTAAAAAACACAGATTTCACAAATATCACCAGTGTTCCTTCTGCAAGCTTTACATCTGTAAACGATTTTACTCCAGGTTTGCGTGATCATACTTTTGGTATTACAGCTCCAGCCCAGGACGCAAACTACAAGCTGGTAATGAAAATCATTGACAGCACAGCAAATAACGCTACTTACCTCAAAGCAATTGACCTTCAGGTAACTAATGGTGAAGCTCCTACAATCATTGTCAGAACTCCAGAAGAAAATTCTGTTCCGGTTCTGACAAACGGAAAATTCTCTATCTCTGCTTCCATTATCGATAACAGCGCCGTAAGTGACATTGCAGTTGCATGGCTTCCTGAAGGAAATAATGACATTGATAAATTTACAGAATATTTCAACAAGACTTACGACTTTTCAGGTAATGCAACTTTTGCAGGTTCTGTAATTCACAAACTCACCGTTCAGGGATCTCCTGTTTATGATTCAACTACTCACCGTTATACTTCAAATGTAAGTAACCAGTGGGATTTCTTTACTGACTTCATTAAAAACGGAACAGTCGACAACAGCAACAAAGTATTTATGTTCGCTGCAAGGGACAACACAGAAAACATTACTACTCAGACATTCCGCCTTAACCGCTTTACATCAAAACCTAGCTTTAAAATTGAATACAAGCAGACTGGGGACGCTACCTGGAAAACCGTTGATAACCCGCTGATTACTCTTTCTGTAAAAATCACAGAAATCAGAATCACTCCTGTAGCGCAGAACAACATGTCCATTACTGCCTGCAATGCAACAAGTAAAAACAATCCGCAGGATCCATCTGAATCTACAGGATTTACAATCTCACAGCAGTGGTCTGCAGCAAATCCTTTGCTCATAAAATTAACAGGAGAATCACCTTCTTCTGCTCCTGCATCTGGTAAGAACTTTAATATCACACTGACAGCAACAGACCAGCTCAACAATTCTGCCGGATCAAAACTGACTGTTGCATTTGATACACTTGGTAACCTTACACAGATCATTGCAACAAAAGAAGACAACCATACTTATACCCTCAATGATGAAATTGTTCTGCAGGCAGATTTTGACAACCGTGTAGCTATATATCCTGCCAGTGGCAAACTTCCTTATATCGAATTTAACTCTACAGGATTTAAGAACAAAGATGGCACTGCCGTTACTGCAGAAAAAAGACGTGCAGTTTACGATACAAACCGCAACAAGAACAGCAGTTCCAATACATTCTATTTTACATACAAAATTGCTGATGAAGTTGAATGTTCACAGTTAGCCATTCCAGCTGACAATCCAATCAATTTAAATGGAGCAACAGTTGAAGGTACCTTTACAAAAACTGGTGCCGGAACTGACTTCAACAATAAAAAACTCAAAATCGACAGTATCAAGCCATACCTCGTAAAATCATCATTTGTTCCTGCTCCTGATAGTGTTATTCAAAAAACAGACGGACAGATAACAATAAAATTAAAATTCAACGAAAAGGTAAATATTACAAGCGGCTCTCTGGTACTTAAACGCACTGCAGGATGGTATATCCCACCTGTATTAAGCAAGGAAGTTTTTGAAGACAAAATATTCCTGCCATCAAAAGCAGCTGATAGAATAACCGTCTGCGGTGATGCTACAAAACCATTCAAATATGGTAAAGATAAAAATGGAATCGACACAATCATTGCAGAAGGTCCATACATGCAGTACACAAACGGACTTAAAATTCCTGTAACTGATACCGCAGATGTTACTCCAGACCTTACAACAAAATATGTCCTTAATTACAAATATGCCATCAAAGAACTGCCAAATCCAGACAACTCAACAGAAATCGAGGCCCATAATGCAGTCGTTAAAAATCTCCGCAAAGTTCTTGAAAACTGCGGCTATCACATGGCAACTTTTGATGTTCAGGAACTGTCCGGCAACGGAACTGATACACTTAGTCTTACAGTAAAAGACAGCGACTTTATTGACTGTCTTGTAAACGGTGTTGAATACACACTTACTCTCAGTGACAACAGTGTTCGTGACGATGCCTACAATTATATGGATACAGGTCTTGCAGAAAACGACTACAAATTCCTTGTAGGTCCAGTTGCAACACCAGTAATCCGTGTAAACAGAATTGCAACCAACGGAACTAACGACCAGACCTGTAAAACAACAAAAGCAAAAATCGACTGTGTAACTCCAAGTGTCAAAATGAGCTACATAATCGATCCGACAAGAACAGGTACAATGTCAAATTCTACAACCAAAGATGCTTTTGTTCAGACAACTACAAAAAACATCACAGCAAGTGCACTTAAAGGACTTGCAAGTACTACTACAGGTGTAACAGCCAATACAATTACAACATTTGACGGTACACAGGAATTGTCAGAAACTCTCGGAGCTGATAATTACACAACAAATGCAAAAATTTACATTAAAGCTACTGCAGAAAAAACAGGATTCAGTAATTCTCTGTCAGGATATGAAGGCGCATTTAAAACAGTACTCAGAGTTTATACACAAAGCTCATGTAACAATGTCAAAGACAGTAAAGGTCAGTATTGTTTTGCAGTCTTTGGAAGCCAGATTCCTGAAGCCAACTCTTATACAGCAGGCTGGCCTTTATCACAGAATGAACCGATCTACCAGAAATTCCAGGTAGCATACAAAAACGGCAGCAATTATTACTGGTCAAGCTGGCAGATTCTTGACAACTATTGTCTTCAGACGCTAAGCAGCAGTTACCTCAATCCTGCAAAAACAAATGTAGGATTCGGTCAGGCCATATTAATCTACAACCCTGCAATTTACGGATACACAAACTAATAAGGAGGAATGAGAATATGAAAATCACTAAAAAAATAACAGCAATTATTACAGCATTATCCGCATTCCTTCTGGCTTCCTGCACAGTCGGTCTTGGAGAAGCAATCGACCTTATTGGTCCAAGCGTAACAATTCTTACACCGGAACCACGCCAGTGTGTAATGGCAGCTGGTTTTGACATCACTGCAAGAGTAACAGATAATTTTGCAGTAAAAACAATTACAGTAGAATGTAACGGGAATACCTGGATAGGCGAGGCAGGTGCATGGAAAGTTAAGGCCAGCGGTTCTTCAACTTATGCTGCAGATCCGCTTTCGACCTGGTCAGTTGCTCCAGACGGAAAAACTGTAAACTTTACAATTAAATCAATTTCAATTCCAGTATCAGGAACATATAACCTCAGTGTAACAGCAACCGATGCAGCAAATAATATCGGTGAAGAATCAAAGAAAATGCGTTCTGTAATTGTAGACACAGATCCGCCAAAAGTTACGGTTTCAAACCCTGCGCTCTACCCTGCAACAACACAGGCAATGGATACACTGAATGCAATCACCGACTACAAAAAAATTACAGAAGTTTCAAAATTTGTTACAGGTGATTTTACTCTTTCTGGAACAACCGTTGATGAAAACACAATTGAATATATCGATGTAATCATCAAGGAAACCGGTACAGAAAATGTTTACCTTGAAAAACGCCTTGTAAAAGATACAAAATTTGCAGAAGGCAAAGCTTACATTGAAATGAACAGTCTGCGCGCATGGGAATTCTTAGTTAAACTTGCAGACTATCCAAAATTTGCATCCCTCAACTCTTCAAAGCATATGTTCACAATCATTACCTGCAGCCGCGACAGTTCAGGTAATAGAGAAGATACTTATGCTCACGGCGTTTTCTGTATGTGGAAAGAAGCTGACCAGCCATGGATAGAAATGACACTTGGCGGTAATAATCCACCTGCAAATCCACCGCTTTCTGTTTACGCAGGAACAACAATTAATGGTACTGCATACGACGATACAGAAATTGCCGAAGTAACTTCTACAGTCAGAAAGAACAATTCCTCAGGTGCAATCGTAAGTCAGGATACTCTCTATGAACGCGGAACTAAAGTTTCAGAAAACACAATTTTCTTTCAGCTTCCGGTTCCAAAAGACTGTATGACTTACTTTATCGAAATCAACGCTAAAGACAATAACGGAAAAACCGCTGTTACAAAAACCGGCTACATTAAAGTCGAAGATAAAACCTTCCCTTCTGTTGAACTCAAACATTTTATCAATGGAACAGAAAAACAGATTGACCAGCCGTTGTTTGGTAACAAAGACGGAGATTTCTCTCTTGAATTTACTGCAAAAGATGATACTGATATCAAACATGTTAAAATTGCATATGTAACAGACAAAGATGACATTGTTACACTTTCAAATACAAATGCAGCAAAATGGAATTCATCAACAGATGCAGCATCGTCTGTATCAGATTTAAAGAACGGCAAGATTTATACACTTCCAGCATTGATACAAGACGGAACAGAAACAGATCCTGTCTCAGGAATTACCCGCTTAAGATACAAATCAAACCTTAACCTCAATCTTTTCTCAGACCTTGGAATCGGTGAACAGTTCAGTGGCGTTACCCGAACTCTTTCTAACCAGACATTTGTTGTTCTTGCAGAAGACGGAAACGGAAACAAGATTGTTAAAACTTACACAATTCTTGGTGACATTACTCCGCCGTCAATCACATTTGAGAAAATCAAATACAAAGACAAAACCTATACTGACACAAGTACTCTTTTGCCTGCATTTGATTCCGGAGCAGAAGTAACAGTTTACGGATCGTTCACAGATGATTCTGCTGCAGCCTGGCTGAATGCAAAAAAACTTGCTTTTACTCTTGAATGCAACGGAACAAAAGTTGAACCAGATGAAGCTCATGAAACATTCAAACTTACTGATGACGGAAAATTTGAAGTAATCGTAAAAAATCTTGTCGGTTCGTCATTATCATTCAAAGCAACTGTTTCTGACCTTGCACACAATGCAACAATTCAGGATTTTGGATTCCTTGTAGATACAAACACACCACGTGTAGAATATCTCCATGCAGATAAATCTGACGGCAACTACGGAGAAAATGATGTAATCATCCTTAAACTTCGATTCAACAAAGAAATGAAATTTGTACCGGCTTCAGGCTCAACTGCAGTTCCACAGATTACTTTAAATAATAATGCTGTAATCAACATGACAACTGCTGCAAATACATTTGCCCGTGAATTTGAATTTTCTTATACAATTAAGAAAAACGATGACAAACCAATCCTTAATGTTAAATCAATCAACCTCAAGGGTGGTTCTATTCAAGACAGCAATGGCTCAAAAATTTCTGATATTCAAACTCTTGTAAACGAAAGCTGGGCTAACAACCTTAATTCACGAAAATCAATCTGTATCATTACAGACAAACCGGCTGTAAGCAGTCTTACTTTTAATGAAGCAGCAGGAACTGTTACAATTACATTCACAAGAACGATCCAGAAAGGCAACGGCAACATTACAATTTCTCAAAAAACAAAAGATTCTTCAGATAACACAATTTTGAGAATACCGCCAGTACTTTCTATTGCACAGTACAAAGTTATTGCAGCAAAGAGTTCTATTCTCAAAAATGCATACGAACTTTCTTCCAACGGAGCTGACTCAAGTACCTGGAAAACAGACATCACACCAAAATATGTTCTCATCTACGATAAAGATTGTACAGATCCAACTCTTGTTGCCGAATACATCAAAACCGGTTTACATGTAATCACACAAAACGTAAAATCAAATGCCTGCACAGAATCTGACAAAACAATAACTGTAAATATCGGTTCATTGCCATGTAAAGGTGCGCAGTTTGATGTTACTGTTGATGCAGACTTTGTTTATGATAAAACAGGTGGAACCAATTATGGAAACCCAAAATACACTGCAACTTACAGTTCAGCTGGTGTAGAACTTCCTGTAATTCGTATTAAAAGTCAGAAAGCTACTGTTACAAGTTATGCCGCAAATTATTCAAACTGTCTTAAATCAACCTTTAAGATTGACTGTCAGTCACCAGATTCAACACTGACATATTCATGGGATAAATTGACCCGCGGTGCGACAACTTATAGTGTTACAGACCAGTACAGTGACGGACAAACAAAGCCATCCAGAGCCCGACCTGCAACAACATCACAGGCCAATACACCTTATTCAAGTCCTGTTGAAATTGGCGGCTCAGGCAACAACAATGCTACTGTAAAATACAACGAAGGTTTAACTTTCCATATTACAGCAACTGCAACTTCTGCACTGAAAACAACTGATAAAGCAAGCAATTATGCCTCAATCTCAAGAACAACAATTGAACTTAGGGATTTTAACACACCAATGTCAGATGCTAACTTAACAAAAAACATTAACAACGTCTGGCCTTATACAGGAGCAAGTGCTCATCTTTGTGCTTTCCTTAAAGGTGGCGATAACCCTGACGGTCCAAACACAACACAAGGTTTACCAACAGACTGGGATGCAAAAAATACTGAACAGTGTCTTCTTCTTCAGGTTTCTGGGAACAACTACTACACAGTATCCTGGGATATCACATGTCCGCAATACTACTTCAAGGTATACGCAGGACTTATGGATTCAGCAACTTTTGAAAACGGACCAAAAGCAGGTATTGCTCTCCAGAACTGCTGGGTCGGCGGATATTCTAAGTATTATGTTGAACCTGGTGAATATATGGTTATCAATAATAAAATTAACGGCGGAAGTGGAGCAGCAACAAACGTTCTTTTTGACTTTTCAAACAACGGAATGAAATGTCAGATTTACAGATAACCGCTAAGAAAGAAATTTAAAAAACAAAAGCCTGATGGTAACTTGCAGTTTTCAATTGCAGTAAATCATCAGGCTTTTTTTTGGATTTGTAATTTTTCAAAATCCGTTATGGAAGAACTTTTCTCAATTCATATTCGAGAATATCAGTTGCTCCAAGACTCTGAAGTTTTGGAAGAAGAACCGGAACTTCACTTTTCTTAACTGCAATTTTTACAGCATAACCGTCATCGCCGAACAATGGGCTGACAGTAGGACTTTTCATCGAAGGAAGTTCTTTTACAAGATTGTCGAATTTATCTTTAGCAATGTTCATTTCAAGCATTACTTTTCCGCGGGCAGCAAGAACTGCTTCAAAGAGCATTTTAAGTTCCATGATTTTCTGTTTCTTTTCAGGATCTTTAAGGGCTTCTTTAGAAGCATACATTCTTGTAGAAGATTCCATCAAAGTATCAACAATCTTAAGTCGGTTAGCTTTAAGTGATGAACCAGTTGAAGTATTATCGATAAGAATCTGTGCTTCAGAATCAGGATCATCGCGAACAAAACCTTCACTTGTTCCCCAAGTTCTGAAAATTGTACCGTCGATTTTTTTATCTTCAACATATTTACGGCTCAATGCCTGATATTCAGTTGCAATAGTTACAGGTGTCTTAAGAAGTTTTTCGTAATCAACATTTTCAGGAATTGCAGCAACGATACGAACAGGATCAAATCCAAGGTCCATAATTTCTTCAACCTTATCTTCTACACCATTTTCGTAAACCCAGTCTTTTCCGGAAAAACCAACATCAGCTTTATTCTGTGCAAGAAGGAGACTTGTAATCTGTGGTTTTACAACCTGGAAAGCAAGATCCTTCTGATTAGTTGTCGGAAAGTATGTTCTGTCAGGAAGACTGATTGAAATTCCTACATCGCTCAAAAGTGCGTAAACTGATTCGTAAATGCGGCCTTTAGCCAAAAGAATTTTAAGTTTGTCCATTTTTGTCCTCATGTCAAGCTTAAGCGGAATCGGGAACTGTCCTTGCAAAAATTCCCTGCTTCAACTTTTTATAATATTATATAGAAGAATATAACCTTCTTCAACAGTGCCAAATACCTTCAGGCAAAAAAAAGCCGGGCCGCAACGCGCACCCGGTTTATTCAAAAGGAGGAAGGAAAGCAGTTATTATCTATAATCTTGCTAACAATTGTAGAATACATTAAACAAACGTAACTGTCAATAGAATTTCATCATTTTTTTTAACTTTTTTCGCTTTTTATTACATTTTCATTGCAAACCTTGCGGTATTTCGCAAATACTGATATTTGGCTTTTAGAGCAGTTGAATTTAAAGCAAATATAATAGAAAATATGAAGATGACATACCCATATCCGGCTATGACATATATTGGGAGGAAAAATGAACAAAATCGGAATTATCGGTGCAATGAGCATCGAAGTTGAAACACTTATACAGAATCTTAAAGCAGCAGACGGTCAGGATCAGATTCAGATTACAGAAACTTCCGGAATGACCTTTTACGAAGGAAAAATCGGCTCACAGAATGTAGTAATCGTTCAAAGCGGAGTCGGCAAAGTAAATGCCGCAATCTGTGCACAGACACTCATTCTCAAATATGGAGCAACTGCAGTAATAAACACAGGTATTGCAGGTGCATTAGGCAAAGGTCTTGGAATTCTTGACTTTGTAATTTCTACAGATGCAGTTTATCACGATGTTGATGCAACAGCATGGGGATACGAAATCTGTCAGATTCCTCAGATGAAAACCCGTTCATTCCCGGCTGACGAAAAACTTGTTTCACTTGTAAAGAAAGTATTCAAGGAAATCCCGGAATGTCAGGGACATAAAATTCAGGCAGGAACAATTGCTTCCGGTGACAAATTTGTTGCTGACAATGCCGTTAAGAATACAATTAAAGAAACTTGCAATCCTCTTTGTGTAGAAATGGAAGGTGCTGCAATTGCACATGCCTGCTATCTGAACAAAGTTCCATTCATCATCTTAAGAACACTTTCTGACATGGCAGATGATTCATCAGATACAACTTATGTATTCAACGAAAAAAACGCAGCTTCTATAAGTTCTGCAATCATGCTGGAAATTCTTAAACGCATCTAAAACGATTTTAATTTAATATAAGGAATTTCTGTCGTGAACTTTCTGGCAAAGCTAAAAGAAACTGCTTTCTCTGTAATACCGATTGCCATCATAATTCTGCTCCTTGGAATTTTTGTCGTTCCAATGGGCAAAAGCAATATAGTTGAATTTTTACTCGGAACCGTTTTTGTAATTGCAGGACTTTCAATTTTTCTTCTTGGCGTTGACCTTTCGATTCTCCCGGTCGGCGAAAAAACAGGTGCTGTAATTACTTCAAAAAGAAATCTCCCGCTTCTTCTTGGAATTGCTTTTATTGTCGGTTTTGTAATCACAATGAGCGAACCGGATGTTCAGCTGCTTGCAATTCAGGTTACCAATGTGAGTCCAGGATTAAACAAACTGCTTTTAGTTCTTGCAATTTCCATCGGAATCGGTTTATTCACAGCATTAGGTCTTTTGCGAACAGTCTTCAATCTCAAGCTTAATGTAATTTTCATAATTTCTTATGCAGCCGTTTTTCTGATGTTCTTTTTTGGAAATAAAAATCTTCAGAATGTTGCATTTGATGCAGGCGGAGCAACCACAGGTCCAATGACAGTTCCTTTTATCATGGCACTTGGAATCGGTGTTGCAGCCGTTCAGGAAAACAGAAAATCCGATTCAGAAAACTCAAGTTTTGGGCTTACAGGAATTGCATCTATCGGACCAGTCTGCGCCGTTCTTTTATACGGAATGCTGCACCAGGCTTTTTCAGGTGAATCAGCACAAAGCCAGATTACAGAATCTTCAGCACAGGAAATTTTTTCTTCGATCTGGCAGAGAATACCTTCTACATTAATTGAAGTAACATATTCACTTGTGCCGCTTTTAATACTGATTATTATTTTCCAGATAATTTTTCTTAAGATGCCGCCAGTTCAATTTTTCCGTGTAATACTCGGTCTTTTGTACAGCTTTATCGGGCTCACACTTTATTTAACAGGAGCAAAACACGGATTCATCGAAGCAGGAACTTTTATCGGAAGCAGTCTTGCAAACAAAATGCAGACATCTGCGCAAATTTGGAAATTTGCTTTATACGGAATTTCGATAATTCTGGGAGCGCTTACAGTTCTTGCAGAACCGGCAGTTCAGGTTTTAACAGGACAGGTTGAATCTCTTTCTAACGGCACAATTAAAAAGAATGTAATGCTTGTTGCACTTTCTGGTGGAATTGCGCTGGCACTTTTACTTTCGATGATAAGAGTTTTGAACGGCTTACCTTTATGGTACTTTATAGTTCCAGGTTATGCACTTTCACTTTTACTGTCTCTTTTCTGTCCGCCATTATTTGTCGCAATCGCCTTTGACTCAGGAGGCGTTGCTTCTGGACCTATGACATCAACTTTTATTCTTGCATTTATGCTTGGAACTTCCAGCGTTTGCGGCGGAAATCCGCTGACAGATGGATTTGGTGTTATTGCACTTGTAGCAATGATGCCGCTTTTAACAATTCAGATTCTTGGAATTATATTTAAGCTCAAACAAAATAAAGCAGGTGGTGAAAAATGAATGGATTTACATTAATCACTTCTATCGTTCCTCATCCTGACGGAGAACAGATCTGTCAGACTGCAAACAAAGCAGGAGCCGCAGGTGGAACAATCCTTATGGGAACCGGAACAGCAACATCCTTCCTTGCAGCAGCACTTGGTCTTGGCGATACTCAGAAAGATATTGTTTACCAGATTGTTCCATCACAGATTAAAAGTCAAATTATTGATTCCATAAGAGAATCCTGCCTCAACAGAAAACATTACGGAATTCTTTTTACCACAACTGTTTCAAGCTTTACAAAAACTGCAAGTACCCTCAAAGGAGATATACCAATGGAAAAAGCATCAACACATAAAATCATTACAGTAATTCTTAACAAAGGATTTGCTTACGATGCAATGGCGGCCGCAAGAAAAGCAGGAGCCGCAGGTGGAACAATCCTCGGCGGTAAAGGAACTGCTAAAGAAGATGATGCAAAATTCTTTGGCGTACCGATTGTCCCAGAAAAAGACATTCTCCTGATTCTGGCAGAAAATGAAAAAACCGATTCAATTATCAATCAGATAAAATCCCTTTCCTGCTTAAGCGAAAAAGGCAGCGGAATCATCTATACTTCAGACGCAGCAGACTTCACACTTCTTGGTAAATAATGAATTTTGTAAAAACAGAAGATGAATTTAACTTCATCCATTTTGATGTTATCGACTCAACCAACACATTTGCCCTCACCCTAATCTCTTCCTTCGACCATAAAGAAGTTCATGGCGCAAATCCCTGCCCGCAATCTCCTTACCCTGACTCCTTTACCAGCAAAAACGGCCTTCCTGACTTTGCTGACCTTAACGCACTCAACAAAACCGTAATCACTTCCAACGCCCAGACTAACGGCCGCGGTCGTCTTGGCAGGGCATTTTATTCACCGGATAAAACCGGCATTTACATGAGCATCATTTATGTACCTCAGTCACCGGTTACAAACCCTGCCCTCTTAACCGTAAATGCAGCCACCGCCGTATGCCGCAGTCTTGCAAAACTTTTTAACACTGATCCAAAAATCAAATGGGTAAATGACATTTATATAAACGGCAAAAAAGTCTGCGGCATTTTAACGGAAGGACATTTCAATTATAAAACCGGCAGCATCGACGCGGCCGTCATCGGAATCGGAATAAATATTTCTACAACCGAATTCCCTGAAGGCACTTTAAATGCAGGTTCAATTCTCAGCCAGAATTCTTTGTCTTGCGACAATGATTCCTCAGATGACATAAGACAAAAAATCGCAAAAGCAGTTTCTTATGAATACTTTGACATAATGCAGACAACCGAAAATCAGCAGGCCTCTTTTGCAGAATACAAATCCCGTTCATTTTTAATCGGATCATCTGTAACAGTAAGCCCGGTAATCGGTCAGGACAAAACAAATTACACCGCACTTGTTGTAGACATCGACTCAAATGCAAACCTTGTTGTCCAGAAAGAAAATGGCGAACAATTAAGTCTTTCAAGTGGTGAAGTTTCACTCCATAATTTCAACCAGTAAAAAAACTGTAACTATATAAAACATAAGCTTAAAAATGCCGATAAATTTTATATAGATTGTTTCATACAAAAAGTATGCCCACATCTTTTCACTTTGCAATACAACTTTTCCATGTTATAATTTATGAACGGAGTTTTTTAAACCTATGAGTAATACAGATTTAGATCCTTCTATCGAAGCCCTTTTGAACAGTGCAAATACTTACGCACCTCCAAGCCATGATACAAATTCTTTTGAAAAAATGCTTGCTGAACAGGAAGCTGCAAACGCTCCAAAAAAACAGTCAAACGGACTCATTCCAGAAGTAGATTTAAGTATCCGCGAATTTAAAGAAATTGAAAAAGTATTTAATGACGCTCCAGCTGACTGGTTCGATAATCCAGCATATTATAAAACTGCAATCGCAGGCGAAGGAAATGCTTCTCAGCGCCTTCATGCAGTTCTTTCAAAATATCTTACATGTAAAGACATCAAAGACCGAATGGTTTACCGCCAGCAGGTAATTATGGCTTACTGGGAACTTATCCGTTCCCTTGCGCCAAAAATGGCTGACAAAAATATCGACATTACTAAAAAGATGCTCGTTCGTTTTGCGGTTCTTCTGCCTTCTCTTTTTAAACCTGAACAGAAAGAACTTTTTGCAAAATCAATTCTGGACAACAACACAAACGAGCCGGTTCTTTACCTCGACGAATGGTTCCGTGCAATTGCAACCGGGCTTTTAAAACCTTCTACAACTGACGAAGTCCGCACACCAAAAAAAGCCGCAACACCAGAAATGGCAGCAGCTTATGAACAGCAGCGTTTGATGCAGCTTCAGAGTAAAAACTCAGGTAAACTTCAGAATGCAGAAAGCCTTCTTAACGTAAAAGAAAGCGAACGCTCAATGCTGGAAGTCGAACTTAAATCACGCATAGATGCCCTTTGTGATCACCAGCCTGCAATCGGACTTGATCCTCACAAACAGGCTTATACCGAAATGCAGCTCAAGCTCTTTGCTGAAATTTCAAATTACCTTCATGCACTTTCAAAAAATAACAAAGAACTTTCTAAATACCTCAAGGAATTGGAAGAATCAAAAGAAGCAGTCGATTCTGTTTCAATGAAAATCGATCAGGGACCTCAGGTTGTTGCTGCAAGCGAAGAAGACATTTCTACAGAATTTGAAACAGTCCGCCAGATGGCAAAAATGACTTGTGGCCGCCAGGGTAACCAGTTCCCGGTTTTCACAAGAGAATTCTATCACTGTCTTCCACAGAGCACAGGCTTCCGCGAAAACGTAATCAAAATTCTTAAATGGGTTGAATCGATTGATCCGGGTGCGTTCTGCCGCATCCACAAACAGTCTTCAAACCGTATTGTTCCTTATGTAATCCTTTTGCCAACTTATGGTGATTCAGGTTTCTGCTGGGAACCATTTGACCGATACAACCGTGTAACAAGCCGTGGCCGTATCGTTGTTCCAATGTATCCGCGCGACCTTAAGATTGCGGTTCTTACTGCAGTTGCTGACCTTAGATGGCAGGTTGCAAAAGAAAAAGCATCTTACTACTGGATGGAAGAAGGTCTTACAGGTCAGTACTACGAATGGATCGACAAACAGAAACTTAAGGGCGATCTTAAACAGTACTTCATTCAGGACTATGTTCTCTGGATGACAAAAGAATCAGAAGGCGTTCAGCGTCTTGATAAAGAAGTTCGTGGAATCTTCTGGCGTAACATGCCGTTCCCTCAGGAACTTAAAGACACACTTAAAACACGAAGTCTTGTTTACGATGAACTTTGCAAAAAAGATATGAACCGTGCTATGTCTGACGGTTATTGATACTTGATTTATAACAGGACGGAAATAAATGAGTTTAGAAACTCTGGCATTCAAGTTTTTTTGCTGGAAAGGCGACAGGAAACGCGATAAAAGTTTAGTTCCCCCTGAAAATGTTGAAGCTGCCATCAATATTCCATATTTTGGCAGCGACAAATATCATTTAACAGATATCTACTATCCGGCTGGAACAGACAAAAAATTACCAACTATCATAAGTGTTCATGGCGGCGGTTATGTTTACGGCACAAAAGAAGTTTACTGGCCATACTGTATGTACCTTGCAAGCCTTGGATTCACAGTCGTAAACTTTAACTATCCTCTTGCACCAAAACACAAATTCCCGCAGCAGCTCAATGATGTTAACAGACTGATGTGGATGGTGAATGACAACGCTGACCATTATTTTATTGATAAAGAAAATATTTTTATCGTCGGAGATTCTGCAGGAGCACAGCTTGCAAGCCAGTACATTACAGCTTACACAAATCCTGAATATGCAAAAACCTGTAATCTGATCACACCGTCAGAACTCAAAATCCGTGCATGTGCATTGAACTGCGGGCTTTACACAATGGATTTCGGCGATAAGTCCAAAACAGCAATTGATATATCTGCATTAAAAGAAGCATATCTTGGAAAGAAAATTTCACCGCAAGTTGAAAAGCAGCTTGATGTTGTCACAAATATTACAAAGGATTTTCCTCCAAGCTTCATCATGACAAGTGAATATGATTTTTTGCAGGGACATGCAAAGCCAATGTATGAATTCCTTACTTCACTTGGAATTCCATGCAGGTTCAAAAAATACGGTTCACCTGAACAAAAATATATGGGTCACGTTTTCCATTTGAACATGAATCTCGAAGAAGCAAAAATTTGTAATAACGAAGAAATCGAATTTTTCAAGGAGTACATTTCATGAATTACAATATCGAAATGCAGTCAGCAGGCCTTATATTCCTTCTGATAATTTTGATTTCTTTTATATTCTCCAAAAAACGTAATTCAATTGAATTTAAAATTTTCCCGCTTCATATTTTAATCGGTGTATTTACTTTAATATTCGATATCGCTTCCTGCATTACAATTCCGCACATGGATAAGATCCCGGTTCTGACAACAGTCATCGGAAAAATCTATCTTTGCTTTCTGTACCTTTATATCTGTTTCAGTTTTGTATATGCAATTTTGTGTTCAATGAACAGCAGCGTTAGTACAAAGAAACATAGAATCGCAGTCTTTGCAATTTTAGCAAGTGCCATCTTATATTTTGCTTTTGTTCTAATTGCGATTTTCTCAAAGATTCACTTTTTCTGCTCAGGACGCCTTGTATATTCTTATGGAACATTACCAAGCATCTGTTATATTTTCACAGCAGCAACAATTACAGGCACAATCATTTATCTTCTGCTCAACCGAAATTCTATTACAATAAATGCACGAATTCCAATCTGGACATTTGTCCTTGCAGAATTGATTCCGGCAATCATTCAATTCTTTAATCCAGAAATCCTTGTCGTAGGATTTGCAGTTTCTGTCTGTGAATACACTCTCTTCCGTTCCCTTGAAAACAGCCGCAACGAAGACGAACAGAACGAAATCATCAAAGCATTTGCAGAAATTATCGAAGGCCGTGACGAAAATACCGGTGAACACGTAAAGCGCACAATCGCTTATGTTTCAATCATTCTTGAAAAATTACGCGAAAACAAAAAATACAAAAAAATCCTTACCAAGGAATACACAGATACCCTCACCTATGCTTCTTCTTTGCATGACGTAGGAAAAATCAGTATCCCGGACTCAGTACTCCAGAAGCCGGGACCTTTCTCTAAAGAAGAACGCGCAATCATAGAAACTCATCCGTTAAAAGGTTATGCTCTTATCAGAGATTCTTTTGACAAAATCGGAAGCCGTCTCTTTAAAAGAATTGCACTTGAACTTACTTTATTCCATCATGAAAAATGGGACGGTTCAGGTTATCCTAAAGGACTTAAATGGGATCAGATTCCGCTTTCGGCACAGATTATGTCAGTTGCTGATGTATTTGATGCAGTTTCCCAGGACCGCTGTTACCGCCCGCCGATGAGCCTTTCGCGTTCCTTTGAAATTATTCAGGAAGGAATCGGAACTCATTTTTCACCGGACATTGCCCGGGCATTCCTTGAATCCCGCGAACTTGTAGAACAGACCTACTACAATTTTGCAAAGAATGAAAAATCAGAAGACAAAGAAGACACGGATAAAGACTAAAAACTGATTTTTTATCCGTACAAAAGACGAAAAAAAAGCTCACTTCAAAAGAAGTGAGCTTTTTTATGCAATTTTATTTATTTTGCAAGGTATTCGTTGATACCAGCTGCGGCCTTACGACCTTCACCCATTGCAAGAATAACAGTTGCAGCACCAAGAACGATGTCTCCACCTGCCCAAACTTTTGCATGGCTTGTAGCCTGTTTTTCATCAACGATAATGTGACCTTTTTTGTCTGCATCAAGACCTGGTGTAGTCTTAACCATAAGAGGGTTAGAACCGTTACCAAGAGCAACAATCATTGCATCACATTCAATTTCGTGTTCACTGCCTGGAACAGCTACAGGACTGCGGCGGCCTGATTCATCAGGTTCACCAAGTTCGTAGCTCAAGCATTTAACTGCACGAATCTTACCAAAGTTTTCTTTGTCTTCCGGATTGTCGTAACCAAGTACTTCTACAGGGTTTTCGAGGAATCTGAAGATTACGCCTTCTTCTTCTGCGTGTGCAATTTCTTCAAGACGAGCAGGCATTTCGTTACGTGTACGACGGTAAACAACGTTAACTTCCTGAGCACCAAGACGGAGAGCCATACGAGCAGCATCCATTGCTACGTTTCCGGCACCACATACGATAACTTTTTTAGCTTCGTAAATTGGAGTGTCAGCATGTTCTTTATCGTAACCTTTCATAAGGTTTGCACGTGTAAGATATTCGTTAGCAGAGAAAACACCGATAAGGTTTTCTCCAGGAATGTTCATGAATTTTGGAAGTCCGGCACCAGTTCCAACGAATGCAGCATCAAAGCCTTTTTCGTCAAGGAGCTGTGTCAAAGTATTTGTACGGCCTACGAGGAAGTTTGTTTCAAACTTAACGCCAAGTTTTTTAAGGTTTTCGATTTCATTCTGAACGATGGCTTTAGGAAGACGGAATTCAGGAATACCGTACATCATTACACCACCAGCTTTGTGGAATGCTTCGAATACTGTAACTTCATGACCAGCACGAGCAACATCAGCAGCAACAGTAAGTCCTGCAGGACCAGAACCGATGATTGCAACCTTTTTACCTGTCTTTGGTGCAACTTCAGGCATTGTTACCTTATTGTTTTCGCGTTCCCAGTCAGCAACAAAGCGTTCGAGACGACCGATAGAAACAGCTTTTTCTGCAGATTTGAATGTTTTACCTACAGTACAAAGTCCCTGACACTGTTTTTCCTGAGGACATACACGACCACAAATTGCAGGAAGAAGGCTTGTCTTTTTAATTGTATCAACAGCAGCCTTAAATTCACCTTTAGCAACCTGAGCGATAAATCCAGGAATGTCGATGTTAACTGGACATCCGTTTACACATGGCTGGTTTTTACACTGGAGACAGCGGTTAGCTTCTACAACAGCCATTTCTGGTGTGTAACCAAGAGCAACTTCGCTCATAAGGCGAGCGCGGGCTTTTGGTTCCTGTGCAGGCATTTCCATCTGTGGAATTGCCATGCGGTCTTTTGGACTCAAAGTTTTGCCTTCAAGTTCCTTGTATTTTTCTACAGCGATTTTCTGCAAATCGTCCATTGTCTTGTGTTCCATTTTAATTCTCCTGAATCAGATCTCAACAATTATGGATTAGTGAGAAAGTCCGACACGACACTTGTGATTGTCTTCTGTTTCGCGTCCTTTGAAAGACTTCATACGCATCATCATGTTGTCCCAGTCAACTTTGTGTGCATCGAATTCTGGTCCGTCTACACAAACGAATTTTGTTTCGCCGCCAACTGTTACACGACAACCACCACACATACCTGTTCCGTCGATCATGATTGTATTCAAAGAAACAGTTGTAGGAACGCCGAATGGCTGAGTTGTTTTTGCAACAAACTTCATCATGATAGGAGGTCCGATTGCAATTACTTCTGCTGGTGGACACTGGCTTTCACACATTTCCTGAACTGGAACTGTAGAAACACCCTGACGTCCTGCTGAACCGTCATCTGTCATAACGATGAGTTCATCAGCAGCAGCACGCATTTCATCTTCCATGATAAGAAGGTCTTTATTACGAGCAGCAATTACTACGATTACTTTATTTCCGATTGCTTTATGAGCCTGAACGATTGGATAACAAGGAGCTACACCAATACCACCACCAACGATAACAACAGGACCATCTTTCTTTTCTACAACAGAAGGAGTTCCAAGTGGACCAAGCATTGCAGCAAGTTCATCGCCTGCATTTTTCTGTGAAAGTTTAAAAGTTGTTGCACCGACAGCCTGGAATACGAGTACTACCCAGCCTTCTTCTGCATTAGCATCTGCGATTGTAAGAGGAATTCTTTCGCCAAAGTTCAAGTCAATCTGAACGATTACGAACTGGCCAGCTTTTCTGTTTTTTGCAATTTCTGGAGCTTCAATTTTCATGTAGAAAACGTCATTAGAAAGTTGCTTTTTCTCAAGGATCTTAAACATTTTATTTTCCTTAAAAGTGGAATAAACGCCTGTCCAGGCATTTTTAGTGTTAAGTTTTATTATAATTGAATGAAACAGTTTGGTAAATAAGAAATCACAGAATTTTTACATATAATAAAGAAATGCAATAATAATAAAATAAAAGACATCCGGCAGATTCAAAATAAATGTTGTCTGAGTTTCCTATTAAGAGATATAATAACAATATGAAAAAAATTATTTGTATATTTATCAGTTTATTGTGTTTTGGTTTGTCATTTGCCCAGAGTAATGACATTGTTGAAGGTGAATATCTTATTGATGATTACAAGATAGAAATTAATAGTAATGGTAATATTAACATCATTTCTTATAAGGGCACTGATGCTGAAGTTGTTATTCCGGATAATTTTGATGGATATCCGGTTGTATCACTTGAGGCGGGTGCATTTTATAAGAACACTAAGTTACAATCAGTTGTTATACCTTCATCTGTGAAAGAAATAGATCGCAACGTTTTTTATTGTTGTACTAGTTTGCAATCTGTTACATTGGGAAATTCCATTGAAAAAATAGGTGATGAGGCATTTTATTCTTGTGAATCCCTTACGACTATTGTAATACCTGATTCTGTTGTTTCTATTGGAGGATACTCTTTTTTTGGCTGTAATAAATTACAATCTGTCGTAATTGGAGATAATGTTAAATTTATATACGATGATGCCTTCAGAAGTTGTTCTAGTCTTACTTCAATAATTATTCCTGATTCCGTAACAAAGATATCTTACAATGCTTTTGCTTGGTGCGAGAAACTTTCAACAGTTACAATAGGTAAAAATGTTAGAAGCTTAGATTGTTCCTCTTGTTTTTCGGAATGTCCCCTTGCAAAAATTACCCTAACCTCTGCAGAAACTGAATTATTAAATGTCCCTGAAAATGTTGAAATAATCAAACCAAAAGCAAAATCTTTAAAAGAGCAGATGGCAGAGCGTAAAAAAAATAATTAAAATTGAGTTAAATCGATTCCTAATATTACAAAAAAAACCTGGCAGATTTTTATCTGTCAGGTTTTTAATTTATTTAATGCAAAGTTTTCTTAACATTAAATTATTTCTTTAACAAAGCTGCAAACGGATTGTATGACATTCCGTCATCGCTGCCCTGATATCGTTCTGAACCGCGGCGGTCGCTGTTGTTACGGTCACGGTTGCCGTTGAATGAATTATCTTTACGGCCATCTGCAGGTTTTGCAGAAGCTGCGCCTTTACGAACAACAACAATCTTACGTGCACCGCCTTCTGTTTTAGCTCCGGCAGATTTTGCAGCACCTGACTGCTGTCCGGCACGACTGGCAGCATCACTCTTAAGCGAAAGTGAAATACGGCGGCGGTCCATATCCAGAGAAAGAATTGTGAATTCGTGAACATCACCAACCTTACAAACTTCCATAGGATCTTTTACAAAGTTGTCGCTCAATTCACTTACATGGATAAGGCCGGTTTCATGCAGACCTACATCAACAAAGGCACCAAAGTCTACTACGTTCTTGATCTTTCCTGTAACTTTCATTCCAGGTTTAAGGTCTTCAAACTGAACTACGCCTTTCTGCATGATTGGTGCCGGATATCCGTCACGAGGGTCGCGGTTAGGTTTTGCAAGTTCGTCTACGATATCGTTAACTGTTGTTTCACCGATATTGTATTTTTCTGCAATTTTCTTGATAAGGTCAGCAGGAACTTTTTCCTTATTCTGAATAAGAGGAAGAAGTTCACGGGCTGCATCATAGTTTTCCGGATGAACCCAGGTATTGTCCAATGGATCTGAACTTTCTGCAATCTTAAGGAATCCTGCGCACTGTTCAAATGCTTTTGGTCCAAGCCCCGGAACCTTTTTAAGTTCTTCACGGCTTAAAATCTTTCCGTTTGCATCACGGTAAGCAACAATTTTCTTTGCAGTTGATGTTGTGATACCTGAAACATATTTCAAAAGCATGTAGCTTGCTGTATTAAGGTTTACACCTACGTTGTTTACTACAGAACTTACAACTTCATCCAGCTGGTCTGCAAGTTTTTTCTGGTTAACGTCATGCTGGTAAAGACCAACACCAATTGCTTTTGGATCGATCTTAACAAGTTCAGCAAGAGGATCCTGCAAACGGCGGCCCATTGAAATTGCACCACGAACCATAACGTCAAGGTCAGGGAATTCTTCTGTTGCAACAGGAGAAGCAGAATAAACTGAAGCACCTGATTCATCAACTACTGTGTATTTAACATCAGCATCAGAATAATTTTCGCTGATTACTTTTGATACGATTTCCTGAACTTCGTGGCTTCCTGTTCCGTTACCAACAGCAAGAACCTGAATGTCGTATTTGTCGATTGCTTCGTTGATAAGGTCGTAAGCTTCTTTTGGATTGATTTCCTGATAAATCTTGAAGAATCCAAGGTATTTACCGGTTTCGTCCAGGGCTGCACATTTAGTTCCGTTACGGTAACCTGGGTCAACGCCAAGAACGCGGCTGCCTTTGATTGGCTGAGTCATCAGAAGGTTTTTAAGGTTTTCGCTGAATACACCGATTCCATGAGCATCAGCTTCGTCTGCTTCGTCACTGCGGATTTCGCGTACAACTGCCGGTGAAAGAAGGCGAACAACACCGTCTTCAATTGCGGCTTCATGGTATTTATTATTGATTGTGGCTTTCTTCTGAAGTTCCTTAACAGCAGCTTCTACATCTACATCGATTGTAACGTCGAGAGCGCCTTCACGTTCTGCACGGTTAATGGCAAGAATACGGTGAGGTTTGAGCTGATCCAGAGGTTCTGAATAATCCCAGTACATCTGATATGTAGAAGTTTTCTGAGCCTGTTCTTCTGTCTGGCCTTCTGGAACGATTCCCTTTGTAACGATATTTCCTGTTGCCATGTACAGATTGTGAATTGCTTCACGATTTTTTGTTTCCTGGCTGACGCGTTCTGCGATAATGTCTTTTGCACCGTCGAGGGCATCTTTTGCAGTTTCAACATTAAGGGCAGGATCTTCGTTGTCAGTCTTGATATATTTTTCTGCTTCTTTTTCGATAGCAGCATCGTTCATTTCCAGCATTGCGTCAGCCAGAGGTTCAAGGCCTTTTTCGGCTGCAACCATTCCGCGGGTCTTCTTCTTTTTCTTGAATGGTGCCCAGAGGTCTTCGAGGGCCGTTAAAGTTGTTGCTGACATAGCCGCATTGTAAAGTGAATCAGTAAGTTTTCCCTGATTGAAAATTCCCTTTACGATTTCGAGGCGGCGTTCTTCAAGGTTCTTGTAAGACTTGAAAAGATGATCAATACTTGTAACCGCAACTTCGTCAAGATTGTCAGTTTTTTCTTTACGATAGCGGCTGATAAATGCAACTGTACAACCTTCATCAAAAAGGCTGATTACGGCACTAACCTGATTTACTCTGATTCCAAGTTCTGTCGCAATTTTCTTCATAATGTCGACTTCGTTTACAGTCAACGCATCAATGTTTTCTTGTGTAAATTCCATAGTGTGATGATTCTACTCCAAATTCCATTTTTTTTAAAGTATATTCAATTTCTGAGCCCTTAAATCCAGTTTTCAAGAATTTTCTGTATTACAGGACAAGTTTCAAAAGTCAAAAAGCTGCGGCTGCTCCTGGGGAAATTCCTGCAGGTATGCAAAGACTTCATCTGGTTTATACATAATTTCATTGCGCCTGCAGAATTCTTCTATTACCCTTGTTAAATTATGCGAATCCGGTGAAGCAAGCTCATAGGATTCCCCAAAAGTCAAAACATACCGTTCCTTAAGCCCCGGGAAATACTGATCCAGCCTGCTGTAAAAATATTCCCGGTTGCCTTCACGCAAAGTCATTCCTGTTCCAAACTGAATAATTCCCTTAACGCCTGCTTCCTTGCAGTAATTCAAAAGCTGTCCGATATTTTCCATATTATCATTTATAAATGGAAGAATCGGTGTCAGCCATACAACCGTCGGGATTCCGCGGCGTTTTGCTTCCATCAGAACTTCAAAACGCCGCTGGGTATTACAGACGCCCGGTTCCAGAATGCGGCAAAGGTCAGGATCCGCCGTTGTAAGCGTCATCTGGAGAACAGCCTTTGCCTTGCGGTTAATTTCTTCCAGCAAATCCATGTCCCGTAACACAAGATCACTTTTTGTAATGAGCGTCGCCCCAAAACCATTATTTTTAATTACTTCAAGGCACCCGCGGGTAATTTTAAGCTCTTCTTCAAGAGGAATGTAAGGATCGCTCATTGAACCTGTTCCGATCATGCATTTTCTGCGCTTTGAATAAAGTGCTTTCCGTAAAAGTTCGACTGCGTTTTCCTTAACCTCGATATCTTCAAAGGGAACAGGCGTATGATAACAGGAACTGCGGGAGTCACAGTAAATGCATCCATGAACACATCCGCGGTAAACGTTCATTCCGGTTCCATTATTTGATGTAAGGATAGATTTTGCGGTAATAAATTTCATATGTCATAATCACTATACAAATAAATTGCATTAAATTAAAGAGGTAATAAGTCAATTTTGGCGTCCGAAAACCTTAATTTTGCGGATTTCTACGGATAAAATTTGACTTTTGCGTTTTTTATCCGTATCTTTATGGGGAAAGCACACAGCAGTCAACCTTATCTTTTTATTAAATTTTCATTTTCTACGGATAAACTTCGGGTTTTACGATTTTTAGCCGTATCATTTTTTTATTTTATCAAAAAGTGCTTTCAAATCATTCTCAGAAAATACGAATAAGATTTCAATTTCTACATTTTAGCCGTACATTTACAGAAAAAATGCGTTTCTGACATATTCCTTTCCCTGTAAACTCCCCCGCACATACGGCTAAAAACCCGATTTTGCCACTTTTATCCGTACTTTTCGCCAAAATTATAAAAGAGGCACCAGTTATGAAACGAAAACTTGAATCACTTCCACCGATCATCTACGATGACCTTCTGGAAGAACGCGCTAAAGACCTTAACAGAATAATAAAACTCAAGAACAAGATTTTACAGGAATCAGAGCACCTTGATTCATCAGGAAAAATCAGAATTGTAAGGCACAGAAATATTGTGCAGTTTTATCTTATTACAAGAAAAAACGATACCACGGGAAAATACCTCCCGCGAAGTCAGGATGAATTTGCACACAGCCTGATTCAATATGATTATGATAAAAAAGTTTTTAAAGCAGCAAAAAAAGAATTGAACGCAGTCAGGAAACTTTTGAAAATCATTAACAAAAACGGAATCCAGATAATTTTAAAAAGATTTTCACAGGACCGTAAAAAATTAGTCACACCAGTTACACTTTCAGATGAAGATTTTGCGGCCACCTGGCTTTCAAAAAAATATACCGGCAAGAATATTTATAATCCGACGGAATATTTCACAGCAAAAGGTGAACAGGTCCGTTCAAAATCAGAAGTAATTATCGCAGACACATTAAACCGCATGAAGATTCCTTACCGCTACGAATATCCGCTGGAACTTAAAAATGGCAGAACAATCCATCCAGATTTCTGCTGCCTGAACGTACACACCCGCCAGGAAATTTTCTGGGAACACTTTGGACTCATGGACGACAGCGAATACGTCTCCACAGTAATTCAAAAAATCAACGGCTTTCAGGAATGCGGTTTTTATCCCGGCAAAAATTTTATTTTCACGATGGAAAATGCGGCCCATCCCCTTAATCCCAAAACCGTTAAAAAAATCGCTGAGTTCTATCTGGCATAAAAAAGTGTACCGCAAAACTGTTTTAAGTTTCAGGGTACACTTCAAAATCGGAAGTAATAAAAATTGCTGAAAATAAATTTACAAAGACTTTACATGTTCAACAAGTTGTTTTATCTGATCCTTTCCTGACCAGTCCACATCCTGAACTTCACCTTTAGCAACCATCTTAATAATCTTTTTATCAAGCCAGCTCATTTTGTCTTTTTTAAAACCGCCTTTCATAAAATAAAACTGGTAGTCCGAAATTTTATTCTGTTCCTTAATCTGCGAAAGATATTGCTCGCTGGGATTTTGTGTTGAACCGACTCCAAAAAACACAATCTTTTCCTTACGCTTTTTCAATAATTCTTTGGCGCCATTAATAAAACCAGCCATAAGCCATCCGCCATGAATTACAAGATCATATTCCCCAAGATTTTTTGCCTGTTTCAATTCAACAGATTCGCAGGCCAGTTCTTCTGCAATCCACTGCGCATACTGTTTTGTAAACCCGGTTTTTGAAGTATATGTAACGATAACATTCATTTTAGCACCCCTTAAAAAGTCGATAACAAGTTAATTATGGCACATAAAAAGTAAATTATCAAAGGGAATGAATCGGTATGGTTCCAGCCGGGCAACACCTACCTATTGCACAAATTTTCAACTTGATACAAAATGTTCTATCTAAATCGGATAAATCAGTTTTTCGGGAAATCGGGTTAAATTCCCAGCATGGAGTGATGAGGTATAGTCCTAATGCCGGATAACTGTTAATCATCCTTTTGTATAAAGGGAAATCACTTTCAGGTACACGCCCTGCCTGACGGAGTTATAAATGTTTTTCTCATCTTTATTTCGTGGTGAACACGACAGCTGCATAAAAAATATTGCAGCTAAGTCATTCTGTTCTGCTTGTCTCGGATTGTTTATCCTTGCGTTTGGTTCATGTGCCAGTCCACTGGATAATCAAAATACCGGCATCCTGCAAATCGGAACTCAGGCCGCTGATGATGTTTTTGTAATGACTTCGTTGAATCAGCTGATTCCAGGTTTTGATTACAATTTGTATTCAGACAGTGCCTGTAACGACAAAGTTCTGTATTCAAGTGCGTCATATTTTCTTTACGTCGGAAATGACAAATTCTATTTTTCAAATAAGTATTCCTATGATTCAAAAAATCAGATTCTTTATATTGAAACTGTAAAAAATGCACAGTTCAACAAAGACGGAAATGCTTTTCTTTTTTCTGAATCAAACGGTTCAAAGCTTGTGACATTAAAAATAACTGGAATTTCATCTGCAATGACAAGCGGCAATTTAGCAGTTTATGAAAACGCTTTTAGTTCAACTGATTATCAGGCAGCATGGAATCAAAAAACCACTCAGTACAACCAGACCGGAACTCTCTACTACAAGTTAAAGCAGGACTTCACTTCTTTACAGCAACTTCCGCAAATACTAAAAGGGAAAAAATTCTTCCTTACACAGAATACTTCCGGTGAAAGTGAATACGTTAAGATACACGACAACAAATTCTATTCACTTACTTTTGAAGACTACAATATCCTGCGCCAGAACCACAGCCAGAATTTATATCAGATTACAAGCGATTCACAGTGGTATTATTTTGGTTTTGCTTCGACTTCCCGCGAAAGTTACAACAATGCACTTCTGGACAATTACCTTAATATGCCTGCAATCTGCAGAGTAAAATTCGATACAGCAAATAATAAAATCTGGATTTCTGATTCATTGTATTTAAGCAGCGCTCAACCTTCTCTGGAATCTGCCGCATGGACCGATCATGAATATCTTTTAACAGAAACAGAACCTCCAGCTCCTGAATCTTCTTTACCTCAGGCTGCTGAAAAATCCCTTGACGAAATGAAGACACTGGCTCAAAGTCTTACAAGTGCAAATTACTTTAAGGATGTTGCAAATCCAGATGTCGACAAGGCGGACTTCTATTTAAGATTCTGGTTTGGAACAGCCAGCGATAAAACAACTCCAGCTGAATTCTTTAAATATGTCAGACTTAAGGGAATGAAAAAAGGTACCAACAGCTACATGCCTGATTCAACTTCGCAGCCTGCTGATGACCTTTATACTGATGAAATCTATACAGACGGTCAAAGCTTTGTAGTTTTTGGTCATGTTTATAATATGAACAATGGTGCCGTTTACCCTAAAGGTAATATCGGAAAATATGCTGTCTGAATTATTTCAAGTGAAGGAATTAAAATCTCTGAACTTTATGACAGCCTCGAAGAATGTAAAGCAGCCAGTCACAGTTTTACACAATATTCATGGAAATAATAAAAGCCGTACAGGAATCTGAAAAATTCCTTACTGACTTTTTTAGGAGTAATATATGAAAAAGACTTTCAAAACAATCGCAGTACTCATTATCACAATGTGTGCTCTCATGGCTACAGGTTGTCAGCAGCCTGCAGGTAACAACCCTTCTGGAGAACAATTTACTTATCTCAAACCAGGAGAAAATATTCCTTACCTCAATTCTATTGTAGGAAAAGTATATTCATCCGACTATGATTCCTTTGTAATCCAGAAAGACTCACAGAACAATTACCACTTTTATTATGGTAATAAAACAGAAGCTGAACAATTTCTTGCAGATATAAACAGCTACGCTTCGAATACAACAGCGACTATCGGAACAATTATTTCAACTAAAGACGCTGTAACTGCACCAGACGGAGGAATCGTAGTTCTTCTTAAAACTGATAAACATACTAACTATGGTCCTGCTCCTGATTATACACCGAACACCCATTCAAACTGCTATATTCCTGTTTATATCTCTATAAATTCTGAAATAAAAATGTCACAATATTTTTATTCAGGAGTTGCAGATTTTTCTACAAAGGAAAAAGGTTCTGCTAATATGAATTATAGCAGCGCCATCTATGGATCTGCTTCAACTTATAACGGAGCAACAGAATAACCTATGACAATCAACACCAATTCACATAAAAAATTTCTCTTCATCTTGCTGTGCTCGATTATGTGCTTTGGTGCTTTTGCCGAACGGGTTTACGATGAATACGGACGCGTTCTTCGTTCAAGCGAATGGCTGGGCGTTGAACAAAAGAAACCTAAAAAAACTGATTCTTCTGCAGGTGCTCAAGATGATCCTTCTGCAGAAACTTCTGTTCCATCCCAGGAAAGCGCTCCAGTTCCCCAGATTACAGTAACAGACAGAAATAACTTTCAGATTACAAGCGATAAAAATTTTTCTGCCAGCGACATTGAACAAAGTCACGCACCAAGCGTTTCGGACTTTTTGCAGCAGCAGGGATTACTTGTAATGAGCACCGGCGGAAACGGCAGTAAAAGTGAATTATCGTTCAAAGGATTTACTGCATTCTGTATAAAAGTTTACATCGATGGAGTCCTTGCAAATCATCCCACAACCGGTGAATTTGACTGGAACTCAATCGATATAAATTCAATCGAATCAATCACCATAAGCGAAGTTCCTTCCATAGGAATCACTGAATTTGCAGGCTGCACGGTTTTCATCAAAACAAAAAACGGAAAGAAAGGCTTCTTAACTGCAGAAACTTCTCTTTCAAGTTATGAATCAAATTTTCTTGACGGCATATTCCAGAGCCTTTCTTATCAGGGAAGCGAAAAAAATTTCTTCTATAGAATTGCAGCCTCCGCAGCTTTTTACGATAACGAATATGCAAAATACAGCGTTGAATATCCTGCAGGTTCTGGAAACTCTTTTGACATCATCAATCTCTACAACCTGTCAAAACAGACAAGCCTCAATTTTGCATGGAACACAAAAATCAATGAACATATCAGTCTGGCCGGCAGCAATAATCTTGGATTCAACAGCCTGAAAGTTCCCAACACAAGCGATACACTTTCCAGCGGAATTGAACGGGATCTTACAACGCAGAATAATATTGCAGTAAATTTAACATTCGATAAGCTTAAAACAACTTCTTTACTTTCATACTTTCTGGGTAACGTGGACTACTATGATGTCCTTACAGAATCACAACGGGACATTTCAAAAACTACTTCTCAGGCAATTTCGTTCCGCCAGAACCTCAACTGGATTTTTGATGCAACTCTCGGTTACAGACAGGAACATCTTTTCAGTGCACAAGGCGACCGCCACCAGCTTGATCTTGGAATCGGCAAGGAACACAGATGGGGCTGGTTTTCCATGACGCCCAATGTTTCTTTTATAAATGTCTGGAACGATTCAAAAAATAAAAACCAGAACTGGATCTGGGACATTCAGCCGTCACTCACACTCGGTTTTACAGACCTTTATGTCAGCGCATACCGCATATTCACTTTGCCGACTTTTAATCAGCTTTACTGGCCTGACAGTTCCTATGCTACCGGAAATCCTGACCTTATGGCAGAAAAAGGCTGGGCCGCTTCTGTCTGGTATAAAAATCCTGACTTTCCTCTTTATGGCCGGTTCACTTATTCCTATTACGAAAATAAAATTCGTTGGGCAAGCCATAGCGGAAAACTTATTCCTCAAAATACAGCAAACGCTGATTACTATGTTGGAACAATCGGTTACGAACAGGAAGTCTGGAAAAATCATCTTGTCATTCAGGCTGACTTTACAACTACACAGGCACGCCTTCGTTCAACTTATAAACAGATTATGTGGGTTCCGCAATATCAGGCACATGCTTCCATTGCGTTTGAACATTCAGGTTTTCAGGCAATGCTTGATTACACTTTTACTTCAAAACGATATACTTCTAATGACAACATAAGCGCTTACCCGGCTTTCCATTTACTGGATGCAAGTATCGCTTACAAGATAAATGATGAGTTCACGATTTATGCAAAAGGATCAAACCTGCTGGACCAGCACGCAGCATATCATGACGGTTATTACATTCCAAGCAGAAAGTGGACACTGGGAATGAAATTCCAGAGATAAAAATTTATTGAAACAGAACTGATAGTTTGTCCTGCAATTATTACCGCTGTCCAATACAGCAATGAGGTTTTATGAAAAAAATTCTTTCCTTCATTTTAATTACATTCTTCACCTTAACTGCTTTTGCAGAAAAAAACCGCATTGTCTGCCTTAATCCAGCAGGCTATGAAATCCTTTATATGCTGGGAGCAAAAGATAAAATCGCTGCAAGAACTGATTTCTGCGATTTCCCGGAAGTTCCATCTTCAATTCCAAGTATAGGCGGTTTTGACGGAAAGACATTCAGCGTTGAATCCATTCTTGCCTGCAAACCAGATTTTGTTTACGGCTCAAAAGGAATGCACGACTACCTTCAACCGGTTTTAAAAAAATACAACATAGACCTTTACCTTTCTGACGCCCAGTCAATCAAAGACATAAAAAAAGAATTTCTTTACATTGGTGAACTCACGGGAAGACAGCGTTCTGCAAAATCCTTTGTCAGCACAATCGACCAGACACTGACAAACATAATAAAAAAACCACCCGTTCCACAAAAAATTTATTACGAAGTCTGGAATAATCCTTACATCAGCATCGGACATAATTCTTACATCAACGACATCATCAAAAGTTGCGGTGCAAAAAATATTTTTGATGATACCGAAATTCCATATCCAAACGTCAGCCCGGAATCTATCATAAAAGCCAATCCTGATGTTATACTTATTCAAAGTGATTTAAAACTTTCAGTTGAAGATATAAAAAAACGCCCGGGCTGGAAAAACATCAAAGCTGTAAAAAAAGGAAGAATCTATATCATCAACTCAGATGTTTATAACAGACCAGGCCCAAGAGTCCTGACGGCATTAATCAACCTCAACAAAATATTATGGCAAATACAAAGCAACTAATAAAATATTTTTTTCTCATCATTATTCTTGCGGCATTTTTCTGTCTTTCTCTTTTTGCAGGAGCAGAAAAAATTTCGATAGAGGAATTGCTTCACGACAGAGAATCATTTTCTTCGATTATATTTTTCGATTTACGATTACCTCGTTCAATTCTGGCCGTTTTCACAGGCGCACTGCTTGCTTCCAGCGCCGCAATATTTCAGTTGTTTTTCCGTAATTATCTTGCAGAACCAGGACTTCTTGGCATAAGCTCAGGCGCAGCAGTGGGCGCCGTTACAAGTCAGATCACAGGAATATCCGTAATTGCCGGCGGCCTTTTAAGCACGATGAATCTTTTTGCTTTTATTGCAGCATTAATTGCAGGCTTAATCCTTGTTGCAATAAGTTCAGTTCAAAAAAGAACGAATCTTTCTGTCATGCTTTTATTGTGCGGAACAGCACTCGGAACTTTATACTCGGCAATTTCTTCTATTTTAATGCTTATAAAAAACAGAGAAATATTTGGAATCTACAGCTGGCTTATGGGAAGCTTTAACGGCAAAAGCTGGGCAGAAGTAAAATTCCTTTTAATTCCGGCAGTGCTCAGTTTTGTCCTGATGTTTTTAATTTCTTCTTCCCTTGATTTACTTAACGGCGGTGAACAAAGCGCACAGACTCTGGGAGTAAATGTAAACCGCCTGAGAATTTCTGTTATCCTTACAGGAAGCATTGCCGTAAGTGTCTGCGTCTGTGCTGGCGGAACAATCGGTTTTATCGGACTGATCGCTCCTAACCTGATGAGAAAATTTTTCGGACCAAAAGCAAAAACCCTGATTGCAAGTTCTGCTGTTTGCGGAGGCGCACTTCTTGTTCTTTCAGATACTCTGGCACGCATTGTAATTGCACCGGCAGAAATTCCATGCGGAATCATAACCGCAATCATCGGCGTACCGTTTTTCTTAAGTCTAATCTTTAAACAGGAACGGATTTAAGCAGGGAGAATTTTATGGAACAGATTAAATTACAGAACATAAATTATTCCTATCGCGATCATACGGTTCTTAAGAATTTAAATTTTGAACTAAACAAAGGCGAACTTGTCTGTCTGTGCGGTCCCAACGGTGCCGGAAAATCGACTTTATTAAATTATGTTTACGAACATTGTTTTCCCGGTAAAAATCAGAATAAATTTCTTGCGACCCAGGTTGCTTTCCTTCCGCAAAAAGAAGAAAGCCTTTGGAACTATCGTGTTTACGATACTATACTTGCCGGCCGATACTGCCATACTGATTCCTTAAACCGCTTTTCAAAACAAGATCACCTCATGACAGAAAAAGTTATTGCTGACTTTAATCTGAATGAACTTGCCCAGAAATCAGTTACACATATTTCGGGCGGTGAATTTCAGAAAGTCCGTCTTGCCCGCGCCTTTAATCAGGAAGCAGATTTTCTGCTGCTGGACGAACCTCTGACCGCCCTGGATTTTTCGTATTGCGAACAGTTCATGCAGCTGCTTAAAGTTAAGGCCGGCGACAAAGGCGTTCTAGTCTGCATCCACGATATTAATCTTGCATGCCGCTTTGCAGACAGAATAATTTTATGCGGAAAATTTGATAATGATGAAAACGGGCAGTTTATCGTGGACGGCCCGGTAGAAGAAGTGATTAGGGTGGAGAATATTAAGCGTGCATACAGCAGCAAAGAAAATGTTCCGGATATCAAAATTTATGAACATCCTGTTTATCACTGCCCGCAGATTTGTATTTAAAATCTGTTTCTTTCCGCACACTATAATGTTATATTTATTGTATGACAAATTCAGAACAATATGAATTAAGTCCAGCTTTTCCATACATCCGGTTCATAGCCGATGGTTGCAGAATCTTTTCCATTGCGCACAATCGGCTGAACCAGTAAAAGCGGATTTTCCAGAAGCTTTTCAAATTTATCGCTGTCATCAAGGTAAGCAAAACCAGCATAATCCTTATGCTTTTTATCAGCAACCATTTCTATTGCAGCATCACGGCCGCCGGCTTTTTTTGAAAGTGCACTGATTACACTTTCCAGTTCGCCTTTAGAAATTCCTTTTTCCTTAAGATCAATTTTCTGCACAGGAATACGGCGTTCAGCAAAATAGCGTTCTGCCTTTTTAACATCAAAATTTTTACTTATTCCAAAAATCTGTATCATAAAATCATTATTACACAGAAACCGCAATTAAGCAAAGACCCTGAATTTAATCGCAACTGAAAATTTCTGCAGCTACAAACTGTCGACAATAATTTTTGTTTCGATTTCTTTTTCGCGGTTGTACATAAAAAGAATTCCAGTTTCTTTTTTTTCATGAGTTAAAGGATTATAGTCAAACACTTCGTAATGGCTTGAAGCATAAGCAAGTCTGGTTGAATGCATGTCACCATATTTTAAAAGTGCTGCATGATGTCTGTCCTTGTCATAATTCTGTGTATACCACTGCGGAAAATTTGAAAGCTTTTTTTCGCGGACAAAATCAAACCGTAAAAGATCATAAAAAAGTGAATGATCAAAGGTCTCACAAAAATTATTTTCTTTTACAAACGAAAGTAAAAGTTCAAACCAGTAGCCGGTTTTATGAAGATTTTCAAATTTCAAACTTTTATTTGCTTTTGCATATTCAATAATTTTTCTTAAAAGATTGAATGCTTTGCCTTCGCAGGAGTCAATTAAATAATCAAAAGATTTTTCAAATCCGTGAGAGTTATAAAAAATATCCAGAAGCTTTTCTACTTCTTTTAAAAAGCGAAGATCCTCGTAACTCATATCCGGTGTATAAAGAACCTCGTAAGGCGCAGCAGACAAATATCGGAATCCATGTTCTACAGCATATTTTTCCATGGAAGTTCCGCTTAAAACTTTCAGGAACCCAAGCTGCAGCATATCAGGCCTTAAATTCATTGTATAATCAAATGACTGTTCAAAATCTGCAATTGTCTCTGTCGGCAAACCTGCAATTAAATCCAGATGCACATGAACTGTTTCTGGAATTTTTCGAATCACAGCAGCAAGACTTTCATTGTTTGCCTTGCGTCCTACAATTCCAAGTGTTTCCTGCTTAGTTGTCTGGATTCCAATTTCAAATTGAATCGAACCTGCCGGCATTGTCTTGATAACTTCAATTGCTCTGTCAGATAAATATTCTGCCGCAATCTCAAAATGGAATCTTGAAACGCCATTCCAGTTATCGCGGATAAATTCCCAGATAGCAATAAAACGGTCTTCCTTTAAATTAAATGTGCGGTCAACAAATTTTACAAGAGAAATTTTCTGGTCGATAAAAATTTTAAGTTCTTCAAAAACTTTTGGCAGAGATTTAAAACGTACACTTTTATCAATTGAACTTAAACAGTACGAACAGCTGAAAGGACATCCGCGGGAACTTTCGTAATAATAAATTCGGCTTAGATAATCTTCTGGTTTTTCGCTTTCCAGAAGTTCAGGATAAGTGAATGGAATCTCATCAAGGTTGCAGATATATTCTGCAGTACTGAAGATTTTTTTAAAAGCGAGTTTATCTTCGAGCCGACCGGCAAAAAAATCCTGTGCCAGTTCTAAAAGGACATGTTCACCTTCACCGCTGGCAATAAAATCAATTTCAGGATAAGAATCAAGAACTTCCTGTGCACTGTAAGAAACTTCAGGTCCGCCGGCACCGATTTTTACATGAGGCAAAACCTTTTTAACTTCTCTGATTACTTTAAATGCAAATTCAGCATTCCAGATATAAACAGAAAACAGAACAACCTGAGGTTTATACAAAGAAATTTTATCAAGAACTTCTAAGAGATTTTCGCTTATTGTAAATTCAACATAATCAACCTGACTGGCCTGATCAGCATTCAGGTATTTTTTGAGATAAAAATTAAGATCCCTTACTGCAAGGCAGGTGTGGTTATAACGGGAATTTATTCCAACAAGTAAAATCTGTGACATAATTCAATGATAATCCAAAAACCAATATCAGGCTATCATTATTTATTACATCATCTGTTCATCATAAACTGCGCGCTGACCGCCGATAAACTTTGCTCTTGTTCTTGCACATACAAGGTGAGCCTGACCGATTGAATTTACAGAAAGCCTTACAGGAACCGCAACGTCTTTTAAATGCATTCCGATCAGGGTGTCACCGATATCCATTCCGGCATGAGCCTTAATGCGTTCGAGTGCAACAGGCGCCTTGAAAGTTTTGTAAGCAGTTGTGGCAAAAGAACCGCCTGCTTTTGGCTGCGGAACCACATTCACAATTTCAAGATTATATTTTTCTGCGCATTCCTGTTCTACAATAATTGCGCGGTTCAAATGTTCGCAGCACTGACATGCAAGATAAATATTTTTTTCTGTACATGCCTTATAGATTCCGGCGAAAATATTTTCGGCAGCTTCCAGATTGGAATCTTTACCGATAACAGCTCCACAAACTTCGCTGGAAGAACATCCCACAACCAGAATCTGTCCAGCCTTTATCTGTGCTTTTTCAAAAAGTTCAACAGTCGCGTTATACGACTCATTCAATAATTCTTTCATCTTTTTTACCCGAAAATTTCCTGTGCATAATGAACTGTATCAATTGCATCTTTAGAATATCTGTCTGCTCCGATCATATCCGCATATTCTTTTGTAAGAACTGCGCCGCCAACACAAACTTTTGTCTGCGGTGATTTTTCCCGTAAAAGTTCAATTGTTTTCTGCATTGAAGGAACAGTCGTTGTCATCAGCGCACTAAGACCCACAAGTTTAATATTATTTTTAATGCAGGCTTCAACAATTACTTCCGGGTCAACATCTTTACCAAGATCCATTACAGTAAAATCATAATTTTCAAGAAGAACCTTTACGATATTTTTTCCGATATCGTGAATATCATTTTTTACGGTTGCCATTACAATAGTTCCGCGGCTCTTACCTTTTTTACCTGTGCGTTCAAGATATTCCTTGATGACTTCAAAACTTGCTTTTGCACTTTCTGCAGCCATTAAAAGCTGAGGCAGGAACATTTTCTTCTGTTCAAATTTCTGACCTACAAAATCAAGGCCGGGAATCAGCATATCGTTGATGATATGAACGCTGTCTGTTTTTTCAAGAAGTGATCTTGTAATTTCTGCAGAATCATTTTTCAAACCATGAACAACTGCATAACCCAAAGTTCCTTCAGCAAGATTACTGTTTTCATTGTTCTGTGATTCTGTTGAGTTTACCGGCTGACCTGAAGGCTGTACCGAACTTGTTACTGGAGCTGCAGCAGGAGCAGGAAGGCGCTGAGTAAATTCAATGTAATTAAGACAGTCTTTATCTTTACCGCTTAAAAGACAATATGAATAATATGCCTTCTGGATTTCTACACTCAAAGGATTTATGATTGCAGCAGACAGACCATTGTGCATTGCAAGAGAGAAAAAGTTTGCAGTAACGTCAGGACGATTAGGCAGACCAAAAGAAATATTGGAAACACCAAGAATTGTTCCGCCGTTATATTCATCATGGACGGTCTTTACTGTATCAAGTGTTGCAAGAGCCGCATTGTTATCAGAACTGACAGACATTGTAAGTGCATCAATCAGGATGTCCTTGCGTTCAATTCCATATTTTTTTGCATTGGCATAAATCTTTTTTACAATCTTAAGACGGCCCGCTGCAGTTTCTGGAATTCCGTCTTCATCAAGAGTAAGTGCAACAACAACGCCGCCATATTTTTTTACAATCGGGAATACGGCATCCATTATTTCCTGTTTTCCGTTTACAGAATTAACAAGTGCCTTACCGTTATAAAGACGCAGTGCTTTTTCCATAACCTGCGGACTTGAAGTATCAATCTGCAAAGGCATGTCTGTAACGCTCTGAAGTTCAGTCATTACAGTAACCATCATTTTTTCTTCGTCAATTTCTGGAAGGCCGACATTTACATCAAGAATATCACAACCGGCTTTTTCCTGTTCGAGTCCCTGGTGAATGATATAAGGAATATCATTTGCTCTTAATGCTTCCTTGAATTTCTTTTTACCAGTCGGATTGATTCGTTCACCAATAAGGGCAGGTTTATTTTCGCCGCCAAGATAAACGGCTTTTGTATAAGAAGAAATTACAGTTGTATTTTTTTGTGTCAGTGGAACCGGCTTGCAAGATTTTACAGCTTTTGAAAGTTCACGGATAAAATCTGGAGTAGTACCACAGCAGCCGCCAAAAATCAAAGCACCTTCTTTTGCAAAAGGTTTCATCTGTTTTGCAAATTCTTTTGGACTTACATCATAAACGGTTTTTCCGCCTTCATCACGAGGAAGACCTGCATTCGGTTTAATGATAACAGGAACGCTTGCAGCTTTTATAAGCCTTAATGCAGCATCCTGCAAATCTTCAGGACCAAGACCACAGTTAAGACCAAGCGCATCAACGCCAAGACCTTCGAGAAGAGCAACCATTGCTTCAGGACCGGCGCCAGTCAAAAGGCGGGAACTTTTATCATAAACATTTGTTACAAAAATCGGCAGATCTTTTTTACCGCATTCTTCGCGGGCTTCTTTTGCAGCAATGACAGCAGCTTTTGTTTCGTAAGCATCGTTCATTGTTTCGATAGCAATTGCATCAATAGGCTGATCACATGCAATCAAAAGGGTTTTCTTAAAAATGGAAACAGCATCTTCAAAATCAAGATCACCGCTTGGTTTTAAAAGTTTTCCGCAGGGACCAACATCGTAAGCAACAAAATAATCTTTGCTGCCGGTTTCTTTTGAAATCCTTTTTTTAGCGGCATTTGCATTTTTTACTGCAGCACAGATAATGGCAGCAGGATTCTTGAATTTTGTTTCGTACAGACCAAAACTGTCAGTAACAACAATATTTGAACCGGCTTTAAAATAGTTGTAGTGCAGTTCCTGGATTTTTTCCGGATGAGTCAGATTCCAGTTTTCTGCGAATTCTCCTGGCTGCAAACCCCATGACTGAAGTACTGAACCGGTTCCTCCGTCGAGAAATAAAAACTGCTTTCCTAAAAGTGATTTAAGTCTGTTCATCTTTAATTCCTATAAATGCCGTTACTGATTTTTCTGGAGCCATAATAAGACTGTCCATCAAAGTCAATCCGATTTTATTACATTCCAGTAATCTGAAAAAATCCTTCTGTACTTCAAGAGGCACATCACCATAACCCGGACTGAATCTTGGCCGCGTGCTCATTTTCTGCCCTGCAAAATTCTGATTTACAAAATCATTAAAATCATCAATAAAACTTTCTATAAACATCGCACCGCACGCCTGCATGACACCAGCCATTACAGAATCAGTTACCTGACTTTTGCGGATCATAGAATCAACGGCCGCTCCAATTGTTCCTGCCAGAAGCAGAATTTTTTTACAGCCGGAAAGATTAACTGCAAGACTGTGACTTTCTATCTGCATATCAGCAAAATTGATTTTGTCATCTTTTACCGTTACATCAAAAATTGAATAAACCAGTTTTGGAATAATCACATCATGCAGTCTGCAGATTCCAACTTTTATCAGTTCAGTAACTGCAGCATCCGGCTGACTGGATTTTGTGTAACCAAGATAGCGGGCAGCTTCGTCAAAAACCGGTTTTACTTCAGATTTTTCTTTGTTATAGAAAAAACAATTTGCCATCAAGCCAGCCTTTAACAGAAAAGACTTCTGACAGCTTCGTTAATTCTGCGGGCAACATAAGAGTTATTCATTGTGTATAAATGAATTCCTTCTACGCCGTTTGTTACAAGGTCAACAATCTGATCGATGGCATATGCAATTCCTGCATCACGAATTGCTTCCGGATTATCCTGATACCTTGCCATCATCTTTGTAAACTTAGCAGGAAGTTCCGCATTTGTAAGGGACACCATGCGTTCAATTGATTTTTTATTTGTCGCAGGCATGATTCCGGCTTCAAGAGGAACGTTTACACCCGCAAGACGCGCACGTTCAGTAAAGCGGTAGAATTTTTCGTTGTCAAAAAAAAGCTGGCTCAAAAAACTCTGTGCACCGGCATCCTGTTTGATTTTTAACGCATTAACATCAGCAATCACATTCTGACTTTCCGGATGCATTTCAGGATAACACGCCGCATAAATTTTAAACTGATTATCTTTATCCCATTCTTTAATAAACGAAATCAGATCACTTGCATGAGGAAAATCATTAAGCGGCGGACGGTCAGGAATTCTGTCACCACGCAAAGCAAGAATATTTTTAACACCGGCAGCCTTAAATTCCTCAAGCACTTTTGAAGCATCTTCTTTAGTCATATTGATACATGGAAGGTGAACAACGCTTTCTACGCCACAGACTTTTTCAATACGGTTTGCAATGTTCAATGTATTGGAAGAATTTTCAGAACCGCCTGCCCCGTAAGTTACAGAAATAAAATCAGGGTGAAGTTCCTTAAGCTCATCAAGAGTATTATATACAACATCAATTCCCATTGTTTTTTTAGGCGGAAATACTTCAAAAGAAAAAACAGGTTTGGCCATTAAAAATTCTCCTGGTTAATAAATATCAAACTTTTCTACTATTTTAACAATTTTATTCGTACGTTACAATTCAAACGGTTATATCATTTTATTATTATCAGTTATAGAACAGCTCTACTTGATTTAAAGCTTTGAATTCAATTTACTTAATAGAATGAAAACTAACTATTCATATTTTGCACGTCCGCTTTTGAAAATTGCCCTGCCGATTATGCTGGGAAATATTGTTGCACAGATTCAGATGCTGATTGACCGTGCATTTCTAGGCCATTTTGACAGCCTTTACATGAGCGCCCTCAGTAACGCAAGCACACCATTGTGGACAACAATGTCTTTTGTTTTTTCTGTAACAATGGGTGCATCAATCATTATCAGCCAGAAAGTTGGAGCAGGAGATAAAGATAAAACAGAAGAAGTTGCAGCTTCACTTATGAAGTGGAATAACATTGTTCCAGTCCTGTTATTTTTGTTCTGGTTTTTCTTTGCTGAACCTGTTCTCAAATTAATGGATGTTGATAAAGACATGATTCCTATGTGTCTTGATTACATCAGATGGTTTTCGCCGATTTTTCTGATTGTCGGTCTTGAAGCTTCTTCGATGGTCATCATGCAGACTTCCAATAACACAAGACCACTTGCAATTTTTGGAATAGTCCGTTCCCTGCTTAACGTTCTTTTAGACTGGCTTTTGATTTTCGGTAACTGGGGATTTCCAAGACTGGGAATTAAGGGAGCCGCAATCGCAACAACCATTGCAGAATACATCGGCTTTGTCTACACCTGGTGCATCTTCATGACAAGTAAACAGCTTCCAACCAGACCACGCACAAAAATTGTTTTCCTTGCAAAAATCCGTCCGTACTGGGAATCATTCAAGCTCGGCCTCAACGCTGCATTGGAAGATTTCGCATGGAATTTCGGAAACCTTATAATGATAGTCATTCTCAATAAGATTGATAAAAACGCAGCAGGAATTTATTCAACAGTTTTTGCAGTAGGTTTATTGATAACAGTAATTGTTGCTTCTTTCGGTCAGGCGAACATGACACTTTCCGGTGAAGCAGTCGGTGCTAAAGACCAGAACCGCTACCGTTCAACCAACAAAGTAGCCATGCTGATCTGCGAAGGAATAATCTTTGTGCTTTCAGTTGTGTGTCTTGTAATTCCAACACCGATTTTAAGCCTGTTCTCAGATGACATGGAATTTGTAAAAAACTGTGCGCCGTTCATGCTGCTGATGTGCCTTAACTTAATTTCAAAAACCGGGAACATCGTTATCGGTTATGGAATCCGTGCAACAGGCGACACAAGATGGATGTTCTTTACTCAGATTTTTGGAACCTTCTTTGTAGTAGGAAGTGCGTGCCTTTTTGTATTTGTCTTTAAACTTGGAATCCAGGGCGTTTTCCTTGCAGTCTTAGCCGATGAATTTGTACGATTCATCTTAAACTACCTGCATTACAGAAAACTTGCAAAAAAAATCTAGAACAGATAATCAGCGGCCGCTTTTGCCATTACCCTGTAAGCATCTTTACTTGGATGCAGGTGGTCGCCGGAATCAAAGCCCTGAGCAAAACGTTCAGGGCTTTTTTCATCCCTGACAGCCTTGTCAAAATCAATGCATCCGTCAAAGTCAGAACTTGTCCTTAACCAGTCATTGTAAGCACTGCGAACTTCTTCCCTGAATTCAGCATAAGTCCGCCAGCCGTAAATCGGAAGCAGAGTTCCGCTGTAAACCTTAAAATTATGTTCACGACAATAAGGCATGTAAATTTCTTGTACGCCCTTAATCAAATCTTTTACATCAGGCATATCACTCATCGGCCGGAACTTATTCACTTCAACTCCAACCGGATGAATGATGTCATTAATTCCATGCTGAATGATTACTTTCTGGCAGCCGGCAATGTTCAGTTCTACAGGGAATCTGACGGCACCTTTAAGCCCGTAAGCCTGGTAAGTGATACAATCGTACTGACGGAGAATTCTTGTTCCACAGACAGCACGGCGGATAACAGAAACATTTTCGATATTGCGGGCTTCCAGTTCCTTTACAAGAAAGTCAGGCCAGTCCTGTGCTGTAATGGAATCCCCGTAACAGCACAGAGCATAATTATTTTCTTCTGTAAAAACATCAACCGTATTTAAAAACCAGTACCAGTTTGTTTTATTGCAAAGGTCATCAGGAATTTCATCCTTGCCGGCAAAATCTCCGTAAGCATAAGTTCCGCCGGAAAGAGGACCGGTCACAAGAGTTCCCGCATTCATCTGAGCAAAGTCTTTAATATAGAAAGAAATGTTAACAGTCTGACCGCGACTGGTATTGAATTCAATTTCGTCAGTTGTAATTTCCTGGCCGGCCGGAATCGTAATTTTTTCTGAACCGTTTAAGGTAAGCTGATTATGGTCAGCAAAAACTTTTTCAAGTACGACAGGTTCAGTTCCGGTGAAGTTAGAAAAGTGCAGACGGATTTTGCCTGCATTGAATGGAATATAAACCGGATAGCACAGAGTTAAATTTCTGGAATAAGTACATTCCTTACGGTCAGCGATGGAAGTTGCAGTTCCCCAGGCAGCGACCCACTTTGTAAAATTATTTTTCATCTTTTGAACCGAATTTTATATGAGGAACATGAGGCACTTTAAGCTGAATTTTCAAAGGCTCTTTTTTAGCAGTCAGCTGTTCAACAACAGCAAGATCAGCCGGCGCCCATTCAAGGGTTTTTAATTCTTCAAAAGAAAGCCACTTACTGTCCAGATGTTCTTTAAGGACAAAGTCCGGTGAATCAGGCTCAAGTTCACAATTGTAAACATGCATTGTAATATGGAAATCGCTGTATTCATGAATTACGGTTGTAACAAATTCGCCGACCTTAATCTTACCGCCAAGTTCTTCCTTGATTTCGCGGACAAGAGCCTTTGCGTGAGTTTCTCCCTGTTCAGGTTTTCCGCCGGGAAATTCCCATTTGAAATTTGATTCATTTGGCTGTCTGTCAGGTTTTGGACCAGGACGCTGTGCACAGAATATTTTTTTCTGTCCGTCAATTGTCTTTGAGATTATTGCAGCAACAACTTCGTAATGTTTTTTCTTTTCCATACCTATATGTTATACCATTTAACTTTTTTTTCATATACCAATAACGGGATTCGTGCTATTATTTAAGTAATTTCATAATCTGGAGGTTATCATGAAAAATTTAAGAGTACTTGCAATCCCGACATTCATAATTCTGTCTGCGGTTGCAATCTTTTTTACAGTTAAAACATCAGATGTTAATTCAACACTTACAGATGGAACTTATACAGCAGCAGCTGACGGACGCAATGCACCAATCGAAGTTAGCATTGAAGTTAAAGACGGCAAAGTTGTAAAAGCCCAGGTTCTTAAAGAAGAAGAAACAGATTTTGCAAAACCGGCAGCACAGCAGATGGCAGTACTTGTTGAACAGAAAGGTTCAACAGCAGGAATTGATGCAGTATCAGGCGCAACAATTACTTCCAACGCAACACTTAAGGCATTCGGTTCTGCCCTTGCACTTGCAAAAGGAAAAACAGAAAAAGTTAAGACATACAAAGACACAAAATGTGATGTAGTTATTATCGGTGCAGGCGGAGCCGGAATGACTGCAGCAAATGTAACAGCAACAGCAGGAAAGAAAACAATTCTCCTTGAAAAAATGGCAAACGTAGGCGGTAATACAATCGCTGCAACAGGCGGACTTAATGCCAGCCAGACCCGCATTCAGGAAAAACTGGGAATTGAAGATTCAAACGATTCCTACTTCAACGATACAATGAAAGGCGGATACAACAAAAACGATCCTGAACTTGTTCGCAACATGGTAGAAAAATCAGCAGCAACAGTAGACTGGCTCATTTCAATTGGAGCAGACCTTACAGATGTTGGAAAGATGGCAGGATCTTCAAACAAACGCACACACCGTCCACAGGGCGGCGCAGCAGTCGGAGCACACCTTGTACCAGTACTTGAAAAAGCATGCGTAAAAGCAGGAGCAGATTTAAGACTTTCTTCAAAAGTAACAGACATAACAAAAGACGGAAAAAACTATCTTGTTAAAGTAGAAAGTAAAAACGGGAATTACACAATCAAGGCAAAAACAGTAATCATCGCAACAGGTGGTTTTGGTGCAAACCCAGACATGGTTGTAAAATACAAGCCAGAACTTAAAGGCTTTGGAACAACAAACCACAAAGGTGCAACAGGTGATGCATTTGACTGGATTACAAAACTTGGCGGACAGCTTGTTCAGATGGATGAAATCCAGACACACCCGACAGTAATTCCAGGTAACGGAACAATGATTACAGAAGCAGTACGCGGAAACGGCGCAATCATGGTAAACAGAGAAGGAAAACGCTTCTGCACAGAAATGGCAACCCGTGATGTTATGAGTAAAGCAATCCTTGAACAAAAAGGCCAGACAGCATATCTTCTGTTTGACCAGGATGTTCGCGAAAGCCTTAAAGCAATCGAAGGCTATGCAAAAAAAGGACTTCTTACACAGGCAGATACAGTTGAAGCACTTGCCGAAAAACTTGGAATTCCTGCAGCAGACCTTAAGGCAACAATGACAGGTTATGCAAAAATCCAGGCAAGCGGAAACGATCCACTGGGACGCAAGGCAAACGAAATGCCTCGCCCACTTACAAAAGGACCATTCTATGCAGTAGAAGTCGGACCAGCAATTCATCATACAATGGGCGGTGTAAAAATTAACACAAACGCTCAGGTACTTGATGAAGGAAACAATCCGATTCCAGGCCTTTACGCAGCAGGAGAAGTTACAGGCGGCGTTCACGGCGGAAACCGTCTCGGCGGTAACGCAGTTGCAGATATCTGTATCTACGGAAAAATCGCAGGCGAACAGGCTGTAGAATTCCTTAAATAAAAACAAAAAGCCCGGCAGCGTTAAATAAATGAAATACACTTCATACCGCTGCCGGGCTTTATAAATTTAACCCTTCAATTCCCTGATCCGTAAAGCGTTCTTTGCGCCATTTCCGTTTGGATGATTGTTAAAAAAGATCTGTACGATTTTAGCTTTTTGATATGCGGAATTAATTACAGGAACAAACTGGTTCAATTCTTCATCACTATAATCATAATCATAACGGGCACTTGCACTAACATTATCACCACGAGCATACCAGGCATCAGCATTACGGCCATGAAGACGGATATAAGCCTGAGGACCGACAAAAGGTGTATTGCAACCGATTCCGTCGGGAAGATTTTTCAGCTGGGGCATGTCACAAAATACAAGTGATGCATTCATTTTTTCAAGGCCGTCAAATACAGATTGTCTTATCCAGTCTCTGTGCCGGAATTCAACAGCAACCGGGAAGTGTTCAAATTCATCTATAAGATTTTTGAGGTAAATGCGTTTATCCGGGGAATAGCCAAAACTTTGCGGAAACTGAAAAAGTATAGCGCTAAGACAATCCTTTTCCATCAGGGGTTTCACAGCAGCTTTAAATTCCAAAGCACGGTCATGCCAGTCATGTCCAGGTTCATGAGTCAATAAACGGTTAGCCTTTACACTGAATTTTATTTTTCCGTGGGACCGTTCCCAAAAACTCAAAAGACGGCCCGCATCAGGCATGTTATAAAAAGTACTGTTCAGTTCAAGGGCATTGAATTTTGTCGAATAATATTCCAGAAAATCCCTGCGGGCTAAATCTTGAGGATAAAAAATTCCTTTCCATTCAGGATAGTCATAACCGCTAGTCCCAACCAGCAATTCGTTCAAATCAAATCTCCTTAACATTATTATAGTATCTTTTTCAATTATTGCCATGCACTTTTTACATTAATATAGAGAATATCCCCTCACGAACAAAAAAAGATTTTCTTAACATAAAAATACTACCACTCAGAAAAAGTCTTTCAGCATTTTTATGATTACATCTTTTTACCGTTCATGAGGGGATATTTTCAATTTAAACAACCTATTTTATTGACAATTTATTTTCATAAATTTAAATTTAATTAAACGAATTCTACGAAATCGAATTTAAAGGAGCTGATTACATGAAATATACAATCCGGCTGGCAACAATAAACGATGCAAAGGCATGCCACGATATTTACGGAACTTATGTACCAGGTCCAAATGTAACATTTACGATTGACAATCCTTCAGTAGAAAAATATCAGGACAAAATTACAGATACATTGAAGCAATATCCGTTTTATGTTGCAGAAGATGAATCAGGAAAGATTCTTGGATACTGCTGTGGTGAACCACTTCGCCCGCATGATGCATATAAATGGAATGTAGAATGGACAATCGCACTGGCAAAAGATACACCACGCCGTGCAGGAATCGCTTCGGCCCTTTATGAAAAATTCTCACAGACATTAAGAGCGCAGAATTTTCAGTATATGTATGCAGTAATTGTAGACACAAACGAAGCAAGCCTTGCATTCCATACAGCACTGGGATTTACAGAAGTCGGCCATTTTAAGAATGCAGGATTTAAAGAAGGAGACTGGCGCGGAATCAAATGGCTCAACCGCTACATAGGAAACGGGCAGAGCGAAGTTGCAGAACCAGTATGGTTTAAAGACTTTCATAATGAAGAAATCACAAAGCCGGTAGTAATCGAAAAATAATCAGGAAAATAAATGAAGAAATCAGTATGTTTTTTTACATTATTAATAGAAACTTCTCCACAAAGTCTTCCGCTGGGAGCCGCATGCGTAGCTTCTGCAGTAAAAAATCATTCTGTATTAAAAGACCTGGTTGATGTAAAACTTAAATGGATTTCAAAAGAAGATCCGCAATATATCGAAGCAGAAAAACAAAATCGTGTTCCGCAATTTCTTGCAGATAAAATTACAGAAGACAAAAACTATGACTTTATCTGTTTTTCAATTTATGTGTGGAATCATCACGAATCCGAAGCAGCAGCCGCAATTTTAAAAACCAGAAATCCAGACTGCCAGCTGTTATGCGGCGGCCCTGAAGTTACAGCCAACCCTGACTCCTTCAAAAACTTTGACCACATCATTACCGGAGAAGGCGAAGACAAAAACTGCCAGCTCTTACTAAAACTTCTTGACCACCCTGCAGACTCAAACCCGGGCGCCGCAAACCAGTGCCCGATCTCCTGCACCACAGGACCATATCTTGACGGCACAATCGACCCAACAGACTTTGAAGGCGGCGCCCTCTGGGAATTGTCCCGCGGCTGTCCTTTCAAATGCACTTACTGCTTTGAATCCAAAGGCTCAAAAAAAATCAAATATTTTCCAATGGACAAAATCCGCGCAGAACTTGAACTTTTTAAAAAGAAAAAAGTCCGCCAGGTTTTTGTCCTTGACCCGACTTACAATGCAGATAAAAAACGCGCTCTTGAAATATTAAAGCTCATTGCAAAAACAACACCGGATACATTTTATTATTTCGAAGCCCGCGCAGAATTCATTGACCGCGAAATGGCAAAAGCCTTTACAAAAATTCCATGCAGTCTACAGTTCGGATTGCAGAGCACAAACGAAGAAGTCCTTAAAAATGTAAACCGCAGTTTCAATAAACAGCAGTTCACACGTAACATCGGATTCCTCAATGACGAAGGCGTTATTTTCGGGTTTGATTTAATTTACGGTTTGCCGGGCGACAACTATCAGAGCTTTATCAATTCCGTTGATTTTGCGCTTAAACTTTATCCAAACAATCTTGAAACCTTCTGTCTTTCGGTTTTGCCTGGAACAGTTCTCTACGATGATGCAGAAAAATTCGGACTGGAATTTATGACAGAAGCACCATACACAATTTTACTCACACCGCAGTTCCCGGAACAGGATATTTCAAAAGCCCGTGAATTTTCAAATGCCTGCAACTTCTTTTACAACGACGGGCGGGCTGTTCCATGGTTTATGAGTGTCTGTCATTTATTAAAAATGCAGCCATCTCAGCTCATAAATGAATTTTCGCTTTGGTCAAAAAAGAATAATAAAAAGCCGGACTGCAATATTGGTTTTGAGAAAATTCAGGAAACACAATTTGCGTTCCTTCAGAATCTTCTGGCACAGAGAAGCCTTACACAATACTGGCCTGCAGTTCAAAGTATCATCGCACTGAACGGAGCATTCTCGCAGATAACAGACGGCGCAAAATCCGTAACAGTGAATCTTTCCTACGACCCCGAAGAACTTGCAAGCCCAATGGCACTTGATATCAAACAGTACGCAAAATTCGGAACAAAACGAAAATGCAGAATTATCGTAAAAAATGATATGTCATTCGATTACATAAAATAAAAGGAATTTTATTCACTTAACACAGAATTCAATCCAGACGAATTATAAATGAACTCAAAGGCAAATACGCAACCCTTCACCGAACAGCCGTAAAAGCATCAGCACGAGGCAAAGGAATTTCGCACTTTATGTTTGACTTTGCAGCAAAGTATTCCAGAGCCAGCGGATTTAAAATCTTAAGCCGGCCGCCTTGCCTACATAACCCCAGCAACAATTCCGGCAATGATAATCAGTGCACACACAATTTTATGCAGGATATCTTTTTCGTGGAATATGAATTTGCCGGCGATAATCGCAACGACAACACTGCTTTGTTTAATCAAAGTCATTACAGTAATCTGACTTTCAGGAATTCCATTTGCAATAAACAAAGCCTTGTCCATCACAATAAGACCAATTGCCAGAAGCCAGATCCAGATATTCTTCCAGACAGAACTGCTGATTTTTGCACGAGTCACAAGCGCATAAATTCCATAATAGCAGGCCATAAAAAAAGTGTACCAGAACTGTAGCTGGCTTGAATTCATTTCCTTCATGAGGATTTTATCAAGCAGCCCCGAAACCGCATTCAACACGCACGACAAAAACGCAAGGAACACAAACCAGGTCATAGTTTGAGTAAAAGGAACTTTAGCCTTTTCGCCTTCCGCAGTAACGCAAACTTCCTGCTTTACTTCAACAGCTTCTTTTTTTCTGAACGGATTGAACTTTAAAAACAACAGACCGACGCTTACCAGAATAAGCCCGATTCCTTTGTTAAGAGAAATTGTTTCACCAAGAATTGTAATTCCAAGAAAACTTGCAAAAAGCACACGTGACAGATCAAGAATTCCATACATGCTGATGGGCAGAAATTTAATAGCTTTAAAGCCCGCAATCCATGCCACAAAAATTACAAACGCCTTAACGGCAACCCAGATATACTGGCGGACAGTCAGCCCCATAGCATCAGGCGCCTGAGGAATACAAATCAAAAAGGAAATAAAGGTATAAATCAAAAGCACTTCGATAAGTGAATTTTTTTCAAGCGCCTTTTTCTTACAGATTTCACGGGCACCTTTTATCAAAGCGTAAACTAAAGTCAACAGCATCCACATAATAATCAGATTATAACGAATTCAATTCATCATGAAAATCAAGAATGAATTTTCCTTTAGATCTACCTTTATAGTTCTTTTTATATATGCTATAATTTCTTATCACACTCTTACGGAGACCGCATTATGGGAAAACAAGAAGACTGGGACGAATACTTCCTCAACATCGCAGCAGAAGTTGCAAAAAAATCCAAAGACCCTTCTTCTCAATGCGGCTGCGTCATTGTTGACCAGAATCACCGTGTAATTTCTGTAGGCTATAACGGGCTTATCCAGGGCGCAGACGAGTCAAAACTTACTTTAAGTGAACGACCGTTAAAATACCGATTCGCAGTTCATTCCGAAATGAACGCAATTCTTTTTGCGCACCAGGATCTTACAGGCTGCACAATCTACAATAACCTTGCAACCTGCGACAACTGCCTTAAATACAGCCTCCAGGCAGGAATCAAGCGTTTTGTTTACCGCAAACTCCGCCTTCATTCCCACACATCCGGAGCAGCCCAGAGCATGACATCATTCGAAAGCGACCTTGCAATTGTCCGCCTTCTTTCTGCCATGCCAGACGTAACAACCCTCAACATCACCAACGGCAAAACCTACAGCCAGGACATCATCGACACCTACGACCCCAATTCCCAGGAATACAAAGAATTGACAAGGTGGGGATAGGCTAATTTTCAAGCAACCATTCAATCAAATTCTTATGTATAATTCCATTCTGTGAAAAATCAAACTTATCAAGAGAAAGAACGTACTTTGGATAGTTGTCACGGATGCTGTTGTATGCACCAAATTCTCTCTTGACTGTTTCGTCGCTGGCAAGAAGATAGCACACCTGGAAGTAAAGTTTTTCATTTCCTTTTGTGGCGATAAAGTCAATCTCAGCATTTTTTAATATACCA